>JAEZIQ010000100.1 GCA_023436605.1 Actinomycetes bacterium | reverse complement strand
GCCGCGGACTTCGCCGCGGCCAGCTCATGCCTGGTCAGTTCATCGGGCATTTTCTCCGGCCCCATTACGACTTTCGGATTCATTCCGATGCTCGAACCGGTGGTGACCTGCATCACCGCGTTCCCTGCCGTGATCCTCGAACTCGCCGTGATCATCGAAGCGATCGTGATCCTCGAACTCACCGTGATCATCGGAGTGATCGTGATCATCGAACTCGCCGTGATCATCGAAGCGATCGTGATCGTCGAACTCGCCATGCTCCCGAGGGCCGTCGAAATGCTCACTGGACCCGGGGCCACCCATTCCGGGAGCACCCATGCCCGGTCCGCCTCCCGGACCACCTTCGGGGCCGGGCTGGCTGAAGGACGCCAGGTCAGGCTCGTGGTGATCGTCATCGAATGCCTTTGACGCGAAGATTCCGCAGACAAAAGCAAGCAGGACTCCGAGGCCGATCGCCGTTCGCTTCCAGATGCTCGGCGATTCCAGCTTCCGACTGAAGCTGTTCCCGCTGGCCTGGTTGGGCGTGGCGCTGCTCGCCACCGCTTCTTGCTCAACGGTTGCTTCGGTCTGGGCCGCGGCTTCCATCTTTTCGGTCGGGGCGTCGGAGCTCACATCGCTTTTCGCTTCGGCGCTGTTCGCTTTGGCGTTTTCCTGTGAATTTGCGTCGTTATCAGGTGTGTCTTTCATGCCAGGGATCCTGCGGGGCAACCATTGGAGCCTCATCAGAGCCACGTGAGAGTTCTCTAATGGACACAGGAACGGGGCAAAAACCCGGCTACGATCGCGGGGATGCGAATCCTGGTGGTTGAAGACGAGCGGGCGATTGCCGACTTCGTGGTGCGCGGGCTGGAGTCCGAGGGCTACGCGGTCACGTGGGTTGCCGATGGAATCGAAGGCGAGGCTCTGGCCCGGACCGGCCGCTTCGACCTGATCCTGCTCGACATCATGCTGCCGGGAAAGGACGGCCTGGAAATACTCGAAGGGCTCCGCCGGGAAGACGGATCAACGCCGGTGATGATGCTGACCGCCCGGGGCGACGTCCCCGACCGGGTTCTCGGGCTGGACAAGGGCGCCACCGACTATCTGGCCAAACCGTTTGCCTTCGAAGAGCTCCTGGCCCGGATCCGGGCCCACCTGCGAAAACCCGCTCAGGAAAGCCCGACCGTGATCGAGGCCGGCGGAATCAAACTGAACTTGCTGACCCGGGAAGTGAGGCACCAGGGCAGGGAGATTCATTTATCCGCCCGTGAGTTCGATCTGCTCGCCTACCTGATGCGTCACCCCGGACAGGTCCTGTCGAGGGAACAGATTCTCAGCGGCGTGTGGGGTTACGACTACGACCCCGGCACCAACATCGTCGGGGTGTACATCGCCTACCTTCGCCGCAAGCTCGTGCTGGACGGCGAGAATGATCCGATCGAAACCGTGCGTTCGGTCGGCTACCGGTTGCGGACGGACCTTTGAAGTTGCCGACTCCCGGCCTGCGCGGAAAACTCGCACTTTCGATCTGCCTGGTTCTGCTGGGGGCGCTCGTGGTCACCTTTTTCGCGGTGTACCGGGGTACCGGAGCGGAGCTGGAGGACCGCATCGAAGCTGAACTCCAGCTCGAGGCCGACCGGTTGGAGTCTCAGCTCCAGACAAGCGGGGCCTGGCGCCCCGAACAGCAGCTTGCCCAGGCCAGACAGATCATCGGTGGCCAGTCGTTCGGACCCAGTTCCCGGGTCATTTCGATCACGATCGAGGGAGCCGGAACGGCAACCAACCAGCCCGGACTGCTCGCCCCGGGTCTGGACGACGACGACCGGAAGGAACTCGAAGTCGAACCCCCTGAACGGTTTGATCGCGATCATCCGGAGGAACGAGACGATCATGGACCCGGATCGCATGACTGGGATGATCCGCGCGAGAACGCGGAGCGCATCCTCGATTCCGACACCGGCTACTCCACGGTCGAGATCGACCACGTCGGCGAGGTCCGGCTGCTGACCGTCGAGACCATGCTCGCGGGCGGGGTCCCGGCGACGATCAGGGTCGGCCAGCCCCTGGCTTCGGTCGACGACGCGCTCGAAGGTCTCGGTGACACTTTCCTCCTGGTTGGCCTGGTGACCCTGGTGCTGGGCGGTCTGGCGGGGTGGTTACTCGCCAACTCGGTGGCCCGACCGATGCGGCGCATGGCCGGGATCGCCGAGGGGGTTGACGGGGGCGAACTCTCCACCCGGATGCCGATCGACGGAACCCGCGACGAGGCAAGGCAGCTCGCGCTTTCCTTCAACGGAATGCTTGACCGGCTCGAAGATGCGTTCGACCGGCAGCGGGCTTTCGTCGCCGACGCTTCTCACGATCTGCGCACTCCCTTGACCGTGGTGAAGGGGCAGATCGAAGTCCTGGCCCGGGACCCCGATCCCTCGCCGGAGGAAGTGGGGCGGGTCTCGGAACTGGTTGGCCGGGCGATCGCGAGGATGGAGCTGATGGTCGATGACCTGTTGCTTCTTGCCCGGGCCGAATCAGCGGAAGGAATGCAGCGGGAAGCGGTTGAACTCGAGCCGCTCCTGGCCGGTGAGGTGGAGGGGATCGCGGCGACGGCTGACCGGGAACTCGTGCTCGGCGAAGTGACCTCGCGGACGGTCACCATCGACCGTGAACAGATCTCCCGGGCGGTGTCCAACCTGATTTCCAATGCGGTGGCGCACACCGAACCGGGCGGAAAGGTCGAAGTCTCGGCGTTCGATTCCGCCGACACGGTGACGGTGGTGGTCGACGACGACGGACCGGGCGTGCCCCCGGAGGCGCGGGATCGCGTCTTCGACCGTTTCGCCCGGCTCGATGAGTCCCGCAGCAGTGCCAGCGGAGGATCGGGTCTCGGACTGGCGATCGTCAAGGCGATCGCCGAATCGCACGGAGGCCGGGTCGACTGTTCGGACTCGCCCCTCGGTGGGGCCCGCTTCCGCATCATCCTGCCGGCCGGCTGATTCCGAAACTGCGTTGGTCCTGAAGGCCGGACTTCGTCTGGATTCAGCCGGTAGGTTGCCTCCATGCGACGCTCGCCCGATCGGCCCCTGAACGTCCAGCCCGCCACGGTGCGGGACTACCGCGAACTAGCCCGTCGGCGGTTGCCGCGGCAGCTGTTCGATTACGCCGACGGCGGTGCTTACGAAGAGGCGACCATGAAGGCGAACGAGGCCGACCTCGAACGCGTGCAGCTGCGTCAGCGCGTCATGCGGGACGTCTCGGTTCGCGAGCAGGCGATCGAAGTGCTGGGCCAGAAACTTGCGATGCCGCTCATCCTCGGTCCGGTCGGAATCGCCGGGATGTTCGCCCGGCGGGCGGAGGTCCAGGCAGCGAAGGCGGCCGAAGCGGCCGGAGTTCCCTTCACCGAATCGACCGTCTCGATCTGTTCTGTCGAGGAGGTGGCCGCGGCGACCAGCGTGCCGCCCTGGTTCCAGCTCTACGTGATGCGGGACCGGGCATATGCCGAGATGCTGATGTCCCGGGCCGAGGCAGTCGGTTCACCGGTGCTGATGCTGACCATCGACCTGGCGGTGGTCGGGGCCCGCCACCGCGACACCCGGAACGCGATGGTCGGTAACCCGTCGACCTGGGCCAAGGTGCGGCGCGGGCTCGACCTCGTCTCCCATCCCGCCTGGCTCCGCGACGTGGCGATCGGCGGCAAGCCGCTCACCTTCGGCAACCTGGCCGAAGTCGTACCCGGCGCCAAGACCCCGGAAGACTTCAAGGAGTGGGTCGACGCCCAGTTCGATCCCTCGGTCACCTGGGATGACATCGCCTGGGTCCGGGAGAACTGGAAGGGCAAGCTGGTAGTCAAGGGAGTGCTCGACCCGGAGGACGCGCGGATGGCGGTCGACGCCGGGGTCGACGGGCTGGTCGTCTCCAACCACGGTGGCCGCCAGCTCGACCAGGTCCCCTCGACGGCGGCGGCCCTGCCGGCGATCGCCGAGGCGGTCGGGGGTCGGACCGAGGTCCTGGCCGACGGCGGTGTCCGCAACGGTCTCGACATGGTCAAGATGCTCGCCCTCGGCGCGAAGGCGGTGATCATCGGGCGGGCCTGGGCCTACGCGGTAGCGGCCGCAGGCGAAGCGGGCGTGAGCAACGTCCTCGAAACCTTCCGCACCGACGCCGATGTCGCCCTGGCCCTGACCGGCAACAACTCGGTTCAGTCCCTCGACCGGTCCGCCCTCGTCTAGAAACCGGACTGGCCGCGGCCGGCATCGACCTGGACGGAATCCGACCTCCCGAAGGTGGTCGTGCCCCGGGTTGGTCGGCGGGAATCGAAGCGTTTCGTCGCTCCCCGCCGTCGCCGACGGATCGGCCCGAGACGAGACCTATCGGCAACTAGGTCCGATAGGTCTTGTCTCGGCGGAATCCGGGTCTTGCGGCCAAAAAATAGTCCGGCCTCCTGGCTTCCTCAGGTATTGGCGCTCACTGCCCGGCCCGGGCTAAGTGCGACCGCGGCCAGACCGACCACACCGACTTCCAGAAGTACCGAGAGGACTCCGGAGAGCTCCCACTCCGCTTCGTGGAACCCGGGCAGACCGACAGTCCGGGAGAGGAGGAACCCGACGGCCATCCCCCCGGATACGAGGGCAGCTCCGAGCCAGGCGACGGGCTGGTTGCGAATCCAGAGCCAGACGGCGAGTCCGATCGAGGAGAATCCTCCGGCGATAAAGAGAGCACCGATGTATGCCTGCTCCGACATGTACTCAGGGGCCAGCACGAGGTGGATCAGGCCGGTCAGGGCCAGGGCGCATGAAGCGATCCTTCTTGAGGCGACTTCGTTCATGAAAAACCCTTCTTTCAGTAGGGACTAGGTGTCCCCACTTTCCGCCAGACAGATCAGAACCCGGTTAGAACCGGGTTAGAAAACTCTGATTCAGGGATTCAAGTCCGTAACCGGGCGACTGCGAGCCGGCGCCGAAGTCGGCCTTGCTTGAACGATAGATCCGTTCTGTCAGCAAATAGCGCTGACAGAACGGATCTATCGGTGATTCAGTCGGCGATCTTGACGACCAGCTTGCCCTTGTTTTCGCCCTTGAAGAGCATGTTGAGGGCGTCGGGCAGGTTGTCGAAGCCTTCGACCACGGTCTGCTCGGACTTCAGCTTGCCCTCGGCGACCCAGCCGGAGAGTTCGCGGATCGCTTCGCCGAAACGCGCGTAGTAGTCGAGGATGATGAAGCCCTGGAGCTTCACCCGGTTGACCAGCAGCCGCCCGAAGATCCGCGGATCGAGCGGTCGCACGTCATCGTTGTAGCCGGAGATTAGACCGCAGAGAGCGACCCGGGCGTTGATGTTGAGTCGGAGCAGCACCGCTTCCATGATCTCGCCGCCGACGTTCTCGAAGTCGACGTCGATGCCCTCGGGCGTCGCGGCCCTGAGCTGCTCTTTCCAGTCTTCGGACTTGTAATCGACGGCGGCGTCGAAGCCGAGTTCTTCCTTGATCCAGGCGCACTTCTCCGGTCCGCCGGCGATGCCGACCACGCGGGCACCCTTCAGCTTCGCGAGCTGTCCGGCCACCGAGCCGACCGCGCCCGCGGCGGCGGAAACCACCACCGTTTCGCCTTCCTTCGGTTCGCCGATTTCCAGCATTCCGAAGTAGGCCGTGCAGCCGGTCATTCCGAGGATGCCGAGGAGTGAGGCCGGGGGCGCCGACTTGGCTGACTCCGGCACGACCATCAGCGGATTGGCGTCGCTGATCACCGTGTAATCAGTCCAGCCGGTGAGACCGGTCACCAGCGAGCCGACCGGATAGTTCGCATTGTTGGAAGCGACTACTTCCCCGAGGCCGAGAGCACGCATCGTTTCGCCAATCTGGACCGGGGGCAGGTAGGTCGGCTCTTCACCGATCCAGGTCCGGTTGGTGGGGTCGATCGAGATCCATCTGACCCGGACCAGAGCCTCGCCGTCACCGATCTCGGGGACGGGGTTCGTCTCCAGGGTGAAAGTCTTGTCGTCGATCAGCCCTGAGGGCCGCTCCGCCAATGCGTAACGTCGGTTCTCCTCGCTCATGCGATCACCCTAGCTGCTAGCCCTTCCGGTTCCGGGATCGCTGCCCATATAGTCCCCGCATGGGGAAGACGCGGAGGGAGTTGCTGCTTGACGGTTCGAAGGTGGCTGCCGGATTGGCCGTGGCCGGCGCGATCTCCCCGGCCGGTCCCGCCGGGATCGCGCAGTCCCTCGCCGACCCCCGCAGCAGCCTGCGGCGGCCCGGTTTCAACCTCGCCTTCAAGTCACTGGAACAGGAAACCTTCCTGCCCAGGATCGATCTCGACGGCAAGCTTCCCCGCTGGCTGACCGGCTCGCTGCTCCGAAACGGTCCCGCCCTCTTCGAGATAGAGGAGGAAAAGTTCAACCACTGGTTCGACGGGCTGGCGATGCTCCACGCCTTCTCGTTCAAGGGCGGAAAGGTCAGCTACCGCAACCGGTTTCTCAGATCCAGCCAGTACTGGGCCTGGAAGCGGGAAGGGCGGATCAAGTTCTCGGAGCTTGCCACCGACCCTGCGCCTGATCCCTGCCGGCAGATCTTCTCCGGCGTTGCCTCCCTGCCGGTACTTGGCCGGGTGCCGAACGCCAACGTCTCGATCGAGAAACTGGCCGGCCAGTTCCGGGCCCACACCGAGATCCCGATCCCGGTCCGATTCAACCCGAAGTTCCTCAACACGATGGGCATTCCCGACGGGGAACAGATGCAGGGCCGGCTGGGCACGGCCCACCCGCACGTTGACCCGCAGACCGGCGAGCGCTTCACCTACGAGGTCGAACTGGTTCCGCCGAGCGGTCTGCGGATCGTCTCCGAGAAGGGAGCAAGACGTCGGGAACTCGCCTTCATTCCCCAGGCGAGTCCCGGCTATCTCCATTCCTTTGGCTTGACCAGGCGGTATGTGGTGATCGTCTCCCAGCCGTACAACTTCAACCTGGCGAAGTTCCTCAGCCCGGACCGCGGTCCGATCATCTCCAATTTCGAGTGGCACGGGGAAGAACCGACGCGGATCATCCTCGTCGACCGTCATCGGGGCGGGGTGGTGCGGACCGTCGAGACGGATTCATTCTTCGCTTTCCATCACATCAACGCCTACGAGCAGGACGGCAAGGTGATCGTCGACGTCTGCGCCCACAAGGACGCCGGCGTGATCGACGCCCTCTACCTCAAGAAGATCCGCTCCGGGGGCAAGGTGCCGCAGGCGAAGTACCGGCGCTTCGAGATTCGACTCTCCAACGGCAGGATGACCCAGCGGGACCTGATCGGCGCCTACATCGAACTGCCCCAGAAGAACTACGACCGGGTCAACGGCAAGCGCTACCGCTACGCGTACGGGGTCGGCGTCAAGAAGGGGTCCGGCAACTTCATCGACCAGCTGGTCAAAGCTGACGTGAAGAAGGGTGAGTCGAAGATCTGGCGGGAACGGGGCGTCTATCCCGGCGAGCCGGTCTTCGTGCCGCGGCCGGGCGCAAAGGCGGAGGACGACGGGGTGATCCTCTCGGTGGCCCTGGATGGAATCCGGCGCCGGTCAGCCCTGCTGGTCCTCGACGCGCGGAACATGGAGGAGATCGCGCGGGCCTGGGTCCCGCACCACATTCCATTCGGGTTCCACGGCCTTTACGCCAGCCGAACCTGATTTTTGCGCTTCGGCGGAATATGGGTACAATCGTGTTCACGACTCTGGAGGGTGATGGAACGCGTTCCGCCGAAGAAGAACCGGGGCATGCTGCCGCTGGTGCTGGGTCTCACCTCACTGGTGCTCGTCGTGCCCTGTCTCGCTGCGATCGGGCTGCGCGCCTCGGGGTTCGTCACTTCGCCGGTCTTGCTGGTTCTGATCCCGGTTGCCGTTTCCGTCCTCTTCTCGCACGCGATCTCTGAATTCTGGAAACGCCGCCGTGCCGGAAGCCCCCTGCTGTTCGAGGACCTGATGCTCTGGGGCTGGTTGCGCCGCCGGCGTTTCGAGCGTCTGATGGCCCGCTCGGAAGAATTCGTCGGTCCCGATGCCGGTGCCGGGCTCACCCCGAAGCAGCGGGCGAAGGAGCTCGAGCGGCTGGCCGGCGCGCTGGAGGCCCGCGACCCGCGGACCCACGGTCACTCGAAGCGGGTCGCCCGGCACGCGACTTCGATCGCCCGGTCGATGAAGCTGAGCGCAGATGAAGTCGCGCGGATTCGTACCGCCGCCCTGCTTCACGACGTCGGCAAGATCGAGGTCCCCTGGGAGATCCTCGAGAAGCCCGGGGCCCTGACCGACGAGGAATTCGCGGAGATCAAGAAGCATCCGGCCGCCGGAGCGCGCATGGTCGAGGGCATGGGCGACGCCGAGCTGACCGCAATCGTCAGGCACCACCACGAGCGGATCGACGGAGGCGGATACCCCGACGGCATAGCGCGGGATGAGATACCGGTCGGAGCCCGGATCATCGCCGTGGCCGACACCTTCGACGCCCTGACCTCGGCCCGGTCCTACCGCCAGCCCCGCTCCCACGAAGAGGCTCTCGGCGTACTCCGGGAAGAGGCCGGAGCCCAGCTGGACGAGCATGCGGTGCGGGCCTTCGACGGCCGGTATTCGAGCCGTCGGCCGGTGGCCCTGGTGGCGGCGATCCTCGGACTTGGTCGCCAGGCCGGCCAGTCGATGATCAGTTTCGGGACCGGTGCGACGCAAGTCGCTGCGGTCGGCGCGGCCGCTGCGGTGGTTGGCGCCGGGCCGGCGATCGAGAAGGAGATCCAGAGACAGCAGTCACCAGAGCGACCGGCGATCGTGCGAGCGGCTGAATCGGCCGCCGGCGGTGTCGGGGCATCCACCTCGGTCGCTGGAAACACGGTTGGCGAGGAGGTTGCTGCCCCAGGCCGCAAACAGGGCAAGGGCGCTGCCGGGAACGACCGGACCGGTCAGGGCGATGACTCCGGCGATGACGCGGAATCCTCCGACAGCGGCGGCGAGGATGGCAGCGACAGTGGTTCCGGTGGCGGAGATTCAACGGGCTCGGACGGCGGGAGCACGGGCGGCACCCCGGGGTCCCGCAGCGCGGCGAACCTGAACGAGGCCGTCAGTCAGGTCACGCAGACCGTCCAGAAACCAGTTCAGCAGGTGACCCAGCAAGTCAACGAGGCGATCCCGGCCCTACCCGGCAAAGATCCGGTTTCGCAGGGCGTGAATGGCACCGTGGGCGACGTCAAAGAGACGCTCGACAAGCTGACCGGCAGGCCCTGAACTGCTTCCTGGGTCCGGTCAGGCCTACCAGTGGTGGCCGACGAAGACCGGTTCGGGTGAAAGCGCCACCCCGAACACGGCCTCGACCTGGTCGGCGATCCCATGTGCGAACCTGACCAGCTCTTCCGTCGTGCCGCCGCCCCGGTTGACGATTGCCAGGGTGTGGTTGCGGGAGAGCCCGATCGGACCCTCGCCGAATCCGCGGGTGAAACCGGCCCGCTCGATCAGCCAGGCGGCCGAGGTCTTGGCCAGCCCCTCCGGGGCCGGGTAGCTCGGGGGCAGCGCATCCGGACCGAACAGTTCTTCGGCCCGCGCGGTCAGGTCGGCCATTGCGGCCAGATCGAGCAGAGGATTGGTGAAGAAGGAGCCGGCGCTGACCGAATCCGGGTCATCCGGATCCACGACCATGCTCTTCGAGCGCCTCAGGTCAAGCACCGTCTCTCGGGCCACCGCGAGCGGGACCCGCTCACCGGCCTCGACCCCGAGTGAATCGGCCAGCTGCGCGTAGGCGATCGGGGTCGACTGGTCGGAGGGTGTGAGGATGAACTCGACGGCCAGCACCAGGAAACGGGAGTCACCCTTGAACCGGCTCGAGCGGTAGCCGAAACCGCAGTCTGCGTTGCTCAGGGTTCCCACCTCGCCCGACTGCCGGTCGAGGACCAGCAGCGAGGCGATCGTCGAAGAAACCTCCTGACCGTAGGCACCGACGTTCTGGATCGGTGTCGCACCGACCGATCCCGGGATCCCGGAAAGGCACTCGAAGCCGGCCAGTTCCGATTCGACCGCGCGGAGCACCAGGTCATCCCAGATCTCGCCGGCCGCGACGGTAAGGGAGATGCGCCCGTCGTCGAGCTCGCGCTCCTCGATTCCCCTGGTCTGGATCCAGACCGTGGTGCCGGGCACGCCCTCGTCGGCGATCACCACGTTGGATCCGCCGGCGAGGAAGAAGAGTGGCTCGTTCTCGGCATCCGCGGACTGCACCAGCCGGATCAGTTCGGCCGTGTCGGTGACCCGGACCAGCCGTTCGGCCGGTCCGCCCAGCCTGAGGGTGGTCAGCGGGGCCAGTTCAATGTCGGTTCCAGCTTCAGCCACGGCCCCGATAGTCCCAGAAAACCCGGCGCCGCGATAATTCGCCCATGGTCATCTCGACCGTGTCCCGACAGTTGCTCCGGGCCAAGGACCTGGCCGATTCTCGCTACGCCGAGCCCCTCGGAGTAGAGGACATGGCCCGCGCGGCGAGTCTTTCCCGGTCACATTTCAGTGAGCGGTTCAAGCAGGCCTTCGGGATTTCGCCTCATGCCTATCTGCTTACCCGCCGGCTCGAGCGGGCCGCGTCGATGCTACGCAACACCGATTACTCGGTCGCCTACATCTGTGTTTCGGTAGGTCTGGCCAGCGTCGGTTCGTTCACGACCAGCTTCAAGCGGGCCTACGGCAAGACCCCGACCGAATACCGCCGGGCCTACCCTCCGGCCGCGGTTCACGCCCAGGTCCCGGAATGTGTGAAGCGCTTCTACGGCCGCCCGCAACACCGGACGTTTCGAGAAGACAGCGCCACTGCCCCCGCCTAGGATCGGCCGCGTTCGCCAATCCAAATTCGAGGAGCATCAATGATCAGCATCGCCTCGACCCAGCTGTGGGTCCGAGACCAGGACGAAGCCGTCGACTACTGGACGAGCAAGGTCGGCATGGAAGTGAAAGTGGACGCCACCTTGCCGGAACTGGGCGGCTTTCGCTGGGTGACCGTTGGCCCTCCGGGTGTCAGCGGCACGACGATCGTGCTGATGGCGATCCCGGACGGACCGATGCTCGACGACCAGACTCGGAGCAACCTGGAGGACCTGATGTCGAAGGGCTTCGCGGGGACGGTCTTCATCGGAACCGACGACTGCCGGAGCGATTACGAGGCGATGAAGGCCCGTGGAGTCGAGTTCACCTCAGAGCCGGAAGAAACCCCGTATGGGATCGACTGCGGCTTCACCGACCCGTCCGGCAACAACGCCCGCCTGACCCAGGTCAAGGCCGAGTTCGCCACCTGAGGCCGATTGAAGTCCACCGGGCCGGCGCTATGCTGGCCCGGTGAGCAGACAGGTACTGATTCTTGGAGCTGGTTTCGGCGGACTTGAACTGAGCTCGACCCTCTCGGAGGAACTGGGGGATGAGGTCGAGGTCACCCTGATCGATCGCAGCAACGCTTTCTCTTTCGGCTTCTCGAAGCTGGACATGATGTTCCGGGGAGCCAGCTTCGACTCGGTCAGCCTGCCTTACTCGGAGATCGCAAAACCGGGTGTCCGCGTCCTCAGGGAAGTCGTGACCGCGATCGACCCTGAGACCCGCACCGTCACCACGGATGCCGGAACCCATCAGGGGGATGTCCTCGTGATCGCGCTCGGAGCCGACTACGACCTGGACGCGACTCCCGGCCTGGCCGAGTACGGGACCGAGTTCTATTCCTTCGCGGGAGCCGAAGCGGCGGCCGGACCAATCGCCAGGTTCAACTCGGGTCACGCAGTGATCGGTGTCTGCGGCGCCCCCTTCAAGTGCCCGCCGGCTCCGAGCGAGTGTGCCTTGATGCTGAGCGACGAACTGACCCGGCGCGGAGTCCGCGAAGAGTGCGAGATCACCTTCGTGATGCCACTCGGCTCGCCGGTGCCTCCTTCACCCGAAACCTCGGCTGCGCTCATGGCAGAGTTCGAGCAACGCGGTATCGCCTTCGTGGGCGGCAGGAAGCCGCTCAGGCTCGAGCCGGGCAAGGTCTTCCTCGACGATGGCACCGAGCTTTCCTTTGACCTCTTCCTCGGAGTGCCGAAGCACCGCGCCCCGGAAGTGGTGCTTGAGTCGGGCCTGGCCGAAGACGGCTTCGTGCCGGTCGATCCGGCCACCCTGAAAACGAAGTTCGAAGGCGTGTATGCGGTCGGTGACGTCGCCACTGCTGGTGTGCCCAAGGCCGGGGTCTTCGCCGAGGGTGCGGCGAAGGTCGTCGCCCGGCAACTGATCGCCGAAGCCCGCGGAGGGGAAGCTGCCCCGCCTTTCGACGGCCGCGGCTCCTGCTACGTCGAGTTCGGCGAGGACCGGGTCGCCCGGGTCGACATCGACTTCCTTTCCGGTCCCGAAAAGACCGGGGTGTTCAATGCCCCGTCACACGGGTTGCGGGAAGAGAAGGACCACTTCGGTTCCAGCCGCAGGACCCGCTGGTTCGGCCGTCCGGGCTGAATCTGCACCACTCGGCGCTAGGCTTTCCCCATGTCTATGGGGAGAGGGTTCCACGTACTGCTGGGCAGCCTGGTCTGCGCGATCGCTTTGATGACGGGGGTGAGCAACGCCTCCGCGGAGCTGGTCGACTCAAAGGACCTCGGGAACGGGGTCCAGCGTCTGACCTACCGGATCGGTCCGATCGACGTGACTTCCGGCCAGAACCGGATTGAGAACCGGATCATGCTCCCCGCCGAGCGGCCCTCGGTCAACGGATACATAACCGCCTTTCGTCCCAACCTGGTCAACCCGGACGGGAGCATTCCGAAGTCGAGCAGCATCATGTTCCATCACGGGGTATGGGTGAACCTTTCTCGCCGTGATGCGACTTCCGGCCGCATGATGGAGCGCTTCATCGGCACCGGCGAAGAGAAGACCGAGGTCGAGTTCCCGGCTGGTTTCGGCTACTTCCACGACAAGTCGGATGTCTGGCTGCTCAACCACATGATCCACAACCTGACCCCGGCCGAACACGAGCTCTACATCACCTACGAGATCGATTTCGTGCCGCTCACTTCTCCCGTCGCCGAAGGGATGCGCGGGGTCCGACCGGTCTGGATGGACGTGGTCAACCCGAACCCCTACCCGGTGTTCGATACCCACAAGGGGTCCGGTGGCAGGGACGGCGAAATCGTCTGGCCCTATGAGGCAAAGGAGGACCCCTACGAGGACGGGATCAAACGGAACCTCTGGACCGTCGACCGTGATGGCGTCCTGGTCTGGTCGGTCGGCCACGTTCACACCGGCGGTCTTGCCACCGATCTCTACCTGAACCGGGACGGGGCGAAGTACCAGGGCCCGAGGTGTCCGAAGCCGAAGATCCTGGGCCTCAAGCCCCGCAGACTCAAGGCGATGCCAAAGGCCAAACGCAAGGCAAAGGCGAAGGCCCGCCGGAAGGCCGCGGCCAGGTATCGCAAGTGCCTCGCGAAAAAACCGGACGTCAAAGGCAGCCGGGTCCACCTCTTCAACTCGGAAGCCCACTACTACGAGCCGGCCGGTCCAGTCTCCTGGGACATGGCGATGCGGAACACCCGCCCTGACTGGATGGTCCAGGTCAAGGCGGGCGACACGCTCGAGGTGACCACCACCTACGAGACGAAGCGAGCCTCCTGGTACGAGAACATGGGCATCCACATCGGTTACATGGCCGACGGCGACGGGGGCCGTAACCCGTACCGGACGAGGGTTGACCTGAAAGGTCCGATCAACCACGAGCACTACCCGGAAAACAACGATCACGGCGGCAAGCTGCCGGTCGTCGGACCCGACCCGACCAAGCTCGCCAACGGTCCGCTGGCCACGGGTCCTTTCGAGATCACGGATTACAGCTACGGCCAGGGCAATTTCCGCCTGCCGGGCTCCATGGGCAAACCGCCGGTGGTCGAGAGGGGCAACAGCTTCACCTTCGCCCTCTCGGACAGTGACATCAGTCGCGGGATCTGGCACTCGCTGACCTCCTGCAAGGCGCCGTGTAACAAGTCGACCGGGATCGCCTACCCGATCGCCGACGGCAGCTTCACCTTTGATTCGGGCCAGATGGGGATCGGCGGTGATCCGACCGTGAACCGCACCACCTGGAGCACACCGGCCGACCTGCCGGTCGGTACCCACACCTTCTTCTGCCGGATCCACCCGCTCATGCGAGGGGCGGTGAGAGTGGTGAAGAAGGAATAATCGGCCTCGATGCCCCTCGCAGCAGCCGAAGTATCCGAATGGAGTGACTTCTTCGTCGCTCTGGCCGGCGCAAGTGCGGCCCTCGCCGGCCTGGTCTTCGTCGCGATTTCGATCAACATCGAGCGGATCCTCCAACTGGAAGGGGTGCCCGAACTCGGCATGGTCACCCTGCTCCTCCTTGTCGGAGTGCTGGTCGTCGCGATGTTCGGGCTGATCCCGGGGCAGAGCGACAAGGCCTTCGGGATCGAGCTCCTGATCCAGTCGGGACTCTGGTCGTTTTTGATCGCCGCCGTAACCATCCGCGGCATCGGCAGCCTGACCGATGGTCAGGGGCGGCTGCCCTCCCGGGTGGTCCTGCCGCTCTTCGGGACCGTGCCCTACCTGGTCGGGTCAATCCTCCTGATCGGCGGCACCGATGCGGGCCTCTACTGGGTCTTCGCCGGAATACTCGGCGCGATCCTCGCCGCCGTGATGAACGCCTGGATCCTGCTGGTCGAGATCCTGCGTTAGGAGTTCCGGCTAACTCGGGCAGCTTCACGAGCGGTCCGCCGGAGCGGACCGCTCGAAATGATTTGACGTCTTCCTACTTGACGCGGATGGCGCCACGCATCAGCGGATGGATGCGGCAGAAGAAGGTGTGCGTTCCCTTCGGCAGGTCCTTCGGTGTCGACCACTCGGTGTAGCCGACCGTCGGTTGCTGGCCCGGGCCCATCTGTCCCGACTCGAACTGGAAGTCACCGTCCGGGATCGGGTAGGAGATGCCGGTCGACTTGTTACACGGTGCCTTGCAGGAAGTCAGCGAGTGCCAGACCTCGTTCTCGATGTCATAGTCGGAGAGCCTGAAGGTGAACGACTCACCCTTCTTGACCACCGGGGGCCGGCCCATCGAACCGGGCAGACGGAAATTGCCCTGACCGTAGCTGTAGTCGGCGATCGTGAATGGGCCACCCCCGAAAGGACCGTCGGGAAGCTTGGTCGGGTCGGGGCCGACCAGCTTCGAACCGTTCTTGCCGGTCTCGCCACCGTAGTCCTCGTTTTCCTTGAGGTGTCCGTGGTTGAGGACGCCCCTCGTGTCGACCTTGGTCGCGTATGGGTTCGGGGCGCTGTCCGGGTTCGGCGGATCGGGCACGTCGTCGATCTCGTTGTCCCGAGCCCAGTAGACGATGTTGATGCCCATCGATTCGGGCCAGGAAGCAATCTTCGTTTCGTAGGTCGTCTGGAGCTCCAGCTTGTCACCGGGCTGGACCCGGACCCGCCAGTCCTCGTCCGTGCTGTACATCGCCATGTCCCAGGAGATCGGCCCACGCGGATCGAAGTACTTCGCCTCCGAGTTGAAGAGGTGGACCCGGTTGCCCTGGTCGACCTGGGGCTGGGTGTTACGGCAGGCAGCGTCCCGCTCGCGTTCTGTCCTGTCTTTCGCTTCGACCTTGTCGAGCTTCGTCCGGTTGATCGCCTTGAGGCGGTTGACGCTGGCGATCTTCTTCGAGTTCGCCTTCTTCTTGCGCTTGATCCGGTTGATCTGGCTCCTGGCCTTCGTCTTGTTGCTGCGGGTCCTCAGCGATCGGGCGATCTTCTTCTGGGTCCGGGTCAGTTTCCTGTTGACCTTCTTCAGATCGTTGATCCGCGCCACGAAGCCGGCCTGTTTCTTGCGCAGCGGCATAAGTTCCCCGTCGTAGGAGATGCGGTCCGGGCACTCGGGGCCGGCGTATGTGGCGCCTTCACGCCTGAGGTAGAGATTGGTCGAAAGCCCACCGGTGTGCACGTGACCGGTCGTGGCCAGCAGCACGCCCTTCTGGTTGATGTTCTTCACGTTTTTCTGGACGCCCGGAGGGTAGGCATTCGGGAAGTCCTGGGGGTAGGTGATCTCACCGTCGGCACCGCCACTGTCACGCCAGACGTCGAAGACCGGGTAGATCCCGTTTTGGACATCCATCCAGATCGGACGGGCCCGGATGATGCTGGCCGCTTCCGGCGCGGAGGCCGGCACGAAGTCCAGCGTGTACTCGAAGTAAAGCTCCATCGCTTCGGGCGTCAGGTTGTGGATCATGTCGTTGAGAATCCACCCCTCGTCGGTGCGGTACCGGTAGCCGTAACCGTCGGGCAGTTCCAGGATCGTTTTCTCTTCGCCGGTTGCGTAGAAGAGGTCGCCGGTGGCCGCGTTGTTCCAGACCCCGTGGTGGAACATCACCTTGCTCGAATCGGGGATCGAGCCGTCCTCATAAACGAGGTCGGGCTTGATCCGGGTAATCCAGCCGTTGACATCAGGTCGGGAATTGCCGGAGATTGGACGGAAGGCGATCCGGTTCTGGCCCGGAGTAACGGTTACCGGGCCGAGCCGGTAGGTAGTGCGCTGGGCGCCATTCGGCAGTGCCTCGGTGTAAACGATCTGCGCCCGGGTCGAGTCCGCGAGGCTCATGAGCACGAGCAGCGAAGCAACGAAGGTTCCCGCAGCGGCAACCATGCGGCCGCACCGGCTTGCAGTTTCAGTCCTGCCGATTCCCATCAACCTCTCCCGTCTCCTAGAACTTCGACACAGGCACGCTACTCCAATAACCGGAGGGAGGCGGTCGGGTTGCGTTACCAGGTATCGATGAACCGGTGCGGTGGACGCTCGGCGATCCGCTCGGGTGCGGCGTCGAGAGTGGCGGCGATGATGCTCCGGGTTTCGGCCGGATCGATCACGTCGTCGATCTCGAAGAGCTGGGCCGCGTTCATCGCGCGGGCGTTCTGTTCCGCCATCGCGGTCAGTTCGCGAACGCGCTTTTCGCGTTCGTCCTCATCCCCGATCGCCTCGAGTTCCTTGCGCATCGCCAGTCGGACCGCGCCCTCCAGTCCCATCGGTCCGAGGTGGGCACTCGGCCAGGCGACCGTGAGGAGCGGCTCCCAGAGGCTGCCGCCGACCATCGCCTGGGCACCGAGACCATAGGCCCGCCGCAGAATCACCGAGATCAGCGGGACGGTCAGGGCCGCCCCGGCGACCAGCAGGCGGGAGGTGTGACGGACCAGCGCCGTCTCCTCATGCTTGGGCCCGACCATGAATCCCGGGGTGTCGACCAGTGAGATCACCGGCAGGCCGAAGCCCTCACAGAGCTGGAGGAACCGGGCGGCCTTGTCGGCCGAGTCGGAAGTGATGGTTCCCGCCATGTGCCGCGAGTCGTTGGCGAGCACGCCCACCGGCCGGCCTTCGATCCGGGCCAGGGCGGTGACCAGTTCCGGGGCGAACTTCTCGCGCAGGAAGGTGACCGAGTCGGGGTCGGCGATCGTCTCGATGACCGGCCGCACGTCAAAGGCCCGACGCTCCCGTTCGGGAACCATCTCGCGGAGGGGGGTCTGGTCCGGTTCTTCACCAGCCGGCCAGGGGGTGCGACCCTGGAAGTAGGCGATCAGTTTCTTCGACGCGGCGACCGCTTCGGCCTCGTCGGCGACGACCAGATCAAGTACTCCGTTTGGTTCCTGGATCCCGACCGGACCGACGTCATCCGGGGCAACCTCGCCGAGGCCGCCACCGGCGATCATCGCGGGGCCACCCATGCCGAGCGAGGAATCCTCGGTGGCGACGATCAGGTCGGCACAACCGGCGATCACCGCGTTGCCCGCGAAGCAGCGTCCCTTGACGATCGCGACCCTCGGAACCAGGCCGGACAGCTTGGCCCAGAGCGCGAAGGCCCGCACCTGGAGGGCCGAGACCACCGGGAAGTCGGTGTCGCCGGGCCTGCCGCCGCCGCCCTCGGCGAAGAAGATGGTTGGCAGCTTCATCTTCTCGATCAGTTCGAAAAGCCGGTCCTTCTTCAGGTGGCCGATCGCCCCCTGGGTGCCGGCCAGCACCGTGTAGTCGTAGGAAAGAACCGCGCAACGGGAGTCCTCGCCGAAGAGGTCGCCGTTGACCCGGGCGGTGCCGGCGATGATCCCGTCCCCGGGGGTGCGGCTGATCAGGTCTTCGGTGTCGAAACGGGCCCGCTGGGCAGCGATCGCGTGGCGGCCGTACTCGACGAAGCTGCCCTCGTCGATCAGTTCCTCGAGGTTCTCGCGGGCGGTCCGGCCCCCGCGTGCTCGTCTCTTCGCCACCGCCTCCGGTCGACCCTCATCGAGGGTGAGCGACCGGCGACGCCGCAGCTCGGTCAGGTCGGGACGTTCTTCGGACTCATGCGACATTCCCGAAAACTGTCACATCCTCGAGCAGGAGTGTCTCCCGATCCCTGTCCTGATGGCGAAACTTCGCGCGGTGGATTGCGTTGAGTGCTTATATGCGCCATCATGTGAAGCCGATGGGAGGGATGGGTTCCAGAATTGCTCTGGGCCTGGCAGTCACTCTGGCTGCGTTGGCCGTCACCGCCACCTCGGCAAACGCCGCGGCGATGATCATGCCTTCGCCGACCTGCTGCACCTTCGAGGCCGGTCCCTGGATCCAGGATCAGGGAGAGATTGCGATCCTCGACAACACGGGCACCACCTCGCCTCATGACATCCAGGCCACCGCTACCGGCCCCGACGGCAGAGCCCTGTTCAAATCCGAGGTGGACGTCGCGGGAGGCACCGAGCCGGTCAACGGAACCCAGTACCTCACGGCCGGTACTTACCCCTTCTACTGCACCATCCACGGTCCGTCGATGAAAGGGGAACTCACAGTCACTTCGAACGGCACCCCGGCCAGGCGGCCCTCGGTCAAGGTTTCCTTCGTCAAGCAGAAGCTGAAACAGGTCCGCAAGTCGGGGGTCCGGGTCAAGCTCACCGCGACCGCCGCCAGCAAGGGCGTGACTCTGGTGGCGAAGAAGGGCAAGGTCCAGGTCGGCTCCAAGCGCGGACTTGCGTTCAGGGCCGGGCAGACGAAAACAGTGACGATCCCGCTGACCAAGGCCGGCCGCAAGGCGATCAGCAAAGGCAAGGTCATCAAGATCGCGGTCCAGGCCACGGTTCCCTACGGCAAACCGACCAACGCAACGCGCAAGCTGAGGTAGCTCGATGAAGCTCCGCCACGTACCGCTCCTGCTCACCTTTCTCGCAGCGGTCCTCGTGGCGCCCCAGTCGGCCTCGGCGTTGCTGCCCAACAGCTCGACCGAGTATCTCGACAACGGGGTCGAGCGGATCACCTACCGGATCGGTCCCCTCACCGTGACCCCGGGCCAGAACCGGATCGCCTTCAAGCCGATCACCGGCGAGGAGAAGCCTTCGGAGGACGGCTGGCTGATCCGGCTGAAGCCCGACATGGTCGAGGAAGACGGCTCGGTTCCGATGTCGAGCAAGGTCATGTTCCACCACGGGGTCTGGCTCAACATGTCCCGTCCCGACGCCACCGCGGGCGGCCCCGAGCGTTTCTATGCGACCGGTGAGGAAAAGACGATCACCCAGTTCCCCAGGGGTTACGGGTACCGGTACAAGGCCACCGACACCTGGCTGCTGAATCACATGATCCACAACCTGACTCCGGAGCCGATGACGCTCTACGCGCAGTACACGGTCGACTTCATTCCCGCCGACTCTCCAGCGGCCGAAGGCATCAAGCCGGTCGTGCCGATCTGGATGGACGTCGACAACGGCGAGCGCTACCCGGTCTTCGACGTCTGGCGCGACAGCGGCGGTAAGGACGGCAAGTTCACCTACCCCGATGACGCGAAGAACCCCTACCCGGACGGCAATATCCAGAACGAGTGGACCGTCGACCGGGACGGCGTCCTCGTCTCCACCGCCGGCCACGTTCACACCGGCGGCCTCTACACCGACCTCGATCTGGAGCGCCCGGGCGCAAAGTACGCCGGGCCGAAGTGCGTGAAGCCGGCCAGGTTTGTGTTGCCTGCTCCGAAGCGCCTTTCGCCAGCGGCATCCCGCCGGTTCGCGAAAGCCAGACGTCGGCACAAGGCAAAGATGAAGAAGTACCGGGCCTGTGTTGATCGCAAGCCCCGCGTCAAGAACGGCAAGGTCCACCTCTTCCGGTCGCATGCGAAGTACTTCGACCGGAACCGTCCGATCTCATGGGACATGGCGATGTACGGAACCCGGCCCGACTGGATGGTCGAGGTGAAGAAGGGCGACGTGCTCTCGACCAGCGCCACCTACGAAACCGAAATCGCCTCCTGGCCGGAATCGATGGGGATCATGGTCGCCTACCTCGCCGAGGGCGAGAAGGGCAACAACCCGTACCGCAAGCGGGTCGATTACAAGGGCATCCTCAACCACGGCCACTATCCGGAGAACAACGATCACGGCGGCAAGGCCGGCAAGAACGGGCGGCGCCTGGTTGGCCGCGACGCGACCAGGCTCCCCGACGGGGTCAAGGCCGGGGCCAACCCCTTCGTGATCAGCAACTACCTGTACAACGGCGCCGACTTCCGCCTGCCGGGCGCGCTCGGCAACCCGCCCGTAGTAGCGCGGGGCAAAAGCATGCGCTTCGAGATGTCAGACCAGGACCTCCAGGACGAGGTCTGGCATTCGCTGACTTCCTGCAAAACCCCCTGTAATCGATCGACCGGAATCTCCTACCCGATCCCGGACGGCGAGTTCCAGTTCGACTCCGGGCAGCTGGGCACCCTGCCCGGCCCGGAGAAGGCACCCACGGTCGACCGCACCTGGTGGGAAACCCCGAAGACCCTGCCCAAGGGCACCTACACCTTCTTCTGCCGCATCCACCCCCTGATGCGCGGCGCCTTCCGCGTCAAGTAACCCGGCAAGGGGCCTGACCCCCGGCCTCCGACCCAGGCCCCGGGGACTCACCGCACCCCAACCGTCGACCGGGACTCACCACACCCGACCCCGCCAGCGGCAATTCTGGCTGCAGTCATGCACCTATACGGGACATATATGCAGCCAGAATTCTCCCGGGCCGTACTAGAGGAGGCCAGCGAGGGCACGGCAGCGGGCGATCTCCCTGATCACCAGACGCGCGACCTTTTCGGGTTGCTCGGTTACTTCCTCCCAGGTGAACCTGAGCACCTGATATCCCATGGCCCGCAGTTCATTCTCCCGGGCCGCGTCGTCGAGGAAGGCGAGTCTTCCGGCGTGGCCCTCGTAGCCGTCGACCTCGACGATCAGCTTGATGTCCTCCCAGCGAAAGTCCGGGTAGTAGCGGCCCCTGGGCCTGTTCACTACTGGCCTTTCGATTCCGTAGGTGTCGCAGATTTCGAGAAAGAGAACTTCGAGCAGACTCCGGGCCTCCCTGGAATCGGGGTGCCGACGCGCGACCAACTTCCGGAACTCGGCAATCCCCGGGAAACCGCTCCCGCATTCCGCACACTCCCGAAGCTCGTCCTCGCGCAGGATGTTCAAGCGGTCGGCCTCCTTGAATAGCCTGCCGAAGGACTCGGGAGGCAAACCGCCTGCGAGCTCAAGCAGGAGCCACGCAGGCCGCAGGGCCGGAATGCCGAATCGCCCAGTGATCATGTGGCTTTCCAGGTTTCGATTTCGTCGAACCTGAACTCGAGCCGGTCTCACCACGCCACGAGGATCGAGCTGAAACTCTCCCGGTCTTCTGCCCGTCTTGTTTACGACGCGTATAACGCCCCGGTACCGCTCGACGATCCCCCAGAGACGAGCCGCGCTCTGCCCGGTGATGGCCGATCCTTCGCCGACGATCATCGACGCCGCCATACAGGAAGCCTGGAAGCCTTCCACCTGTCGCCCCAGAGCAAAAACCGACCTGCCTGCGGGGAGCAATTGACGTCTTGCCTTCCAGCCTCGAATCACGGCTGGCGAGCACCCCGAAACCATCAGTTGTGACCGGGAGACGAGTCCGTGCTGTCGCCGGGCCATTTCAAGTATCGACTGACGATCAGGCATGCTCGCGGCCGGGCGAGGCGTTCGATTTCCGGCGTGGATACGACATGGTTCGAGGCTGACAAGAAGAAGTTCAAAAGTGTGCAACCGGGGTAACGATTCGCTGACATAAAGCGGTAAACGTCGTCCAGGCCGTGGCCCAACGGGGTCAACGCCGCGAACGGTCGGCGATCGGGCTGCGGACCCTGAGTTGGTTCTGGCTGCAGTTAAGTCCCATATAGGTACATCCCTGCAGCCAGAACCGGCGGCTGGGGACGATGGTGGTGAGTCTCGGGCGATCCCGGCGAGGCGGGGGTCGGCGGCGCCTTTGCGCAAGGCGGGGTTGGGGGTGTGAAAGCATCCGGTCGTGACTGATTACGGGCATGACCTTGAGTTCGGGATCTTCATTCCTCCTGTTGCCGCGCAGGCGGCGGGAGTGGTCGAGCTGGCCAAGGCGGCCGATGTGCTCGGGATGGACCTGGTCACCTTCCAGGATCATCCGTACCAGGCGAAGTTCCTCGATTCCTGGACCCTGCTTTCCTCGCTGGCCGGCGAAACCAGCAATATTCGGCTCGCCCTCAATGTCGCCAACCTTCCTCTGCGACCACCGGCGGTACTGGCCCGAAGTGTCGCCAGTCTCGACGTCATAAGCGGCGGCCGGGCCGAGCTAGGTCTGGGTGCCGGGGCGTTCTGGGACGGGGTCGAGTCGATGGGAGGTGAGAAGCGCACCCCCGGCCAGGGCGTCGACCAGCTGGCCGAAGCGATCGAGATCATCCGCGCCTTCTGGAACATGGATGAGCGGTCGGTCAACTTCGAGGGCGAGTACTACCGGGTCAAGGGTGCCCACCCGGGCCCGCCGCCGGTTCACCCGATCGGTCTCTGGCTGGGTGCCTACAAGCCGCGCATGCTCGCTTTGACCGGCGCCAAGGCCGACGGCTGGATTCCCTCCACCGGGTACGCCGACCCGCCCGAGCTGCCGGAAATGAACACCCGGATCGACGAGGCAGCCCGGGAAGCCGGCCGTGACCCCGGCGAGATCCGGCGCATGTACAACCTGCTCGGCAGCTTCGGCACCGGTGAAGGCTGGCCTCAGGGCGAGCCTGGCCAGTGGGCCGAACAGCTCGCCACGCTGACCCTCGAGCAGGGCATGAGCAGCTTCATCCTTTCGGTCTCCAGCGAGGCGGACCTGCGGACCTTCGCCGAAGAGGTCGCCCCGGCGGTCAGAGAACTGGTCGAGGCCGGCCGGGCCCAGGGAAGCGCAACCGAGGACGGGAACGGGAGTCCTGATAGTGACCGGGCCGAGCGCAGTGCCGGTGGCGTCACGGTCGGGGCCGGAGGCGACGGATCCGAAGGCACCCCGTTCGCGGCCCGGCCGACCCCGGATGACGGTACCCGCTTCAGCAGCGAACAGGCCTGGGATGACGCCGAAAGGCCGAGCGGCCCGGCCTCCGACCCGGACCGTCTCTACACCCCGGACGAGCAGGCGGCCGGCCGTCACCTGATCGATGTCCACGACGGCCTGCGCCAGGAGCTGGAACAGCTGCGCAGCCTGGTTGCCCAGGTCGAGCAGGGCAAGGTCGAGGCGGAGGAAGTTCGCTCCTACATCAACCGGATGACCATCCGCCAGAACAACTGGACGCTCGGGGTCTACTGCGAGTCCTACTGCCGGATCGTCACCGGCCACCACACGCTTGAGGACCGCAGCGTCTTTCCCCACCTGAGACGCAACGTCCCCGAACTGGTCCCGGTGCTGGACCGCCTGGGCGACGAGCACGAGGTGATAACCGAACTCCTCGAACGGGTCGATCAGTCGCTCGTCGCCCTGGTCTCCGGTGAGTCCGGCGGGATCAGGCAGGTCCGGGAGGCGGTCGACCTGCTGACCGATGCACTGCGTTCCCACTTCTCCTACGAGGAGCGCGAACTGATCGAGCCGCTGGCCCGGGTCGGCTTCTACTGAGACCCGAAACCGTCGGGACCGCAGGGAAAACTGGCCAGCGCTTCGTACTCGGCCCCTTCCGGGCTGAGATGTGAGGCGTACAGGGTCACCGAAATCCCTTCGAAGGCGATCGAGGGACTGACCGGTAGTCGCAGCCCCGACGGATCGAAGCCGCGCCCGGTCCGGCCACAGGTCAGATGGGCACGGTAGGGCCGCTCTTCCTTCCAGCCAAGCAGGTCACGGAGGCGCCGCGCCAGTCCGGACTGGAGGTCGGCCAAGTCGCTCCGGTCATCGTGGATGTCGAGGACCAGGCTGCGCGGCCTTCGCTTCGGCAGCCAGGCCGGTGCCCCGAGCGAGAGACCGGTTACCGGCCCCTGGGACTCGTCGACCGCGGCGACGATCTCCTCGATTTCGAACTCGTCGCGGCGGCCGAGGAAGGCGAGCGTGATGTGCGAGTTCCGCGCCGGTACGACCCGCAGGCCCTCCCGGCTGCGGGCGAGGTGACGGGCCCAGGCCTCCGCTTCGGAGCGGACTTCGGCGGGAGGGTCAAGCGCCACGAATACCCGGAGCCCGTCCCGGCCTTTCATCGAGACTTCCGGCCGTCGCGCTCGACCAGCAATCCCCACTCGTCATCGGACACGACCGACGGTTCCGTGCTGGCCAGGAACCCGGCGATGACTTCGGCCAGTCCGTCCGGGTCCTCGAGATTGGGGAAGTGGGCGGCCCGCGGCAGGGTTTCGAACCGGCTGCCGGGAATTGCCCGGTGCGAATCGACTCCATGCCCGGGCGGAATCGTGTTGTCGCGTTCGCCCCAGACGATCAGGGTGGGCATCGACTCCAGCAGGTGGAGCCGGTCGATGGCGCTCACCTTCTGACCGCGGATGTCGATCACCGATCGCAGGGTCTCGAGAAAGGCCCGACGGGCGCCCGGCGAGGAGAGCGGTCTCAGGGCACGGGCGATCGCTTCGGTCTGCCGTCCGAGATTGCTGCCCGCTTTCTGGAGCAGCCAGGAAGCGACGCCGAGTGCGCCGATCACGGCCCGATTGGCGGCGAGGGAAAGGCCGATCCCGGCGCCGGGGAGGGCGGCGCCCCGCAGCAGCGGGCTGACTTCCCGCCCGAGCCCTCCACTGGAGATCAGGATCAGCCGTTCGGTGCGCTGGGGGAACTGGTAGAAGAACTGCATTGCGACCCCGCCCCCGAGCGAGTGCCCGGCGATCGTCGCCCGTTCGACCCCGATCGTGGTCAAGAGGTCCCGGATGCTCGCCGCGTGGGCTCCCAGGGAGTAGTCGCCCCGGGGCGTGGAAGCTTCGCCGTGCCCGATCAGGTCGGGTGCGATCACCGTGTAGTCGGAGGCCAGCCGGTCGGCGACCTTGGTCCAGTGCCGGGACGAGTTGATCATTCCGTGGATGAGCACGACGGGCGGACCCTCTCCGGTGATCCGGTAGATGGCGCGATTGCCGTGGAGGTCGACCTGACGGGCTTCGAAGTTCCCGGTCACCAGACTCAGGTTAGCGAGTGGGGCTGACTTCCCATTCGAGTTTGAAACGCTCGAACCCGGAAAGGAAATCAGCCGGATCGAAGGCGGTGGCAGGAGCCAACGCTCCGGTGCCGCGAGCTTCGCCTCGGGACGCGCGAACCGCTCCTTCGACGATCAGGCCGGCGGTCAGGCCGTAAACGTCGGTGCCCGTCAGCGTGCCCCGGGCCGTCTCACGGGCCGAGGAAACCTCACAGGCGATCACGAAGTTAGCTGCGGTGCGGGCGTCCGCGTCGGCTCCTTCGGGCAAGGCCGAGATCGCCTTTGACATCAGTTTCCGAAGCGGAGTCCTCATCGCTAGTCCGAGGCCACGACTGAAGGCCGGCATCACCTTTTGGCTGAGTTCATTCGGAGCAAACGAGGCAACGGTCAGTCCGGTCTCGACGGTGCGCGGCGAGAGGTGGGTGGGCACGGTGATGTGTTCTCCCGAGGGGTAATGCATCATCTTCTGGACCCCCAGGTCCGAACCGAGCCGGCCGCCGAACTCGAAGTCGGGACGGGCCACTGCCTGAGACGCCGGACGGAGGGCCCGCTCGCGCCATTCGACGTCACCCCCCTTGATCATCTCGATCCCGGAACGCATCGTCCCCTGACTCGGCTGGAAGGGGGCGTGGTAGCCGAGCCTGACCTTGTCGACCGGCTCTCCCTCGCCGAGAGCCGCGGCGGTCAGTGCCGCCAGCATGTCGCCGGGCACGTAATCGAAGCCCATTGCCGGAATGACCTGGGATCCAGCCCGGGCCGCCTTCGGTCCGTAATGGTCGAATGCCTTGCGGATGAAGTCCTGTTCCCCGGTCGTGTCCAGATAGGGCGTGCCGGCATCCACGGCCGCCGCCAGGATCGGTTCGCCGTGGAGTGAGAACGGCCCGGCGCAGGCGATCACCGCCGAGCTGCGAGAGAAGAGGTCACGCAGGGCCTTCGTATCCGTGTTGGGGATGGCCCGGGCTTCGGGGGTGATGCCCGGGTCGAACGATTCGGCCAGCGCCTCGAGCTTCTCCTGGTTTCGCCCGGCGACGATGAACGGGACGTCACGTTCGGCGAGTTCGGCGGCGATGAGCCGGCCCGTGTAGCCGGTGGTGCCATAAACGGTGATCGGTCCAGCTTCG
The DNA here is from genome assembly GCA_023436605.1 of Actinomycetes bacterium. Lineage (GTDB taxonomy): Bacteria > Actinomycetota > Thermoleophilia > Solirubrobacterales > 70-9 > 67-14. The sequence continues at coordinate 34,573 of JAEZIQ010000100.1, read as the reverse complement.
CTCGTCATGTCCCAATTCTTGCATCCGGACTGGAACTTCACCGGTCCTCGACATAGGCTCCGGCGCGTGAGCTTCGAGACGATCCTGTACTCGACCGAAGGTCCGATCGCGACGATCACCCTGAACCGCCCCGGGCGCCTGAACACGATCGTGCCGCCGATGCCGGACGAGGTCGAGGCGGCGGTCGGGGAGGCGACCCGCGATCCGGATGTCAAGGTGATCGTGCTGCGCGGGGCGGGACGCTCGTTCTGTGCCGGCTACGACTTCGGCGGCGGCTTCGAACACTGGAACGAGTACCTCGCGACCGACGGAGAGTGGGATCCGGGCAAGGACTTCGCCATGGCCACCGCGCCGGAACTCTCCCCGACCCAGAAGTTCATGAGCATCTGGCGGACACCGAAGCCGGTGATCGCCCAGGTCCACGGGTATTGCGTCGGCGGTGGCAGCGACTTCGCGCTCTGTGCGGACCTGATCGTGGCCAGCGAGGACGCGGTGATCGGCACGCCGTACAGCCGCATGTGGGGCAGCTATCTCTCCGGAATGTGGATCTACCGGCTGGGTCTCGCCCGGACGAAATTCCACGCGCTCACCGGGCGGCCGCTCAACGGCAGGGAGGCTGCCGAGGTCGAACTGATCAACGAAGCGGTCCCCTTTGGCGACCTGGAGGCGAGGGTCGCCGAGCTGGCCGGGGACCTGGCCTCGATTCCGGCCTCCCAGCTTGCGGCGATGAAGCTCGTCGTCAACCAGGCCTACGAGAACATGGGGCTGGCCTCGACCCAGACGCTCGGTCCGATCCTCGACGGACTGATGCGCAACACCCCCGAGGCCCTCGAGTTCATCGAGCACGCCGAGCGTGACGGGGTCGGCAGCGTGATCAGCGAACGGGACGGCCACTTCCGCGACTACTCCGAAGCACCACCCGAACTTCAGCCGGACCCGAACAACGTGATCGAACCCTGATGCGCTGACTCAAAGGCTGGTCCCCGGGTACCGAGGCCCGATGAGGACTGACTCAAATCGCCGCGGCGGAGCCGGGCAAAGCGAAGTCTCCAACCTCGAGCTCTTCTTCGATCTGGTCTTCGTTTTCGCCGTGACCCAGGTGTCGCATCTGCTGCTCGAACACCTCGGCTGGAAGGGTGCGCTCGAGTCGGGGATGGTCCTGCTGGTCGTGTGGTGGTCCTGGCAGTACACGACCTGGGCGACGAACGAGCTTGATCCCGAACAGATGCCGGTCCGGTTCCTGCTCCTGGTAGTCATGATGGCCAGCCTCCTGATGGCGGTGGCGATTCCGGGAGCGTTCGGAGGGAAGGGCCTGCTTTTCGCCGGCTCATACGTGTTCATCCAGATCGTGCGTCAGACCTTCCTGGTCTTCGCCGCTGCCGGCCAGGGCTCGGTGGAACGAAGCCGCGCTGCCCGTATCCTCACCTGGTTCTGCCTCGCTGCTCCTTTCTGGATCGCGGGCGGCCTGGCCGAAGGTGAAACCCGGATTTTCCTCTGGCTGCTCGCCTTGGCGATCGAGTACTTGGGTCCGCTCACTACGTACTGGGTCCCTTGGATGAAGGGCGTGGACATGAACTCCTGGGACGTCGAAAGTGGGCACTTTTCGGAACGTTTCCAGCTCTTCACGATCATCGCGCTCGGCGAGACGATCATTATCACCGGGGCCAACGCCGCGACCATGGACTTCGAACCAACTGTTGCGGTCGCACTACTTGCCGCTTTCCTGAGCACCGTCTGCCTCTGGTGGCTCTATTTCAACTACATGGCGGGAATCCTCAAGCAGGTGCTGGGCGAAGCCGAGAACCGCACGACTCTGGGTCGTGACATCTTCACCTACGGCCACATCCCGATCATCGCGGGAATCCTGCTTTGCGCGGTCGGCGACGAAATAGTGCTGGAGCACCCGACGGAAGTCCTGCCGCCGGCCGAGCTCGTTGCCGTGGCCGCCGGACCGGTCCTCTACCTGCTCCCCTTCGCTCTGATTCGCTGGAAGCTGACGGGCGGTCTGGCCTGGAGGCGCGTGCTGGGAGCCGTGGCCTGTGTTGCGGTCGGAGTGTTCGCCTGGCTGGCCCAGCTTCCGGCCCTGGCCACCGCCGGACTCCTGCTGCTCGTCCTGATCGGCGTGATCGCCCATGAATACTTTCGTCCCCAGCACCGACCCACTCCGGACGAGCTTGAAGTTTCGCCCGACTCCGAGGTTCACGCAGTGGGTTCGTCCAAGGCATGATCCGGCCGCAGAGTTGGCGACTGATGCTGGCGGGTAGATTTCCGGGGTCATGCCGGAACCAGTAGAAAGGCGATCCGGGCAGCGGTACATGCCCGGGCTGGACGGTCTGCGTGCCATCGCAGTCATGGCTGTCATCGCCTACCACCTCGAAGTCGGGTTCGCCCCGGGGGGTCTGCTGGGGGTCGGCGTCTTCTTCACCCTCTCCGGTTACCTGATCACCGACATCCTGCTCGAGGGGTGGGTCACCCGGAAACTCAGTCTCAAGAACTTCTGGCTGGCCCGGGCCCGACGTCTGCTGCCAGCTCTCCTGACGATGCTGGCGGTTGTCCTGCTCTGGGTCTGGATCGGAGAGCCGGACCTGCTCTCCACCCTGCGCGGCGAGACGATCTCGGCGATCTTCTTCGTTGAGAACTGGTGGGCGATCGGCCAGGACATGTCCTATTTCGACCGCTTCGGTGCCCCCTCGCCGCTCAGCCACCTCTGGTCACTGGCGGTCGAGGAGCAGTTCTACATCATCTGGCCCTGGCTGCTGCTGCTCTTACTGAAAGTCTCGCCCGCCCGGGATCACGGCCGCCAGGCCCGCCGCGATCGGATCCGCCCCAACCTCGCGATCCTCACCCTCGTGCTCGCCGCCATCTCGGCGATCGAGATGGCGGTGCTGTACACCCCCGGCTTCGACACCAACCGGGTCTATCTCGGCACCGACACCCGCGCCTTCGCCCTGCTCTTCGGCGCAGCCCTGGCGATGGTCTGGCCGAGCCGACGCCTCGACCGGAACCTTCCCTTCAAGGCCCGCCGCAACATGGACCTGCTCGGGGTCGGCGCGCTGCTCGTGATCTTCCTGCTGATCTGGCAGACCACCGAGTTTTCGCCCTTCCTCTACCGGGGCGGCATGGTGCTGCTGGCGCTCGCAACCACCTTGCTGGTCGCCGTGCTCGCCCATCCCGCGACCCGGCTCGGACCGATCATCGGTTGCCGGCCGCTCCGCTGGATCGGGGTTCGTTCCTACGCGATCTATCTCTGGCAGCTGCCGATCATCGCCCTCACCACGCCATCGGACGCCCACGGGTTCAGCCTGGTCCGCTCGGTGCTCCAGGTCGGGGCGACCTTCGCGGTTGCCGCGCTCTCCTGGAAGTTCATCGAGGATCCGATCCGCAAGGGTGCGGTCGGCCGACTCTGGAAACGCTTCAGGGCGGGAGAGTTCAACTGGAAACGGTTCGGCCCGGAGGGCAAGGGCCTGACCGTCGTCGCAGGCACCCTCGTCCTGATTCTTCTGCTGGCCCTGGTCGGTGTTGCGCCTTCCAAACCGATCGCCCCGATCGTCTCCCAGGGCGGAGACGGACAGGCCGAAGTCGAGCAGATCGCCACCGCCGCTCCGGTCGCCACGACCTCGATCAGTCCGGAAGAACGCGACGAGTTCCCCAAGAGCCTCTGCGACTCGGTTGCCTACATTGGCGACTCAACCTCGGTCGGACTGACTTCCCCCGACTACCTGCCCGACCCGAACGATCAGCTCGACGCAAGGCTTGAAGCGGTTGGCGTGTACGAACGCAACATCGACATCTCCGGGGCCCGCTCATCCGAGGAGCGGGTGGAGGGGCAACCGAACGCGGTCGAAGCGGCCCAGGCGATCGCCGACACGGGGTTCGACGGCTGCTGGATCTACGCGATGGGCACCAACGACACCGCCAACGTCGCGGTCGGCTCGACGGTCGGGATGCGGGAGCGGATCGACAACCTGATGGCGGTGGCCGACGGCAACCCGGTCCTCTGGATCAACGTCCGGACCCTGAACCCGGGCAATCCCGCCTACTCGGAAGAGAACATGCAGGCCTGGGACGACGAACTGCTGAACGCCTGCGAGGACTACCCGAACATGCGGATCTACGACTGGGCGAGCCGGGTCAAGGACGAGTGGTTCATCGACGACGGCATCCACTTCACCTCGGAGGGCTACAAGGTCCGGGCCCAGGCGATCGCCAACGCGATCCCCAAATCCTTCGGAATCTGGTCCAGTTTCTGGAACCAATCCGGCTGTCTCGTCAAGTAGCGGGCGGCGCCAGGAACCACCAGCCGTCCGCTGGCTGCGTCGTCGGCCGGAAAACGGCAGCTCACGTACCACGTACTATCGCGGCCATTTCCCGGCCTGCCTCCTTGCCAGCGAACAGCTGGAGGCCCCTGGCATCCACCCGCTGAGGGTGGGTTGCCGGCCCCTAGCATCTGGCCGCGCGGGTGAGATACGAGAAGTCAGGGATAATCACTGACTTCTCGTAGCTCGGTGCCCCTATCGGGTGAGGCGTTTGTAGGTGATGCGGTGGGGGCGGTCGGCTTCGGCGCCGAGGCGGGCCCGGCGGTTCTCTTCGTAGGCCTCGAGGTTGCCTTCGAACCAGACCACCTGCGAATCACCTTCGAAGGCAAGGATGTGGGTGGCCACCCGGTCGAGGAACCAGCGATCGTGCGAGATCACCACGGCGCAGCCGGCGAAGTTGAGCAGGGCCTCCTCGAGGGCGCGAAGCGTGTCGACGTCGAGGTCGTTGGTCGGCTCGTCGAGCAGCAGCAGGTTGCCGCCGGTCTTCAGCAGCTTGGCCAGGTGGACCCGGTTGCGTTCACCGCCGGACAGCACGCCGACCTTGCGCTGCTGGTCGGAGCCCTTGAAGTTGAAGCCGCCGACGTAGGCCCGCGAATTCATCTTGTTGGCGCCGACCGAGATGTTCTCGTCACCGTCGGAGATCTCTTCCCAGACGGTCTTCTCGGGGTCGAGGGCGTCGCGGGACTGATCGACGTAGGCGAGCTGGACCGTTTCGCCGAGGCGAATCGACCCGCCGTCCGGCTCCTCGTCGCCGACGATCATGCGGAAAAGAGTGGTCTTGCCGGCGCCGTTCGGGCCGATGATTCCGACGATGCCGGCCGGGGGCAGCTTGAAGGAGAGGTCTTCGATCAGGAGCTTCTCGCCGAAGGCCTTGTTGAGGTGCTCGGCGTCGATCACCACATTGCCGAGACGGTCGCCGGCCGGAATGTGGATCTGGACCTGGTCGAGCTTGACGTTTTTCTCTTCGGCCAGCAGCTCCTCGTACCGGGCGAGGCGGGCCTTCGACTTCTTGCGGCGGCCCTTGGGGTTCTCGCGGACCCACTCGAGCTCGGCTGCGATCGTCTTCGACCGGGCTGACTCCTGCTTTTCCTCCTGGGCGAGACGGGCCTGCTTCTGTTCGAGCCAGGAGCTGTAGTTGCCTTCGAAGGGAATGCCACGCCCACGGTCGAGTTCGAGGATCCAGCCGGCCACGTTGTCGAGGAAGTAGCGGTCGTGGGTCACGGCGACCACGGTGCCCGGGTACTCCTCAAGATGGCGCTCGAGCCAGGCCACCGACTCGGCGTCAAGGTGGTTGGTGGGCTCGTCGAGGAGCAGCAGATCAGGCTTGGAAAGCAGCAGGCGACAGAGCGCGACCCGGCGCTTCTCGCCACCGGAGAGGTTCGCCACCTCGGCGTCGCCGGGCGGCAGACGCAGCGCATCCATCGCGGTGTCGAGCATCTGGTCGAGGCTCCAGGCGTCGACCGCGTCGATCTTCGCCTGAAGCCTGGCGAACTCGTCGGCGGTCTCGTCGGAGTAGTTGGCGGCCAGCTCGTTGAAGCGGTCGAGCAGGTCCTTGATCTCCCGGACCCCGTCCTCGACGTTGCCACGCACGTCCTTGGACTCGTCGAGCTGCGGTTCCTGCTCGAGCATGCCGACCGTGGCGCCATCGCGCAGCCGGGCCTCGCCCTTGTACTCGGTGTCGACCCCGGCCATGATCCTCAGCAGCGAGGACTTGCCCGAGCCGTTGGGACCGAGGATGCCAATCTTGGCTCCCGGCAGGAAGTTCAGGGAAATGTCTTTGAGGACCTCCTTGTCGGGCGGGTGAACCCGGGAGACCTGGTACATGGTGAAGATGTAGTCAGCCACGGAGATGACCCTACCGGGGCGGCCTCATCTCCTACTTGCGCCGGGGGTACTTCGCGAAGTGGCGGGAGACGTAAGCGAGCCCGGTCTCGAAAACCCGGCCTCCGAGCAGATATCTGCCCTTGCCATCGATTACGAGCGTGGTCCCGCTCGCTTCCGGCTCCCCGAAGGAGGTCTGGAGCTGCCCTTTCTTCGCGAAGCTGCGGTCGGGCCGACCGTTCGAAAGCAGGCGGAGCAGCAGCGCTTTCTGGGTTCCGTTCGCCCGCTGGGCACTGCCGGCAAGAACGATCCGCCCCGCTCGATCGATCCGGACCCGTGACAGCTCGACCCGGGTGCCAAAGATGCTCCGCGCGACTTTGCCGCCCTTGCCGAAGCGGCGGTCCAGATTGCCGTTTGGTTTGAGGCGGGCGAGCAGTCCGTCGCTCACGCCATCCGGGGCGAAATCGGCGCCACCAGCCAGCAGGGTACGCCCACGTCGGTCAACGGCGATGTCGATTACGTCGGCGCGCTGGCCCCGCACGAACCTGATCGTCCTGTAGCCGCGCCCGTTGAACGACTTGTCCAGAGCCCCCTTGCGGGTCAGCCTGATTGCGAGGAAGTCCGAGCTCTCGTCGGCGTTCTGCCGGTAACCGCCGAGCACGACCCGGCCCCGTCGATCGAGTCTGATCGCCTCGGCCCGGGCCGAAATTCCACCGACGTCGAGCTGAACCGCTCCGCCGACGCCCCAGGTCGGGTCGGGGTTTCCGTCCGGGGTGTAACGCACAATGGTGGCCCGGTCGTTTGTGCCGTCGCCGGTTGAACCAGCCAGGTAGATGAGCCCGTCCCCGGCGACCGCCACACCGAAGCCGAGGTCGAAGTCCTGACCCGAGTCGTAGTTCGAACCACCGCCGATTCCGAAGCCGAGGTCGGGTGTGCCGTCCTCATTCAGGCGGAGCACCCACATGTCCCGGTTCATCGGCATGTCCCAGTTTCCCGCGGCGACGATCCGGCCTTCGGGATCGATGGTGACGGTGGAGACGAACTGGCTTCCCGGAAGACTGAAAAGTGCCACTCCGGCAGTGCCGAAGGTGGGGTCGATACTGCCGTCCCGGTTCAGGCGGGCAAACCAGGCCTGGTTGCCCCCGGGTCCGTTATAGGTGGTCCCGCCGAGCACGATCCGGCCCTGATCGTCGCGTGCCGCGTCGGAGGGAGAGTCGATCGAAAGCGGGTCGGCGTCGACGGAAGCCACACCTTTGACCCCGTAGGACCGGTCCGGCTTCCCGTCCCCGCGGGCCAGGCCGGCCCCGGCCGCCACCGCCGCCAGGGTCATTAGAACCGCGACAAGCGTCAGGTACTTCCCGGATCGCGCTGCGTTGATGACCTGCCAGTCCATCCTCCACCTCCAGCGTTGCCTCCAAACTAACCGCGGGGCAAACCGATGGCAAGGGCTCCTGCCGGCATTGCCGGGAGTCAGTCGGATTCGGCCCGGAGCGGTGGGACCAGCTTCTTGCCGATCACCGGGATCTTGAGGAAGCCCTCGGTGGTGGCGTAGAGCAGTGCCACCTTGGGGGCCGACTCGGCGTCTTCGAGCACGATCGAACGGGGCCACCAGTCGGGGTCGAACTTGGCGTTGAAATCGCGAAGTGACTTGATCTGGAAGAAGGGGTTGAGGATCTCGGCCAGCTTCTTGAGCTGGCGCTGGCCGAAGGTGAGCCGCCGCTCGTCGTCGAAGAGCCGGCCCCAGGCGGCGAAGTTCATCGAGAGCCGGCGGAAACCCTGCTGCCCGAGGGTCAGGGCGGAGTTGGCGATCAGGTACTCGGTTATGCCGTTCGGGGCATCGGGGTCGCGCTGCATCAGGTCGAGCGACCAGCCCGGATCCTCACCGAAGACGGGCACCAGCCGCAGGAACCCGAGCGGCTTGCCGTCCGGACCGTCGGCGATCGCCAGCAGGAAGTCCGGGTTCTCGCCTTCGACATCGGTGCCGAGGTCCATCGTGAACCCGCGCTCGTCGGCCCCGTCACGCCAGCGTTCCCGGATCTGGTTGAGCTGGGCGCAGAGTTCCGGACTCGCTTCTGATTCGCGGATCATCCGGAAGGTGGCGTGCTTGTCGACCTTGCGCACGGTCGAGCGGACCGACTTCATCTTGCTGCCCTCGAGGGTGAAGCGGTCGCAGGGAATGATCGCCTCGTCGCCGAGGTAGACCGAGCGGAAGCCCCGGGCCGCGTAGAGGTCAAGGTCGGCCTCGCGGGCGGCGAGGAACGCGACCTTCCAGTTGCGGTCGCGGCAGAAAGCGATGAACTGATCGAGGATCCGGTCTTTCGATCCGGGCGCCCCGATCGGATCGGCGGCCACCAGGGCGTAGCCGCTGATGTAGGTGAAAGCGATCATCGCGTCACCCCGGTGGGTGAAGAAGTAGCTCTTGTCGGAACGCAGGGCGAAGTAGTCGAGGGTGCCGCTGCCGTACTTGTGGACCAGATCGGAGGCCCTTTCGCGATCGGCGTTCGAGGGCTCGGCCTTGAGCGCGACCGCACGGAAGATCAGCAGCGCGAAGAGGGCCAGTCCGGCGATCCCGAGGGCAAACAGCGCCGCCGGGAAGAAGTCGGCGAAGAACCTGCCCTGGTAGGTGTACGGACCGTCGAATCCGGCCAGGCCGACCACGGTGGTCTCCAGCATGCCACCGAAAGTGAGCGTCTCCCGTATGTGGTTCTGTTCGAGCAGCATCGTGCCAAAGCTGAACACGAAGATCGCCAGCAGGTAGAGCGGGACGAAACGGAGCGCGTCGAGCAGGGTGGCCGGGTCGGGCCGGCCACCGAAGGAGTCGCGGTACCAGGCCAAGAGGGCCAGCATGACCAGCGAGTAGATCACCACGATCGGGTCCGGTCCCTTGAGGGTGTGCGCGACCGCGGCGATCCCGAAGAGCAGGATCGCGACCAGCCAGGCCCGGCGCTTGCCGTGCCGGAGCTGGTTGGCAATGACCAGCAGGACGAGGCCGATCACGACTGCGACGACGTGTCCAGAGACCTCGGAAGAAACCGAGTCGATCAGGCGGCCCAGGCCGAGGGAGCTGCTCAGGACCGGTACGGCGGCGAGCAGGAAAGCGATTCCGGCGAGCGCGGTCATCCAGCCAAGTACCTTGCGGGCCAGCAGGTTCGGCCGGGGCCGGACGGGCTCGAACGTGGCAGGGGTACCGCTGAGTGTGGCCGGTCCGACCTTGGCGATCCCCGGAACTTCGGCGGCGGCGTCATCGGCCTGCGCGGCGGAGTCGGTAGCAGCGGGGTCGACCGGCGCGGTGGCGGAACGCAGTGCCATCTCGGCCGCCGTCGGCAGGGTCTGGCCGGTCAGCCGGGTGGCGCCCTGCCCTTCTTCGGGCCGCATCGCCGGGAAGAGCAGCACGTCACGGATCGCCTGCTGCTCGCTGATCAGCATGATCAGGCGGTCGAGCCCGATGCCCAGGCCACCGGTTGGCGGCAGGCCGTACTCGAGCGCGCGGATGTAGTCGTCATCGACGCTCTCAGCTTCGTCGTCGCCCTGCTCCTTCGCCTTGGCTTCTTCCTCGAAGCGGGCTTTCTGGTCGACCGGGTCGTTCAGTTCGGAGTAGGCGTTGGCCAGTTCGCGGCCAGCCACGACCACTTCGAAACGCTCGGTCAGGTACGGGTCGTCGCGGTGCACCTTGGCCAGCGGTGAGACCTCCTGCGGGTAGTCGCAGACGATCGTCGGCTGGATCATCGTGTGCTCGCAGCACTCGTCGGCGACCTCGGCCATCAGGCGGCCGGAACCCCAGAAGTCCTCGTACTCGACTTCATGCCGGTCACAGATGGCCCGGGCCTCCTCGACCGGCATCGACGGGTGCATCGTCTCGCCGGTCACCTCCTTGATCAGGTCGGCCATGGTGATCCGCTTCCAGGGAGCCTTGAGGTCGACCTTCTGGCCGTCGACCTCGACCTCGGTCCGTCCGATCGCTTCGAGCGCCGCATTCGAACAGATCGCTTCGACCAGGTCCATCATGTCGTGGTAATCACCGAGCGCCTGGTAGGCCTCGAGCAAGGTGAATTCCGGGTTGTGGCGCGTGTCGAGACCCTCGTTGCGGAAGACCCGGCCGATCTCGAAGACCCGTTCGAACCCGCCGACGACCAGACGTTTCAACGGCAACTCCAGCGCGATCCGCAGGTACATGTCGATGTCGAGCGCGTTGTGGTGCGTGATGAACGGACGGGCCGCGGCTCCCCCGGCCTGGGCCGCCAATACCGGCGTCTCGACCTCCGTGAAGCCCCTGTCGATCAGGGTGTTCCGGACCGAGGCAATCACTTTCGAGCGGATGTCGAAGACGGGGCGGATCTCCGGGTTGGCGATCAGGTCGAGGTAACGCTCGCGCAGGCGGGTGTCGGTGTCGGTCAGGCCCCGGTGCTTGTCGGGCAGGGCGCGGAGCGACTTTGAGAGCATCACCAGTGAATCGGCGGTGACCGTCAGCTCACCGGACTTCGCGCCCATCGGCGACCCTTTGATTCCGACCCAGTCGCCGCGATCGAGGGAGAGCGCGTCCCGGAAACCCTGCTCGTCAATCCGGTCCTTCTCGAAGGACACCTGGACGGTGCCGGTCTGGTCCCGGAGGCTGGCGAAGATGATCCCGCCGTGATCCCGGATCAGCATCAGGCGGCCGGCGATCGCCACCTTCGCGGGGTTGACCTCCCCGGCCGCGATCGAACCGAATTCATCCCGGACTTCGGCAACCGTGTGGTCGCGGTCGAAGCTCGCGGGGTAAGGGGTGATGCCGCGCTCACGGAGGTCATCGAGCTTGCCCAGACGATGCTCCCGCTCGAGCTCAACGAATGACTTCTTCACCGGCGTTCGCGGTTCGTCTGCTCCCTCGTTCATCGAGGGCGCAGGCTACCGGTTCCCCCGGAGGCCGACTGTAGGATCTCGCCATGTCGTCGTCCGGGGAGACAACGGGAGGGAAGCAGTCGCCCGCGGGCGGAGGCATCAAGGTCGATCGCCTGGGCAACATCCTGACCCAGGCCGAGCGTGATCGCGAGCGTCTCGACTCGCAAGCTTTCGGCCCGGTTTCGCTGACCATGCTCGGCATCGCCAGCGTGGTCGGGGCCGGCATCTTCGTGATTGCCGGTACCGCCGCGGCCGAGCATGCCGGCCCCGCGGTGATCATCTCGTTCGTTCTGGCCGGGATCGCCGCCGGACTGACCGCTCTCTGTTATGCCGAGATGGCGGCAATGATCCCGATCGCCGGCTCGACCTACTCCTACGTCTTCGCCGCCTTCGGCGTCTTCATGGCCTGGTTCATCGGCTGGGACCTGTTGCTCGAGTACCTGTTCGCCGCTTCGACCGTGGCGGTGGGCTGGGCCGGTTATGCGGTCAGCCTGCTCGAGACGGTGGGGATACATGTGCCCCAAGAACTCGCCAACCCGCCCTTCGAGGAGGGCGGGATCTTCAACCTGCCCGCCTTCATCGTGGTCGTCCTGACCACTTTCCTGCTGGTGATCGGAACGAAGGAATCGGTCAGGGCGAACAACGTCATGGTCGCCCTGAAGCTGGGCGCTCTGCTGCTCTTCGTCGTGGTCGGCGCCTTTCACGTCGACGCTTCCAACTGGACCCCGTTCATCCCCGCCAACGAGGGCGGCTTCGGGGATTTCGGTGTTTCGGGTGTGATCCAGGCGGCCGGCATCGTCTTCTTCGCCTACGTCGGCTTCGACGCGGTCTCGACTGCGGCCGGCGAGTCGCGCAACCCTCAGCGCACGGTCCCGATCGGCCTGCTCGGCACGGTGATCATCTCGACCACCCTCTATGTGGTGATCGGACTTGTCATGACCGGGCTGGTGCCCTACGACACTCTCAACGTCGCCGATCCGATTTCCGAGGCGCTCAAGGCGGTGCCGGGAATACAGTGGCTCGACGAGCTGATCAGCGTTGCCGCCGTGATCGGACTCTTCGCCACGGTGCTGGTCACCTTCTACGGCCAGACCCGGATCCTGATGCGGATGTCGGAGGACGGCCTCTTGCCCGGGCGCTTCGGCAAGGTCAGCCCGCGGTTCAAGACACCGGTTTTCACCACGATCGTCTGTGGCATCGCGGGTGCGATCATCGCCTCGCTTCTGCCGATAACGGTGCTCGGCGAACTGGTCTCAATCGGCACCCTCTTCTCGTTCCTGCTGGTCTGTTCCGGCGTGCTTGTCCTGCGCAGGACCCACCCCGACACGCCCCGTCCCTTCCGGGTGCCGGCGGTCTGGCTGATCGCTCCGCTCGGGATCCTCGCTTCCCTGGCCCTGATGCTCACCCTGCCGCCCGATACCTGGATCCGGCTCGGGGTCTGGCTGGTCCTCGGGCTGCTCCTCTTTTTCTTCTATGGTCGCCGACGCAGCCGGGAAATCATGTCGGTGATCGCTACCGACGTGGCCGCGAACAAGGAAGCTTCGGCCGAACCCAACCGCGTCAGCTGACTCAGGTCTGGTCGGACTGGGCGCCGGCCAGATAGATGAGGCCGCCTATCATCACGGCCAGCCCGGCCAGGGCGACCACGGCTTCGAAGAAGGTGTCGTCGACCTCCTCCTGGAAGATCAGCACGCCGAGCAGGATGCTGACCACCGGGTCGAGCGACATCTGGGTCGAGACCGCCGGCGCGAGCGAGCCGGTCTGTAGCGCCTGCTGACTGATCGTCATGCTGATCCAGCCGACGGCGATCAGCGCGTAGAGATGCCAATCGGTAAGTAGCGGCACGATCCCCTCGCCGAGGTTATCGACCACGGTCAGGGTCAGCCCGGCGCTGAAGCCGAAGAGGATTCCGGCGGCGGAACCGAGCAGCGCCGCCTTGGCCCGCGGCGGGCGGCTCCGGGCGGCAAGGACCAGGATCAGGCAGATCGCACCGGCGATACCGCCGCTGATGACCCAGCCCATGGTCGACGCGTCGTCAACGCCGTCCTTGGGGTCGGCCATGACCAGGAAGAAGATCAGTCCTGCGGTGACGGCGAGGGCCCCGGTGATGTCGGCTCGGGTGATCCGACGCCGCAGGATCAGTACCCCGAAGGGCAGGGCGAAGACCACGGCCGTGGCCAACAGCGGCTGGACCACGGCCAGCTGGCCAAAGTGAAGCGCCGCCGCCTGGCAGAGGAACCCGAGCCCATCGACCACGATGCCCGCCATCCAGACCGGTCGCTTGGCCAACTGGATCAGGAGTCCGGCGTTCTGAACCTCTTCGTCGGGAACTTCCTGGGCGACCTTCTGCCGGAGGACGGTTCCGAGGGCAAAGAAGGCGGCGGCGAGAATGCCGAGGACGAATTCCACGGGTGGGAACCTACTTTGATCCGTGACCGAAACGTGGCCGGGTCCAGCTGAAGGTCCCGCGGTCGAGCAGCCACCCGGTCAGGACAAACCCGATCGCGTATCCGATCACGTGCTGCATGTCGTACCAGCCGACCGAGAAGGCGATCATGCCGGCAAGTCCGATCAGTCCGAGCACGATCGAGACCCGGTCGCCCCGGGTCCGCGCGGACGAAGGGACCGCGAACCCGCTGGCGGCCAGCGCCCCCAGGGTCGCCGCCAGGATGATCGAGATTCCGTAGTCGGATTCAGCCGCAGTGGTGTCGGCTGAACCCGATCCGATTGCCACGGCCAGACCGATCACCAGGTAGGAGATCAGCGCCGCCCCGACGTGTCCGGCGAGTGCGACGCTCCACCAGAGCTTCGGGCCACATCGCCAGACCACGACCGTGATGCTCGCCGCGAGCAGGATCCATTGGGGTATATCCAGTTCCGGGACCACATTGAGGGCGCTCGTCAGGAGCAGCCACACATCACCCTCGGCGACCCGTTCGGCACTGGAGTGAAGGTTCGAACCCGCGACGCCGACCGCGATCACGACCAGATAGGCGGCAGCGAGAAAGATCAGCAACCAGTCGGTCCGGTCCATCGGCGGAGAATATTCAGAGCCGCCCGGCACCGGAAGCGACCGGTCGTGACGCTAGCCTGCCCGGGGGCATGGAGGTCGATCTCAACTTCTACCTGCAGTCGATCGTGGCCGTGATCGTGATCACGGACCCGGTCACCCGCGGAATATTTTTCCGCCAGTTGACCGCGGCCGAACCGGAACGACGGGTGGAGTACGTCCGTCGGATCACCATCGCGGTTGCCGTGGTGCTCTTCACCGCCGCCCTGGTCGGGAGGGAACTGCTCGACATCCTCGGCATCAACCTTGGCGCCTTCGGGGTGGCCGGCGGCCTGATCGTGGCGATGATGGGTTTCGAAATGCTCTTCGGCGGCGAGCCGAGCCGGGCCCAGGGGGGCAAGGAATCACGCGAGCAGCCGGAGAGCTTCGACGGCAGCGTGATCGTCCCCTACGCGATTCCCTTCGTGGCCGGACCGGGGGCGATAACCACCGTGATCACGATCGCCGCTTCGGCCGAGAACGGTGAGGGCACGATCGTCGCCCTGGTCGCCGTCGCCGTGGCAGTGATTCTCCTGCCGATCGGTCACCTGCTGGTCTCGAAGTACCTGAAGCTCTCCGAGCAGGCCGAGGCGATCTTCACCAAGGTCGGCGGCCTGCTGATCGCGACCATCGGCATCCAGCTGATGCTCAGCGGAATCCAGCGCTTCTTCGAAGGCTGAGAATCAAGACGAGGTCTGGCCTCGGCGAATCCTGGAAGTCAGCTCAGGCGGCGGGCTTCTCGTAAACCGTGACCACGGCGGCGCCACCGAGGCCGATGTTGTGCTGGAGGGCCTTGCCGGCACCGTCGACCTGACGGGCATCGGCGTTGCCCCGCAGCTGCCAGGTGAGCTCCGAGCACTGGGCGAGGCCGGTCGCACCGAGCGGGTGACCCTTCGAGATCAGGCCACCGGACGGGTTGACCACGGTCGTGCCGCCGTAGGTGGTGGCCTCGGCCTCGACCAGTTCGTGGCCGTGACCCTTCTCGGCCAGGCCGAGCGCCTCGTAGGTGATCAGTTCGTTGGCCGAGAAGCAGTCGTGGAGTTCGACCACGTCGACCTCGTCGATCCCGGTACCGGCTTCGCTCAGGGCCTGTTCGGCGGCCAGCCGGCTCATCTCGTAGCCGACCAGGCTGATCGCGCTGTCGTCATCGAAGGTTGCCTTGGTGTCGGTGACCAGGGCCTGGCCGGTGATCTCGATCGCCCGGTCCCAGAGGTCGTGTGCGTCGACGAACTTCTCCGAGGCGACGATCGCCGCGCCCGAACCGTCCGAGGTGGGGGAGCACTGGAGCTTGGTCAGCGGAGCGTAGATCTCCGGGGCTTCCTGGATCTGCTGAAGCGTGTACTCGTCCTGGAACTGGGCGTACGGATTGTTGACCGAATGCTTGTGGTTCTTGTAGCCGATCCAGGCGAAATGCTCCGGCTTCGAGCCGTACTTCTCCATGTGCTCGCGGCCGGCCGCGCCGAAGATCTGCGGGGCGGGCGGAGCATCCTCCCACTCGCGCAGCTGGGTCAGCTCGATGAAGTGCTTGTCGAGCGGCTGGGTGCGGTCGGTGTACTTGGCACCGAGCGAGCCCTTTTCCATCTTCTCGAAGCCGAGTGCAAGGGCGCAATCCGCGAGGCCGCCCTTGACTGACTGCCGGGCGAGGTATAGGGCCGAGGAACCGGTCGAGCAGTTGTTGTTCACGTTGACGATCGGAATGCCACTGAGGCCGAGTCCGTAGACCGCCCGCTCGCCCGAAGTCGACTCGCCATAGCAGTAGCCGACGTAGGCGCTTTCGACTTCGTCGTACGTGATTCCGGCGTCTTCGAGCGCCTTGGTGCCTGCTTCGACCGCCCAATCGGGGTAATCGCCTTCCTTGGTTCCGGGCTTGTCGAACTTGGTCATGCCGACGCCGATAACGAAAGTGCGGTTCATCAGTTCTCCTGCTCCTCGGGTGTCAGGCGGCCGCTGCCGCGTCCTCGGCGTGGAATTCTGCCAAGAGTTGCTCTTCGCGATCCTTCTTCGGGTAGGCGAAGAAGATCAGTACTGCGCCCAGGGCGATCGCGGCGATGCCTACCGCGTAGGCAGAGTCGCTCCCCGAGAGAAAGGCGGATTGCGCCGCGTGGATGATCTGGGGTGCGTACTCCTTGTGTTGCTCGGCGACCGTGACCGCGCTGCCGAAGGACCGTTCGAGCTGGGTCTGGGTCGACTCGCTCACCTGCTGGCTGGCCTGCTGGTTGCTGGCGATCTGCGAAGCGAAGGAGCTGGCGTAGGCCGAAGTGAGGACGGAGCCGAGGATCGACTGCATGATCGCCCCGCCGAGATCGCGCTGGAGGTCGGCGGTGCCGGAAGCCATGCCGGCCCGGTCGACCGGCACCGATCCGGTCAGTGAGTTCGAGGCCGGGGTGCCGGCCAGACCTACTCCGATGCCAACCGGGAAGTAACCGAGGAAGACCTTCCAATAGGCGGCGTTCTCGTCCCACAGCAGGAACATCAGCACGAAGCCGACCAGGCAGAAGAAGAACCCGGAAAGCAGGGTCACCCGGGAGCCGTGGCTGTGAACCAGACGGGCCGAGACCGGTGCGGCGAGGATCATCGCGACGGCAGCCGGCAGGATCGCCGCGCCGGCTCCGAGGGTGGAGTACTCGAGCACGTTCTGCAGGTACTGCTGGCCGATGAACATGGCCGCCATCAAGGTGCCAAAAACGATGATTCCCGCAGCGCCCGCCACCCAGAACGTGCGGCGACCGGCGATCCTGAGGTCGTAGAGCGGATTGCCGATCCGTCCCTGCCGGCGCTGCTGGATGAAGAACCCGAGCCCGGCAGCCAGGCCGACCGCGGCCATCGCTGCCGTGGTCACACCGTAGCCGGGCATCGAGACGAAGTTGATCGCCAGCACGACCCCGCCGACCATGATGATCGAGAGGATGCCGCCCAGGTTGTCGACCGGGTCGGTCGTCTCGTTCACGTGTGAAGGGATGAACCTGATCGCCAGGACCAGGGCGATCAAAGCGAGGGGAATGGTGATCAGGAAAACCGAGCCCCAGTCGAACTGCTCCAGCAGGGCACCGGAGACCAGCGGGCCGAGCGCGGAAATACCGCCGCCGATGCCGGACCAGAGCGCGATCGACCGGGTTCGCGCCGCCCCCGACCAAAGTGCCGTGATCAAGGCCAGGGTGGTCGGGAAGGCCATGCCCGCGGCGAGCCCGCCGAGCACCCGGGCGAGGAAGAGGACGTCAACGGTCGGGGCGAAGCCGGCCAGCAGCGCCGCGGGGATCGAGATCGTGGTCCCGAGCACCAGCATCGTCTTGCGTCCGTAGCGGTCGCCGAGGGCGCCGAGGTAGAGCACCGAACCGGCCAGCCCGAGCGAGAAGCCGACCGCAACCAGATTGAGGCCGGTCTGGCTGGCGTCCAGGTCCTTGCCGATGTCCGGCAGGGCCACGTTGGCGACAGCAAGGTTGAGGTTCGCTACACCCGCGACCAGAATGAGGGTGAGCAGGACGAGACCCTGTTTCGCCGGAGCCTCTCCCTTTGCGCCTGGTGCCATGCGCGCATCCTATGGCTCAGGGCCATCGCTCTCTAGTCTTGTCCGGGTGAAAGTCGAAATCTTCTCCGACATCGCCTGTCCCTTCTGTTACATCGGGACCCGTCACTTCGCCGAGGCCCTGAGGCAATCCGGTCGGGAAGGCGAGGTCGAGGTCGAGTGGCGGAGCTTTCAGCTCGACCCCGGAGCGCCGAAACGGGCCGAGGGCGACCTCTATGACCACCTCTCCAGAAAGTTCGGCATGACCAGGGATGAAGTGATGGCGATGAACGACCGGGTGGTCTCGATGGGCCATGGGGCGGGGATCGAGTTCGACTACGAGAACGCGTTCGCTGTCAACACCTTCGACGCTCACCGCATGCTTCAGCTGGCGGCCCGCGAGGGTCACGAAGCCGCTCTCGCGGACCTCTTGTTCGCCGCGTACTTCACCGGGGCGGCCGATCTGTCCGACTCGACCGACCTGGTTCGCCTCGCGGTCAAGGCCGGGGTCGATCCCGGCCGGGCCCAGGAGGTGGCGGCCAGCGACGAGTTCGCAGAAGAGGTCCGCGCCGATCAGGAGCTGGCCGGGATGCTCGGGATCAGCGGGGTCCCGACCTTCGTTTTCGATCGCGCCACGGCCATTTCCGGCGCCCAGCCGGTAGATCTGATGCGGGCGGCCATTGACCAGGCAGCGGGCTCCGCGGCCTGATCGCCGTACGGACTGCCGCCAAATGCGAGATGCTGCCCCCACCGTGACCCGGCGAGCCACAAAGCTTCAGGCCGCTCTGGCAGACCCGGGAGAGCCCGAGGACTCCGGTCCCCTGCGGGCACTTCGGCTCGGGATCAGGACCTTCATGGCCCGCGAGCGAATCGACATGTCGGCGATGGCCAGGCAGCTCGACATCAACCGGGCAACGCTCTACCGGTGGGTCGGTTCGCGGGAACAGTTTCTGGTCGAGATGATCTGGCAGCTCACGCTGAACAGCCTCAACCGGCTCGAGGAAGAAGCGAAGTCGACCGGCCCCGACCGGATCGTCGACGTGACCATCGAGTTCGCGGACCAGGTGATCGCCAACCCGGGCATGAAGCACTACCTCGCAACCGAGGGCGAAGCGGCGATGTCGCTCCTGACCCGCAGCGAGACCGGCTATCAGCCTCGCCTGATCGCCTGGATCGAGGACTCGATTGACCGCCAGGTGAGTGCCGGCAACATGGATCTGCCTGAAGGGGTCGAGTCCTACGAACTGGCCTTCGTGATCGAACGGGTGATGGGCGGCTACATCTATCTCGACCTGATCACCGGCGAGCAGCCCGACGCCCGTAGGGCCGAGCCGCTGCTGAAAATGCTGCTGCGCGGTTCCGAAGCCTCCTGAGCCAGCGGTCCCCGAAGTTCAGACCGGTGTGCGGGCGAGCCACTCGGCGATGATCCGGCCGATCTTTTCGCCGTGATCTTCCTGCAGGAAGTGCCCGGCGTTTTCGATCACGGTCAGGGGCTCCGCCTGGGGGAGGAGCATCTGCACGGTCTTGCCGACCGGGTCGAGCGGAAGCGCCGGGTCGTTGTCGGCCCAGAGCAGCAGTGAAGGGCGCTGATCGGCGAGCAGGTACTGGACTGCTGCCTGACCTTCGGCGGCTCCCGGGTCTTCCGGCGTGACCGGAATCATCGGCGGAAAGGTCCGGATGCCGGCCTTGTAGTCGGCGTCGGGGAAGGGGGCTTCGTAGGCGGCCACCACCTCGTCGGGGAGTTCTGTTGCGCATCCACCGCGGATCGGCATGTCCACCCGGACGTCCCGGTGCGAGGCGATGAAGTCGCGGAAGTGGTTCCAGTTGTCGGACATCTTCTGGTGGCCGGTGAAGAGGCCCGTGTCCATCGCGACCAGCCGGGAGAATCGATCGGGCACCTCGATCGAAGCGGTGCGCAGTCCGATCGGTCCACCCCAGTCGTGGCAGACCAGGGTCACTCCGGTCAGGTCGAGTTCCTCGAGCAGACTGACGATCGCCGCGGTGTGACGATCGTAGGTGTACCACGCGTCGTCGACCGGTTTGTCGGAGCGCCCGAAGCCCGGCAGGTCGGGCACGACGCAGCGGTAGCCGGCGTCGAGCAGCGGGCCCATCACCTTGCGCCAGAGGAAACCCCAGGTCGGCTCGCCATGAATCAGCAGGATCGGCTCGCCCGAACCCTCGTCCAGGTGTGCCAGCCGCATCCCTTCCCAGTCCCGGTAGACCGGTTCCCAGGGGAAGTCCGGGATCTGGCTGAAGCGTTCTTCGGGCGTGCGCAGTATCTCCATGTCCGTCAGCCTATAAGGAAAAAGTTGATGGATGTCAACTTTCTGTATTTCGGTAAATCCCTTCTGTAAGTTCCCGGAATGCCCGCTAATAAGAGTGGTTCTCTCGTTCTGGCCGCGATGATCTTCGCCGTGTCGATGACCTTCATCGACCAGACGATCGTCTCGATCTCGATCCCCACGATCCAGCAGCATCTCGGCCTGACCGAAACGGGCGTTCAGTGGATCGTTTCCGGATACCTGCTGGCCATGGCGGCGGTTTTTGCCCTCGGCGGGAGACTCGCCGACGTCGTTGGCCACCGGACCATGCTGGTCATCGGCATTCTCATTTTCACGATCTGCTCTGCCCTCTGCGGCGCCACCCCGGAAGGAGACCTGGCTGAGGCGTGGCTCATCTTTTTCCGTGTGATCCAGGGCGCCGGTGCCGCGATCATGTTCCCCGCCGCGCTGGCGATCACCGTCGCCGCCTTCCCGATCGAAAAGCGTGGCCAGGCCCTCGCGGTCTTCTTCGGCATCACCGGAGCCCTCACCTCCGTCGGGCCGATCGCCGGTGGCTACCTGACCGAATGGACCTGGCGCTCGATCTTCTGGATCAACATCCCGATCGCGATCATCTCGCTCGTCCTGATCTACCTCTCGAAGCCGGACAACCGGAGGGTCTCGCAGCCGCTAGACCTCCGCGGTGCCGTGTTGATCGCACTCGGCATGGGGCTCTCGGTCCTCGGGTTCCAGCAGTCGGCGACCTGGGGCTGGGACGACCCCCTGACCTGGATCTGCATCGTTGGCGGCTTCGCGATCCTGGTCGCCTTCTGGATGTTCGAGAACCGCCAGAAGTTCCCGCTCATCAGGGTTTCGATCTTCAGGCAGAGGGCCTTCCTGGCTGACAACGTCATGCTGTTTCTCCTCTCGATCGCTTTTGTCCCGCTGATCTTCTTCGCCAGCCTCTACTCCCAGATCTCGCTTGGCTGGGACGCATCCGACGCCGGCCTCTACCTGCTGGTGTTCTTCGGAGGGTTCGTCTTCGGCGCCCAGATGGGCGGCAAGATCCTCGACAGCAAGGGCGCCAAGCCGGCGGCCGCGCTCGGCGCGGTCCTGGCCGCCGTCGGGTTCTTCCTCTGGGCCGGCCAGGTCACCGACATCGCCGACGGCCTCGGCGGTCAGTGGATCTACATGGTCCTGGCTGGCGCCGGCGTGAGCCTGATGCTAAGCCCGGTCAGTACCGACGCGATCAACCGAGCCCCGAACACGAGTTACGGCGAGGCGACCGGCATCACGCAGACGGTCCGCAACTACGCGGCAGCCTTCGGGCTCGCCGTGCTGGGGACCATCCTCACCACCAGGAACCAGGCGAACGTCGAAGAGAAGCTCCAGGGCCTCGGCGTTCCGACCGCGGAATCGGACAAGATCGCTCACGCGATGACCTCGGCTGGCGGTGGCAGCCAGGACGCGATTTCCAGTCATGCGTCCGGCGCCGGCTCGGAGAAGATTTTCGGAGCCCTCCAGGAAGCGTTCGCCGCATCCACCTCAACAGTCCTTTACATCATGGGTGGCGTGATGGTGCTCGCCTACCTGGTCGCCCACTTCGGCATGGTCAGCGGCAAGATGAAGGAGATCATCGTCGACGAAGACCAGCGACCGGCCGTGCCGGAAGCCGGGGCTCCGGCTCCGGAAACGACCGGGGCCTAGTCCTTCGGTTCCGGCGCTGTCACACCGGCATAGGGGTCTTTCTCGGCTTCGACCCCGGGCTGGCTACTGCGTTCGATATCGATCAGTGCGTTGTAGAGCACGGCGGTGCCGAGCGCGAAGATGGGCGTGCTGAGCATGTCGGTGAGGAAGTTGCCGACGATATTTCCCGCCAGTCCGTCGCCCAGGGGGGCCGAGACGAGCAGGGCCAGGCCGATCATCACGAGGCCGAGGATCCCGACGATCACCAGGTAACCGAAGGCCCGCAGTCCGTTGTTTCGAACGAGTTCCCGGCTGCGTCCCAACGACTCGAAAACCGACCTTCCTTCGACCACCACCGCCTGGCTTGCGACCGACCAGATCGTGGCGATGATCAGACCGGGAATGATCAGCGCGAACATGCCGACGACCACGGCGAGGGTGCCGACGACGGCTACCCAGATCAGCCGGGCGAGCACCGGTTTGGTGGTTGCCCAGAGATCGCCGAGATCCTGGCTCTTGCCGGGCACGCAGAGGAGGGTGGTGACCATCCCCACGTAGGCGGCGCCGAGCAGAATCGTCAACCCGACCCAGATTGCGAGGCCGGCGGTGCCGTTCACTTCGAGTACGGCGGAGACCGCGGAAAAGACGGCGAAGAGGAAAGTGACCCTGACGAAGAGGGGCCGGTTTGCTTCAAACGACGCCCCCATGTCGCGGAGGGTGGCGCCGAGTTGAAGTTTGGTTTGAGTCATGGGTGCTCACCCTACCCGGGGAGCTGGCTCTATAGTTTCCGGACCATTCAGAGAGTCGCCCCAGGCGCGGCCGGGATGACACACGGCACGCCCGTGGAGCCGTCACCGGGCCGAATGGGACCACCGGACGACCCACCCCGGCATGGAAACTTCCGAGAACAAGCTCAAATTCACTCCGTACAACCTTGCCGTTCTGCTTGCGGCACTGTTCCTCGGACTCGCCGCCGGGGCCTACGCCTACCGCGAGTACCGGGTCGACAAGAACCAGTCGAAAGCTTCCTCGAAGAAGAACGATCCCGCGACGCTGAACAAGATCGCACCGATCGTCGGCTCGAAGGGCAGCAGTGACCCGGGCAAAAAGTACGACGCCCAGTTCGCGACCTCGTCGATGTGGCCGAAGTTCAATCCCGACCGCCACTACTACGTGACCCGCTGCGTCCCCGGAAGGGTGATGGTCCAGGTCTACTCGATCCCCGAAGTGAAGGTGAAGGTCTGGGCAAACCCGGCCACCTCCGGCCGCTACGGGGCCGAAGCCAGGCCGCTGCCGGGACAGGACTTCAACGTCAAGTTCATCCCCGAAGACGGTGAGGTCGAGAACTACAAGATCCGCTGCCTGCCTTCCGACTTCCCCGAGTGGCGTTACCAGCGTCTGGCCAAGCCACCCAAGGGCATGTTCATGGTCACCGCCTACCTGAAGCCTGACCAGAAGGCCCGCGCCTGGATGATGGTTTTCGACCAGGACGGCACCCCGCGCTGGTGGTACAGCACGCCGACCAACTCCCTGGGTGGCCAGATCCTGCCTGATGGCACGGTGCAGATTCCCCGCGGGTTCGCCGACGGTTTCGGCCAGGACGCCCGCACCCGCACCGAGATCCGCGAGCTCGACGGCACGCTCGACCGGCTGGTTGATTTCAAGGGCGCCCCGATCGACGGTCACGAGTACGTGCTTCTGCCGAACGGCAACCAGCTGGTGATGAGCTACAAGCCGAGATACGGGGTCGACCTGCGTCCGGTCGGCGGCCGGGCCGATCGCGGCCTGCTCGACGGCGCGATCCAGGAGCAGACCCCCGACGGCAAGGTCGTCTGGGAATGGAATTCGAAGGACCACGTTTCGATCGAGGAGACGCCGTACCGCTGGTGGCAGCGCGCCTGGCGCAACCCGCATTACGACGAGAACGGCAAGATCCGCTACGACCAGTTCCACCTCAACGCGATCGAGCCGTGGCGCGACCAGTACGTGCTTTCGACCCGTCACACCGACACGGTCTGGGGCATCAGCCGGAAGACCGGTGAGTTGATCTGGAAGTTCGGCGGTGTCCCGACCGAGAAGTCGCTCAAGGTGGTCGGAGACGACCCGTACAAGGGCTACCCGATCTCAGGCAACCACGATGTCCGTATGTACGGCGACATGCTGACCATCCACGACAACGGGGTCAAGATCAAGGGTCGTCAGCCGCGTGCCCTGATGTACCGGATCGACCTCGAGAACCGGACCGCTACCTACGTCGGTGACTTCCGTGACGACAAGGTTTCCGGCAACGGCCACTGCTGCGGTTCGTTCCGCAAGATGGGCGATGGCTGGGTCGTCGCCTGGGGTGCCGCTCCCTGGGTCTCGGGCTTCAACAGCGAGGGCCAGCTCGCCTTCCGTCTCGGCCTTCCGGTCGCGCCGTACCGGGCCGTGCCGGTCCCTCTCAACGTCACCGAGGCCGACCTCGATGCCGCCCTCGACGCGATGGAGCCGGAACCGGCCATGTCGAACCAGCCGATGACTCCGCTCGACTTCTTCGAAGACAAGAGCAACCTCCAGGACAAGTCAGTCCCCGGCGGTCCACTCGGTCCGATCGAAGACGAGAAACTCGAAGACCTGGCCAATGGCAAGGGCGTAGTCAACCCGTAACCGGCCCCCGGCCCGGTCCCGTCTCAATCTCATCGAGATAGGACTTTTCAGCAAATAGCGCTGAAAAGTCGGATGTTTAGGGTCCGGGTTGAGGGAGGAGGACGAAGAATGTCCCGAGGGTCAGGGACAGGGGCGGTCGGCGCGGGGGTCGGGGATGAATTCGGTTACCGAAACGAGAGCCCGTTCCATCGCCCGGGGCTCGATTTCGTTTGGTCCCTTGAAGGGTTGTTCGAAGACCGCCACCAGGTAGATCGAGCAGATCAGGAGCAGGGAGACGGGGAGGATGAACATGACCTGGCCCCGGACCGGCTCCCGGCCCTTGAGGACAGTGGCGAAAAGAATCAGCATGAAACCACCGGCGACCATGAAGACCCAGAACATGGTCGGCAGGAAGGTGTCCGACTTGAGCAGCCGGGTGGCTCGCGCCTTCTGCAGATCACTGACCCGTTCGAGCGAGCTCGAGAGGGCGGAGTTGTCGGCGTTGTTGCGACCCAGCTTGCCGAAGGACTGGAAGAGCCGGTCGGTGGCCGCGGTGGCCAGTTCCGAGCGCTCGCCCTGGTGCATCCTCGGCCACTCGTCGTCGATCACCGCTCGGGAGTAGCAGATCAGTTCGTGACCGAGCCGATCGCGGCTCTCGGCATCGAAGAGGGTGGCGGCACGGGAGAGCGAGCTGACCGAGTCGGCTTCGGTTCCCGCCGCGGTCTCCGCCGTCTGGTATCCATCGAGGGCGTAAGCGAGCACGAAACCGATCACCAGGGCGTAGAGCACGCCGGCGAAGGCGAAGACCGGCTCACGCCGCTCCTCGCTCCCCCGCAGGTGCTCCGGCACCAGTTTGCGAACCAGGAATATCGAAGTCCCGGTCACCAGGCAGCCGAGCGCGAGGATCGCGAGACAGGTCAGGACCGTGTTCATTCGTCCTCCCTCAGGACCGACGGCGGTATGTCGATCGTCCGGCCCAGCACCAGTTCCCCGTCCTCGACCCGGTAGGCGCCATAGAACGAAAGCGTGGTGTCACCATTTGCGTCGATCGAGTAGCTGCCCAGCGGCGAGGCTCGTTCCGAGATGTCGAAGAAGGCGTTTCGGGTGTTCGTTCGCAGAGCTGCGATCGGTTCGGTCGCGATGTTGCCCCGGGCGCCGCGCCGGATCGAATCGAACACCGCCCGTCCCGCCTCATACGCGAACACGGCCATCGGCTCGGCCGGCCGTCCGTACTCTTCCTGGAATCCGTGCAGGAAGGACTCGCCGCTCTGGGCGTAATTCCCGGCCGGGAGCTGCGGGGCGGTCACATAGGTGTCGAGGGCGGTGTCGCCAATCGAGTCGAGGAAGGTCGAAAGTGAGAGACCATCACCACCGAACAGCTTGATGAAACTGTCTTCGCGATGAACCGTCTCGAAAAGATCCCGGGCCAGATCGAGGTTGGAACCGGCAAAGAGCAACGCGTCCGCCCCGCTTGCGAGGACCCGGTCGGAGATGTCGCCGATCTGGGCCGGGCTGGTCACTTCGGCGGTACCGGAGATCCTGATCCGCGTGTGCCGGGCGACCTTCTCGAACCGATATCTCAATCCCTTGCCGTAGGTGTCGCCGTCGTCCACCACGAAGACTTCGTTGACGCCCTCCTGATCCATGAACAGAGCCAATGCGGCGCCCTGGACGTTGTCGTTCGGCACTACCCGGCCGAAGGTTCGGATCCCGGTCGGACGGATCATCTCACCGAGTTCCGGGGCCGGTTTGGTCAATTTCACCGCGGTCGAACTTGAACTGACCTGGAGCATCCCGGCCCGGTTCAGAATTGGCATCGCGATCTCCGAGGCACCGGAATCGAACTCGCCGATGTAGGCGACCGCACTCTCGTCATCAGCGGCCCGCCGGGCGTTGCGGCGTACCAGCGAGGCGACCCAGCTGCCGCTCTCGTCCGAGTCGTTCATGCCGACGACTTCGATCCTGGCCGAATCGATCCGTCCGCCTTCGTCCTCGACGGCGATCTCGACCGCGCGAAGCATGTCCTCGCCGCCGCGGTCACCCTCGAGCGGCTGGCTCACATAGATGCGCAGGGTGCGGTCGGTCCCTTCCTCGTCGGTCCGGCCGCAGCCAGCCGCCAGCGCTGCGAAAGCGAGGATCAGTGCAGCTGCCATCGCAGCCCGGGACGAGACGATCGACTTCAAGATGAGCGGACTATTCCAGTTCGTCGGCGAGAATGCTGACCATCTGGGCAAGGGATGGAACTTCCCGGCTGATCCGGCGCTGGCGCACCGCCCCATTTTCCCGGGCGAGTTCCAGGCAATGCCCGAGTTCGGCCTCACAGCCGAGATCCTGGGCGTGGGGCTGCAGGTCGGCGACCAGCCGGTCGACGATCTTCGGAACCGGCACCCGGATCTCGCGTTCGGAATCGATCAGTTCAGCGGCGATCCCGTCCCGCGCGGCAAGGAAGCGGTTCTCGCTGATTGATTCCTGCGAATCGATCTGACTGGTCGTGATCTGGCTGTCAAGTGCCTCGCGCCTCGCGATGCACTGGGTCATCGCGACCAACGCGGCGGTGTCCTCGTTGCGGGTCTGCGCATCCATCACCCGTATTTCAAGCGTCCCGAGCGAAGCTTGTGGACGCACGTCCCACCAGAGGAAAGTCGGCTCGGGGATGGCGTCGGTCCGAATCAGCAGGTCCACGTTGTCGACGTACTGCTGGTAGCTGTGAAAAGGCCGGGGCACACCGACTCGCGGGAAGGCCTGGAAGAGAGGAGTGCGGGCCGAGGAGAGACCGGTGTCACGGCCCTGCCAGAAAGGCGAGTTGGCCGAGAGCGCGAGCAGGATCGGCAGAAAGATCCGCATCCGGTTGTGGACCCGGATCGCGACTTCCGGATCAGCTATCCCGACGTGGACGTGGAGCGCGAAGGTCGGTTCGCGACGGGCCAGTTCGCGCATCGAGCCGTGGACGAACTGGTAGCGCTCACCCGCCGAGACGACGATCTCCTCCCAGACGGCGAACGGATGGGTGCCGGCCGAGGCGGCCCTGAGCCGCAGGGTCTTGAGGGTCGCGGCGAGGCTGTGTCGGAGCGAAGCGATCTGGTCGATCGCCGAACTCACTTCGGAGTGGACATCGGTTCTGAGCTCGACCGCGGAACCGTGCGTCTCAGGGGTCATGTGAGTCACCACATCGGCCGGCAGGCGGGGCAGGACGGCATCGATCCGGTTGGCGAGGGCATTACTGATCGCCGAGACCAGCATCACCTCTTCCTCGACCCCGATGGTGAACTCGCCGAGCGGGTGGGGCTGCTCGGCCCAGGCCGCCCAGGCCGGTCGCGAAGTTCTTTCAGGAGTCACCGTGATTGCGTCATCTCCCCGAGTCGCCTTTCCGAGAATTCCTCTGCCGCGGTCACAAACTGACGGAAGAGTGAGTACTGCTCCGGTTGATCGACCATCAGCTCGGCGTTCCACTGGACCCCGATCAGGAACTCACGCTCGGGATCCTCGATCGCTTCGGTCGCCCCGTCCGGGGCCCAGCCGGTGGCGACCAGACCCTCCCCGATCTTTTCCACCGCCTGGTGATGAAAGGAGTTGACGGCGATCACCGGTGAGCCGACGATCAGCGAGACATGTGACCTCGGGTCGAGGTCCACCCGGTGCGCGGCGGTCTGACCCGGCATCTTCTGACGATGCTCAATCTCTACCCAGCGGTCGGGAATGTGCTGAAGCAGAGTCCCCCCGCGGCTGATGTTGAGCGCCTGCATGCCCCGGCAGATCGCGAATATGGGCAGCTCCTTGCGGTCCGCCTGCCGGGCGATCTCAAGCTCGAAGTAGTCGAGGTCGGGCGCGGTCGGGCCAAGTTCCGCGTGAGGCTCCTGGCCGTAGTAGTCGGGGTGGATGTCCGGGCCGCCGGAAAGGCAGACCCCGTCGAGATGGTCGAGCAGGGCCCCGATCAGACCGGTGTCCATCGGCGGGATCACGACCGGGATTCCCCCGGCCACCTCGATCGCCTTCATGTAAGTCAGCCCCAATGCCATCTCGTGTCTGGGCGGTTCCCCTTCCGGGGTGGGTGAAACGGTTTCCGCCTTGCGAAGCTCCGAAGTCGTGACACCGATCAACGGTCTTCTCGTTTCGGGGGTGCGGGTCATCCCCCGCAGGGTCATTCCGCCAGTATCCATGTGTCCTTCGCTCCTCCTCCCTGGGTGCTGCTGACTACGAGGTTGTCGGCGTCCCGGGCGAACCGACTCAACGCGAGCGGGGCCACATTCTGCTCGCCGCGGCTAGTCAGGACGTAGGGCCTCAGGTCGACGTGCCGGGGTTCGATTCGATCACCGAAGAGTGTGGGGTGGGTCGAGAGCCCGATCATCTCCTGGGCCACAAAACGGCCGGGGTTGCTGCGCACGGTCTGCCTGACATGCTCGAGCTCCCGGGCGGACGCTCTCGGACCGATCACGATGTCCTGCCCGCCGAGTGCCCAGCGCGGCTTGATCACCAGCTGATCGAGCTGCTCCATCGCCTCGTCAGCCTGCGCGGGATCACCGAGGTCGTAGGTGAGCGGGATTCCGAGCAACGGATCTTCGTCCAGGTAGAACCTGATCATCTCTGTTGTGTAGCAGTGAACGGCTTTGTCATCGGCAATTCCCGTCCCGAAAGAGTTGACGCAGGCAAGCTTTCCGGAGCGGAGCGGCTCGATCAGCAGCTCCCCGAGGGGAGTGAGGTCATTGCCGTTGCGGGTGATCCGGTCGGTGTTGCTGCGGTTGTAGAGGACGTCGACCGGCTTCCGGCCGCGTTCGGCCCGCGTCACCAGCCGTCCTTCCGCTATCTCGAGGTCGGCCGCGGTCACGACCTCGATGCCGAGCAGCCTGGCCAGAGAGCGGTGCTCGAAGAAAGCGGCGCTGTCCGGGCCTTCGCTGAGGATCGCGATGGCCGGGTCCCCCGAGCCTCCGGGGTCCCGGTTGCGGAGCAGTTCCCCGAGCATCGCAAACGTTTCGTCACCGGCCATCCGGTTTGCGGTCCCCGGCCACTCACCGGCCACCGCCTGGCGGGCGGCCCGGGCAAAGGTCAGGCCCGAAGGGAACCGCAGGTTGTCCTCGAGGACCCGGAACCCATCCTCGTCCCGAACCAGGTCCGGGCCGGCGATGTCGGCCAGCACCGGGGAGCCGAAACCGGCCGCCACCGGTTCGTAGTGTGGCGCTCCATCGAGGATCGATCGACGCATGATCCCGGCGGAGAGGATCTCCTGTCTGGTGTAGATGTCAGCCAGGAACATCTGGAGTGCCCGTACCCGCTGGGTGAGCCCGGCCGACAGTTCGGCCCATTCGGCGGCGGTGATGATGCGGGGAACCGGGTCGACCACGAAGTCGGAGCGCATTCCCTCGGGTCCAAAGGTGACATCGGCCTTTCCGAGCCGGGTCTGGACGCCGCCCTGGATGGTGGCGAGTTCGCTCCGGTCCAGACCTTCCAGCAGCCCACGGTAGGCGGGGCGGACCTCGCTGTCCGCCGAGAAGGCTTCGTCGTAGTAGCCGGAGAGCCGGTACTCGCTGCTTGCCGCGTGGGCAGCTTCCATGTGTCAACGATACGCCCGGAGGGGGAGCTGAATTTGGCCAACGGTCGAAATTCAGGCTGCCCTTCCCCTCACCGGCAAGAATGTGTATTATCTTGATCTACTGACTAGACAAACTCATAAATGTCTACGTCGACTCCGCTGGGCGGTGGGCTAGACGGCCCAGCTGGACGCAAGGCAAGGGGGCCGGGTCGAAAGATCCGGCCCCCGATCCTCCCCTCACTTTTCGACCCAGGACGACCAGATGAATCAGACCTCTCTTCACCCCGGATTCACGCCCAACGTCGTCGCAATAGTGGGTAACCAGAGGCCCGACAGTCGCACCCTCAAACTTGCTTCAGGGATTGCTGATGGCCTGGCTTCCCAGATCGACGACACCCCGGCCGTAGCGATCGACCTCGTCAACCTGCCGCTCCAGGGCGGCCAGTTCAGCCCCGAACTGAACGATCTGGTCCGAACTTCCCAGGTCGTGATCGCGGCCAGCCCAACCGTGATGGGGAGCTACTCGGGTCTGCTGAAGCTCTTTCTCGACGGCCTGCCGGAAGCAGCGCTATTGGACAAAACCGCGATCCCGCTGATGATCGCCCGACAGGCGAGGCATGCCATGGCAGCTGACGTACACCTTCGACCAGCCCTACTCGAGCTCGGTGCGACCTGCTCGACACCTTCGCTGGTCGCTCTCGAATCCGAACTCGCATCGCTCGGTGCGGACGGTCTGGTCACCGCCTGGCTGGAACGCAGCGGCAGCTGGCTTTCGAGGACCCCGGTCTGATGTCAGAGCTGGGATCGAAGTTCGCGGGGGTTGCCAACCGACTCCCGGAAGGAACCGCATTCGTAACCGCCACCGACGCTAAGGGCGAAGAGGTCAGCCTCACCGCCGACTCCTTCACCGCCCTCTCGGTCGAACCGCCTCTGGTGGCGGTCAGCGTCCCGGCGGGTCCCGCGGTAGCCGTCGTTGCCGAGTCCGGAAGTTTCACGGTCGAGTTCAAGGACCAGACCGGTGGCCGGTTCGAATGCGCGGTCTCAAACGTGGTGCCAGCCGGCGCCCAGGAGCTGTTGATCGGGCGGGTCGAGGCGATGGAGGTTCCGGAACAAAGCGAGGAGCGACCGCTGCTCTTCAACCGCAGTGGCTCATCGCTTCTGGTCGGGCACCTGCCCAGTCAGGTGCCTCTGGTCGAGGTCGCCCCCGGTGGTCCGGTGGCCGCGGTCACCCATGAGACCCCAAGCGAACCTGTAGCGACGATCGTCGTGGTCGGTGGTGGTGCTTCTGGCACGCTGACCGCAGTTCAGCTACTCCGCCGCTCGGCCCCGGGACTGCGCGTCGTCCTGGTCGAGAGGGGGGAGCAGATCGGCCCCGGCGTCGCCTACAGCACCGAGGACGAACAGCACCGGCTGAACGTCCCGGCCGGTCAGATGATCGCCCTGCCCGACCGGCCCTACGACTTCCTCGAATGGGTCCGCCAGGAGAATCCGGAAACCCAGCCCCAGGAGTATCTGGCCCGGCGCACCTTCGGCCGTTACCTGGTCGATCTGCTCGATCGGACTGCGGCCGACGCCAACGGGATCTTCTTCGATCGGATCAGGGCCGAAGTGACTTCGGTCCTGCCCGGGGTCGACGGCGCTCCGGCAACGGTCGCGCTGGACGACGGCCAGGAGATCGAGGCCGACCGGGTAGTACTTGCGATCGGCAACGGCAAACCCACGGACTTGCCCGGCATCGACCCCGAGGTGATCGAATCCGGCAAGTACGCCGGTGACCCCTGGGCCAAAGGACTTCTCGAGAAAGCCGTAAACGACGAGGTCGTGATGCTGATCGGGACCGGGCTGACCACTATTGACATGGCAATCTCTCTCGGTGGGCCGGGTGGTCCCGAGATGCAGGCTGTGTCACGCCACGGACTCCTGCCGCGGGCGCACGGCGACACGATGCCGGTACGTGGCCGGCCGGTGGCCCTGCCCGACGATCGATGTTCGCTGACCGAGCTCACTTCCCGGCTGCTGACCGAGATCGCGGTGGCCGGAGCGAGGGGAGAGGACTGGCGAGTGGCCTTCGATTCACTCAGGCCGATCACCAACGATCTCTGGAAGTCCCTCGACCGACGGGACCAGAAGCGCTTCATCACCGACATGAGCCGTCTCTGGGGAGTTCATCGTCATCGGATGGCCCCCCGGGTGGCGCTCCGGCTCGAGCGGCTCAAGGTCAATCGTCGCCTGCGAATCCGGGCCGCGTCGATCCAGCGGGTCACCCTCGAAGGGGAGAAGCTCGCGGTCGATCTGAAGCTCAGCAATGCGGACGCCCACGATCGCCTGCTGGCCGACCGGATCATCAACTGCACCGGTCCGACCTGGGACC
This sequence comes from Actinomycetes bacterium, assembly GCA_023436605.1. Classification (GTDB taxonomy): domain Bacteria; phylum Actinomycetota; class Thermoleophilia; order Solirubrobacterales; family 70-9; genus 67-14. The sequence goes on along the minus strand of JAEZIQ010000100.1, from coordinate 2,540 downwards.
CGCGCCGCCTCGACCACCCGCTGGTCAACGGACTGCTTGAACAGGGAGTGCTTCGGGCCGACGCGCTCGGCATCGGCTTCGACATCGATGACGATGGCGCCCTGATCGGTTCGGACGCGAGCGCTAGCGAGCAGATTTTCGTGATCGGTCCTCCCCGCAACGGAGTCCTGCTCGAAACCACCGCGGTTCCGGAGATCGGTCAGCAGGCCGAGCTGCTTTCGAACCTGCTGCTCAGCGGGCTCGCGGGGACGCTTGGGAGTGCCCGGCAGCTTTCTGCGGCGTAAGTCCTAGCGCCTGACCCGCAGCCTGGATCCGACGCTGCGGGTAGCCGCGTTGGACGCCTTGACCTGGAACCGGAATTGCGCACTTCGCCTGGGAGCGTTTGACTTCACGCGGACCCGAACCTGCCTGGTCGTGGCCGCGTTCGCCGGGAGGGTGCCCAGTTTCAGGCAGCGCCAGCGGACGAGAATTCCCGCTCCCGGTCCGGTCAGGCACACACCTACCCGCTTGGCGTCGCTCTTGCCCAGGTTCCTGACCTTGACGCTGAAGGTCGCGGTCTTGCCGGCCTTGACACCACGAGTCTTGGGTGTAACCGCGAGCGAGAGCCGGGCCGAACCGAGTGGCGGGTCGGGATCAGGGTCCGGGTCCGGGTCCGGGTCCGGGTCCGGACCGGGGTCGATCGGGTCGCTCGCAGAGCGGGTCAGGGTAATCGCGCTCGGTCCCAGATTCACGTCGTTCAGGTTGCTCAGGAGGCTGGCCAGGTCGATGTCGCCTAAATCAATCTCGCCGGTCAGCGATCCACCAAGTCCACCAAGAAGGTCGGGCAGGTAGTCCATCAGGAGCTGGCAGGGATCGACCATCCCAAGGATCTTGGTCCGGCCGGAGAACGGCCCGAGCTGAGCCCACTCGGCGGTGATCGCTCCGGCTCCGGTCGGGCCACCGGCAAACCGGCTGCCGCTCGAAAGCGAGTTGGCCTCGGTTGTGAAGTGCACGTCCATCGGTGAAAAGCCGCAGGTCAGGTTGCTGAGCAGCGGCTTGATCAGGCTGCCGATATTGATCGGAAGCCCGGTTCCACCGCCCAGCTCGCCGATCAGGTCGTTGATGTCGAGTCCGGCGAGATCGAGCGCGGCGGCCACGTCGACCGAAACCCAGATCCCGGCCGTTGCGTCGAGTTCCAACTGGCCGGTCCCCCGGTCGTAGGTGCCAGTGGCGGGGCTTTCTATACCCATGAATCCGCGCACCTTGACGGGCTCGTCCAGTCCGAGCTCCGGGAGCTTGAATTTGCCCTTGGGGATCGTGACGTTGCCGGCTTCATCGATCGTGCCTTCGAGCGTGGAGCTGCTTGCCACCGTGTCCAGCGGCAGGTCAGCAAGGCCGCCAACCTGGATGTTGCTCTTGTCGAAATCGATCCTGAACGGTTCGTCAGCCGAGGCCGACGCGGGCCAGAATGCTGCGAGGCCGGCAAGAAATGCTGCCGCGAGCAGAAGGCTGCGTGCCCACGTGAACGGTTTTGAGTCGGTGACCGGCAAGTTTCTCCCTTTCTAGGAGCGGGTATCCCTCCGCCATCGCGCTTCAAGCGGACCCGCTGATGGTCAGACTATAACCGTCGGTACCGGGCCTGATCGGAAATTGTGGAGAACTCTCCAGCTTGCCCGGCGCCCCGTCATCGCACCATCTGACCCATCGAAGGAGTAGGTATGGCCAAGGCTCAGTTTGAAAAGGAAACAGATGAGAAGGGCGCCTTCGTCCGTCAGGAGAACATCTTCCGGGACTGGGTGACCGCGGATGGCTCTTCGGGTTTCAAGGCCGAGCCCGGGCGCTACCACCTGTATGTGAGCTATGCCTGCCCCTGGGCTTCCCGCGCGATCATCTACCGCAAGCTCAAAGGCCTCGAAGACGTAATTTCGATGACCGCGGTCGATCCGGTCCGTGACGATCGGGGCTGGAAGTTCTTCGACGAGGAGCCCGACCCGGTCAACGGCTTCGAGTTCCTCCTCGACGCCTACCTGAAGACCGATCCGGACTTCGACGCCCGGGTCACGGTTCCCGTCCTCTGGGACAAGCAGACAAACCGGCTGGTCAACAACGAGAGCAGCGAGATCATCCGCATGCTGAACAGCGAGTTCAACGAGTGGGCGGAGAACCCGGATCTCGACCTCTATCCCGAGGATCTGCGCGAGGAGATCGACCGGGTAAACGAACGGGTCTACAACTCGATCAACAACGGCGTCTATCGAGCCGGCTTCGCCTCGACCCAGGAGGCGTACGAGGAAGCTTTCATCGACCTTTTCGAGGCCCTTGACGAGATGGACGATCGCCTCGCCGGCCAGCGCTTCCTGACCGGTGACCGGATCACGGAAGCGGACTGGCGTCTGTTCGTCACCCTGGTGCGCTTCGACGCCGTCTACGTCGGTCACTTCAAGTGCAACCAGAGGCGCATCGCCGACTACGAAAACCTTTCCGGCTACCTCCGCGATCTCTACCAGCAGCCCGGCATTCGCGACACGGTCAACTTCGACCACATCAAGCGCCACTACTAC
>JAEZIQ010000097.1 GCA_023436605.1 Actinomycetes bacterium | reverse complement strand
GCCAAGGCCGCCTTGCAGCCTGCAGCGCCCCCCGCCCCGCCGCAGGCGGCGGCTGCGGCCGAGCCGCCCGTAACCCCTCCGCTTGCCGCGCAGGTCACCGCGGCCACCTCGCCCTCCCGGCTCGCGTCCATCAGCTCGGCGCTGCCGCTGCGACCCGAGGGCGGCGGCGAGACACCGGCCGCAGCCGCGTTCGCGCCGCGCGATCCGCTTCCCGAAGCCGATGGGCCGGACGCTCCGGGCGGCGCGCCCACCGAAACCACCGCCCCCATCCCGCCGCCGCGCCCGCTTGCGGCATTGGGCGATCAGGTCGCGCAGGGCACGCTCGGCGATGGCGCCCCCACGGACTGCCTGCCGGATGGGCTGAAGACCGTCCTCGCCGACGTCACCAAGCGCTTCGGCGCGATCACGATCCTGGCGACGAGCCAGAAGCAGACCGTGAATCATGCCCGCGGCTCGGCGCGCGCGAACCTGCATTTCGCCTGCCGCGCCGTCGATTTCCGTCCGCCCGAGGGCAAAATGGACCTCGTAGTCCAGTATGTGCGGGTGCGTCCCGAGGTGAACGGCTGGAACGCCTATCGCAACGGCGTCGTCCATATCGACGCGGCGCCGGCCCGCTCGCGCTGAATCCTATTCGAGCCGGACGACGACGCTGTCGGCCGCGCCTGACGCGTCGATCACCGAAATCCGGGCGAAGCCCGCCCCGTCCGGCCGCCAGCGCGAGTCGCGCCGCGGGTTCGCGACCCCGACCGGAGCCCCGTTGACCAGCCAGGTATAGGGCGGCGCACCCCCTGAGACCTTCATGGCGAGCATCGTCTCGATCCCCTCGCCGGCAAGCCCGAGATCGACCCGCGCGCCGTTCGGCGGATAGGCGATCCTGAGGGCGGCGCGGGCGGTCGCCGCGATCGTCTTCGGCACGTCCTTCCGGATATGCCGGAGCGGCGGCGGGAGGGTCGCGGTCGAGGCGATGAGGACGCTCGGCGGCGGCGGGACCGAACTTCAACAATCACCATCGCCGCCGAAAGGTCTTCGAGCAGAGCCGCCCCTGAAGTCCGTTCCGACGTCAGGTACGGTGGGCGAATGCCGACGGATGATGGCGCGGAAACCCTGGCGAAGGTCATCGAGACGCTGGCTCCCCTGGAGCGGCGGGCCGGCTCGCCGGCAGAAAAGCAGGCGGCCGAGTGGATCGTGGGACGCCTCGAAGAGGCCGGCGCTTCAGACGCACGGGTCGAGGAAGAGGACTTCCTCGACGGCTATGCCCCTCTGATCGCGGGTCTTTGTGCGGTCGCCGCCGGGGCTGCCACCGCGGGCTTCCTTTCGCGCAAGGCCTGCCGGCCGGCGGCGGTTGCCGCTATCGCCGCGGCAGCCCTGATCGCGGATGACGTCTCAAACGGTCCCCGGCTCGCCCGCAAGGCCGTGCATAAGCCGAAAAAGACCTGGAATGTGGTCGCCGAGGCCGGCGACCCCGCGGCCGAACGCACTTTGGTCGTCATGGCTCACCACGACGCCGCTCCCACCGGTCTCTTCTTCGATCAGAGCACCGCGCGTAAGCTGATCGATCGTTTTCCGGGCCTGCTCGACCACATGGACACGACCTTCCCCAACTGGTGGCTGACCCTCGCCGGACCGGTCCTCGCCGCCGCCGGTTCGATCGCAGGCAGGCGAGGCATGATCGCGACCGGCGGGGTCCTGGCGGCAACGAGCGCGGCAGCGCTGGCCGACATCGCTCGCAGCCCGATCGTGCCCGGCGCGAACGACAATCTCACGGCCGTGGCGGTGCTCATCGGCGTGGCCGAGCGGCTGAGGGAGCGGCCGGTCGAGGGACTCCGGGTCAGGCTGGTCTCGCTCGGCGCCGAAGAGGTCTGCCAGGGTGGCATCTACGGCTTCGGCGAACGTCACTTCCCCGAGCTCGACCCGGACGCCACCTGGTTTCTCAACGTCGACACCGTGGGTTCCCCGCACCTGGTGTTGATGGAGGGCGAGGGCACAGTAGTGATGGAGGATTACCGCGACTCCTCCTTCCGGGACCTGATTGCCTCCGTCGCCGACCAGGAAAGAATCGAGCTCAGGCGCGGCATGCGGTGGAGGAACAGCACCGACGCGGTGATCCCCAACCGGGCCGGCTTCCGGATCGCCACGCTCACCTCGGTCAACCGCTACAAGGTGGCCTCCAACTATCACCAGATGAGCGACACCCCGGACAACGTCGAGTACGCCACGGTCGGAGCGGCCGTCGACCTCGCCGACGCCCTGGCCCGGAAGTTGGCGTCGGTGAAGATTCAACCCCCGGCGGGATGACCGGGGATACTTGGATCCGTGATCAGTCGCTCGATCGACCGTCGGTTGGAGAACCGCAGGCGCCTGCTCGAACTCGAGCACAGCCCGGAGGCGGTCCGTAAACGCATCGGCGAGCCGCCCCGCACCAGCTACCTGCGGGACTTCATCTATGGCGCGATCGACGGGGCCGTCACGACTTTCGCGATCGTGGCGGGCGCCGCCGGCGCCAGCCTTGGCGATTCCGTCGTGGTGATCATGGGCCTGGCAAATCTCTTTGCCGACGGCTTCAGCATGGCGGTCAGCAACTACCTCGGAATCCGCGCAGAACGGGACGAACGAAAGCTCGCGCGCCTCACCGAGAGGCAGCACATCAAGGAAGTACCGGATGGCGAAAGGGACGAGATCCGGCAGATCTATCGGCAGAAGGGGTTCGAGGGCGAGGACCTCGAACGGGTCGTGGCGGTGATCACCGCCGACGAGGACCGCTGGGTCGACACGATGATGAGCGAAGAGCTCGGTTACGGAACTGACCTCGAATCGCCGGGCAAGGCGGCGCTCGCGACTTTCACGGCCTTCGTCCTGATCGGGTCCCTCCCGTTGATCCCGTTTCTCCTCAACCTGCTATCCGAAGGGCTGTTCGAGCACCCGTTCCTGATCAGCGGGATCCTGACCGGCCTCGGCTTCGGCGGGGTCGGGGTCGCCAAGGCCAAGGTGGTTGGCCAGGCCTGGTGGAAGGGTGGTGGCATGACCCTGGCGCTCGGAGGATCCGCCGCCGCCGTCGCCTACCTGATCGGGTCTCTGCTGCAGGGAGTCGGCTAGCGCGCCACCGGACCGGAGTCAGGCTTCGAGGCGACCGTCCGTGATGTGCACGGTGCGGTCGGCAAACTTGGTGATCCGGTCGTCGTGAGTGACGATGATCGCCGCGGTTCCACGGGACTTCATCTCCTCCCGGATCAGCTCGACCATCTGTTCGCCCAGTTTCGTGTCGAGGGCCGAGGTGGGCTCGTCGAAGAGAACCAGGGACGGCTCGTTCATGAGCGAACGGCCGATCGCAACCCGCTGCTTCTGGCCACCGGAAAGCTGTGACGGAAGGTTGCTGGCCCGGTCGGCCAGTCCGAGCTCTTCGAGCAGCTGGTCGGCCCGGGCGCTGGCTCGCTTGCGGTTGCGGGAGCTGATCTCGTCGACCACCAGCAGGTTCTCCCGGGCAGTGAGGAAGGGGATCAGGTTGACGGTCTGGAACACGAAACCGACCGAGTCCCGGCGGAATTCGGTCAATTGCCTGGCCGAGTAGTCCGAGATGTCCCTGCCACCGACCACGACTTTTCCTTCGGTCGGCGAGAGGATCCCACCGGCGATCGAGCAGAGCGTCGTCTTGCCTGACCCGGAAGGACCGACCAGGGCAATGATCTCGTCCGAGCCTACGGTCAGGTCGGCGTGGTCGAGCGCCACTACCTCTTCGTCGGCGACCTCGTAGACCTTGCGTACGGCCTCCATCTCGAGGGCCGGGGTGGTGCTGGTGTCGGTCATCGTTCCTCCGGATTGTCGGTCAAAACTTGTCACTGGCCACCGCCGATCGCCTGGGCGGGATCGACCTTGAGCACCCGTCGCAGGGAGAAAGCACAGCCGACCACCGCCGCGAACAGCAGGAAGAACGTGCTGCCGATGATCCGGCTCCCGGTGGCGATGAAGGGGATCGATCCGTCGGGGATCACCGCGGCCAGTGCGAGGGCGGCCGCCGCTCCGATCAGCGATGCGATCAGGGTGACGATCACCGCCTGCAGGAGCACCCCGGCGAACAGCCGGCCGGACCCCGCCCCCAGGGCCTTCAGGACACCGTAGAGGCCGATCCGCTCGACCGTGATCAGCGCGAAGAAGAGGGCCACGACGATGATCGCGATCAGCACGGTGAGGCCGATGATCTGGTTGAAGACCCGCTCCTGGGCGGCGACCCCGGGCAGCGCGTCGATCGCCTCGTCCTCGGTCAGGCTTGAAGTCTCGCCGCCGGTCGCCTCGTCGATCCGGGTCGCGAGCTCGCCCGGACTCACACCGGGTGCCTGGACAACCAGGGCCTGGGTCGTTCCCGCGGCGACCGTCGCGTCGGGCCGGTTCCGGTTCTGGACCTGCCGCCAGGTATCGAGCGAGGCCCAAAGGGTGCTCTGGCCGGCGTAGCGGGTGTCATTTACGAAACCGATCACCTTGACCGGACTGCGCGAGGGACCGATCCGGATCACCTCGCCTTCCTCGACCCCCTCGGCCTTCAGCGTGTCGTCGGCCCAGGCCTCACCTTCCCGGGTCGATGGCGCGGGGAGGCCGGCGGAGGCCGACTGGTAGCCGAAGAGCACGATCGGCACGAGGTCGCGGGGCCCCTTCCCCTCGATCCGGCCACCGAGCTGGACGCTGCCCAGACCGCCAACCTCCTCGACCCCGTCCACGGACTCGACCTCACGCCGCTCACGTTCGCTGATCTGGCTTCGGACCAGCGAATCCTGCGAGTTGGCCGAGTAAACGATCAGGTCGGCCTGCTGCGCCCGGATCGCGCCCGTGTTGCCGGCGGTCAGCCCGTCGAGCAGGCCGCCGAGGAACATCAGCAGGATCGCGATCAGGGTGAGGATCACGGTGGCGACACCGAAGCGGCCGGGACGACGGCGGAGTTCCTTCAGGGCGAGGCTCATCGTCCGCCCTCCCCGGTGGTCGCTTCAATCGGATCGATCGCCAGCACCCGGCGGGCAGCGACGAGCGCACTGAGAAGACCGAGCACAAGCAGGATCGCCGACCAGGTCAGCACGGCGCTCAGGTCGAAGCTGAGCGCAACGTCACCGAGGCTGGCCTGTGAGAGCGGGGTGTAGAGGGCGATCCCGATCAGGAGTCCGCCACCGATGACCAGCACCACCTGGAACATGAGCGAGCGCACCAGCACACCGGACTGCGCACCGACAGCCCTGAGCAAAGTGAGTGAAGCGGATTTCTGGAGCGTGATGATCAGGAAGAAGAGCCCGGTAACCAACGGCACGACCAGCCCAAACAGGAGGAAGATCACCCCGAACGACTGGCGGACCTCACCGACTCCGGGGGTCTTTTCGGCCGCGGATTCTCTGGTCAGAGCATCCGCTTCAGGCGAAGAATCATTGATCCGTTCCGCGAGGGTGGCGGCGTCGAGACCTTTGACGGGGGCGACCCCGATCGCGCTCGGCAGGACCCCGGTCGCGTCAGGATTGGACGACTTGACCGCCTTCACGTAATCCGGCCACTCGGCGAAAACGGTCGGAGTGACCTGCAGCTGTGCGTTGTCGGCGAGACCGACGATCTCGATCGCCTCACCGCCGGCCTGACCTTCCGGTCCCAGAACCCTGACCCGGTCGCCGATCTCGAAGTCGTTGTCCGAGCCCACCCCTTCGCCCGGTCCGTCCGGCAAACGACCCGACGCCACCTCGTCCGGGGCACCGAGCTCGGGGTCGGTGTAACCGATGATCGCCGCGTCGGAGTCCTCGGTTTCGTCGTTCACCCGCACGGTAAAGGTGCCCTGCCCGATCCACCCGGACTTGGCGATCCCTTCGGTCGACCGAATCTCCTTTTCGAGCGGCGGGGTGATGATGCTGCCCTGAAGGGTTCGCTGGCCGTCGACGCTGTAGACGAGGACGGGGGCGGACTGGCGTTCGATCGCTCCGATGAACGAGTTGATCAGCCCGGTCTGGATCGCCTGCTGGGCGAGGATCAGCAGGACAAGCAGGCCGATCGCCGAGATCAGGAGTCCGAAGCGGACCTTGGCCCGTCGCATTTCGCGGAGTGCGAGAAACATCAGTCGAGGAGTTGCGGTGAACGTCGACTGGCGGCCACGTTGAGGGAGAGGGAAGGCACCGGAAGGGGATCGTACCCGGCCCTGAATTTTCACAACCCTCTGTCTGCTCTCGCTCCGATCGGGGTATCTCCGCCCGATGATGTACTGGTGAGACACCGGCGTTGCCGGAGGAAGGTGCGAAGAGAGTTGGCCGAGACCAGGGCAGCGCTGGAGTACGAAAGCCAGGAAGACACGCCACTGAAGCGGGCGATCTCACGACGCATGCTCGTCTTCTTCGTGGTCGGCGACATCCTCGGTGCCGGCATCTACGCCCTGGTCGGGGAGGTCGGTGGCAAGACCGGCGGGGCGATCTGGTCGGCTTTCCTGTTCGCTCTCGCCCTGGCTGTTTTCACCGCCTTCGCCTACGCCGAACTGGTCACCAAGTACCCCAAGGCTGCCGGCGCCGCCCTCTACGTGAACAAGGCCTTCAAGCGTCCCTTCCTCACCTTCCTCGTTGCCTTCGCGGTGATGTGTTCGGGCCTGGCGTCAGCCGCGACGATCGCGACCGCTTTCGGCGGCGACTATCTGTCCGCCTTCGTCTCCTGGGACAAGACCGTGGTCGGCCTTTGCTTCCTCGCTGCGATCGGTCTGATCAACCTGCGGGGGATCACCGAGTCGATGCGGTTCAACTTCGTGCTGACCCTGATCGAAGTCGCCGGCCTGGTCCTGGTCGTGATTATCGGTGCGGCCGTGCTCGGCGACGGCGGCGGCGATCCGGGGCGCGCCTTTGAGTTCAAAGCGGGCGACTCCGCCTTCCTGGCGATGATCGCTGGCGCCGGACTGGCCTTCTTCGCGCTGATCGGCTTCGAGGACTCGGTCAACCTGGCCGAAGAGGCCAGGAAGCCGAAGGTCGATTACCCCTGGGCTCTGTTCGGCGGTCTCGCCGTGGCCGGGTTCATCTACATGGCCGTGACGGTCATCGCCTCGATGGTGGTGCCGACCGACACCCTGGCGGGTTCGGACGGTCCCCTGCTGGAAGTGACATCCCAGGGGCCGCTGGCGGTCAACGACAAGGTGTTCTCGGCAATCGCCCTGTTTGCGCTCGCCAATGGCGCTCTGATCAACATGATCATGGCTTCCCGCCTTCTTTACGGGATGTCTCGGGAAGGGATCGTTCCCGCTGTGTTCAGCCGGATCCTGCCCGGCCGCCAGACCCCCTGGGTCGCGATCGTTTTCGTGACTTTGATCGCCGGCGCGCTGCTCGTAACCGGCGGCCTGGAGCAGCTGGCCGAAACCACGGTCCTCCTGCTCCTGATCGTGTTCGCGATCGTCAACGTCTGCGTGCTGGTGCTCCGCCGGGACCGGGTCGAGGGCGAGCATTTCCGGGCCCCGACGGTGGTCCCGGTGATCGGGGCGATCGTCTCGCTGGGTCTGCTCACCACCAAGGATGGGGAAACCTTCCTTCGCGCGGCCGCGCTGCTCGGCCTCGGCATCATCCTCTGGGTGATCACCTGGTACACCCACGGCCGCCATCAGGAACTGATGGACACCTCCGAGATGAAAACGATTCACGACCCCCGCTGATGACCGGCCCGGGTCTTGCCGGGCCGGCGGTTGATCATCGCTTCCTGGCGCAGCTTCCCAGGGCGGACTTCCTGAAGGCCCCGGCGTTGGCGAAATACTTCAGCTTCGGCAGGTACGGGCCCATGACCCTGGACTCGTCACCGGGCGTCTGGGTCCACTGGATCGCGTTCTTGAACTTTCTTGACGGCAGCATGTTCCTGATCTGGAACCAGCCGAAGTCCCGGTCAAGATCACCGTCACCGGTCTTGCTCCACTCGATCCACGCCTTTCCGCAGGAGCCCTTCGCCGTCGAAGGCCGGTCGCCGGCCCGACTGACGACGATCGTGTAATACCCCTTGCGGTCGGTCGGGACCAGCTCGTCGAACGTGCAGTCGGTGACCTTTGTGCTCTGCGGCGCTTCGTTCATGCAGAAGCTGGTGTAGCGGACCTGGCCGCTGCCCATCTTGCGATTGCCCTTAAGGGTCCGCGGCGAGCTTGGGAGCTTGCCCCGAAACACGGCGATCTTGCCGAAGTGGCGATGGAGGGCGGTGCGCACATACGCGTTGTGGATGTTCGGGAAGAATCCGCCCGACGCGGCCCGGGCCGGCGGCGGGAAGACCGCTCCGGGCGCGTCATCACCGGCCCACATCTGGAGCAGGTAACGCCGGTCGTACTGGGCCCGCCACTCACCTTGGCGCACGGCCGGGAACCCCGGCGGAATTTCCCGCGGCACGGAGGTCAGGCCGGCGAAGACATTTACCGGTGCGGAGAGCGTGTTCGGGTAGCGCAGGGCACGGTAGGTGTCGGTGCTGATCAGGAGCGCGCCCGGATCCGGGACCCGGGTGTGACCGACCGCCTTCGATTCGGAGTCGACCGCGTCGCAGAGCGCCTGGCCTTTCAGCACGGTTCCGTCGGCGAGAGTCAGGGTCGGTTCAGGCAGACCCACGCCTCCGGTCAGGTTCCTGCCTTTGTCCGGCACGTAGACCCGCAGCATCAGCAGGTTCAGTTCGTACGACTTCCCGTCCTGGGTCTCGGTGAGCGGGCCGCTTTCCGGGATCACGTAGATGGAGTTGCGTCGGCGCTCCCCGGAGAAGGCCTGAAGGGTGTGGCCCGGGTTCTTGGCGTCGATCACCTCGACCTTGAAGGTGCGCTTCTTGGCCTTCCGGTTAGCGCCCGGACGGAACGGGTTGACCGCCCCGGCAACCGGGTCGATCTGGTAGTCGGCCAGGCCATCGACCCCTCGGCCGAGCAGGTCGTAGGTCTGGATGGCCATGTAACGCGAGTGCGGGAACTTGCCGGTCAGGGTCAGCTTCGACCCTGGTGGACGACGGAAGCCAGCGGCCCAGTAGGTCGCTCCGGCGTCGGGGTAGGCGACGTTGAAGTCGTTCACCCCGAACGCACCGTAGTTCCAGAAGCACGTACTGAAGCGTCCGTTCACCATGTCTCCGCGCCCCGCCGAGGCGATCGACGGCAGGGTCGCCAGGCCGGCGAGCAGGGCAACCGTGACGAGGGCTAGTCCCGTCCGGAATCGCACGATTCTTTCTCCTTACTTCCTGGGTTTCTTGCAGCCCAGCTTCTGGAAGCTGGCTTTGGTCGTGTACTTCGAAGTCGGGAAGTAGGCACCCATGACTTTCTGCTCGGTGCCCGGCGTCTTGACGTTCTGCGGCGCCTGCTTCCAGCTGGTATTGGCGGCCATGAACCTCATGTACATGTTGCCGACGTGATCGCGTTCGGCCGGGTCGTCGTAATTCTCACCGGCCCCGAAATCAATCCAGCGGTATCCGCATTGCGGGCGCGCGTTGACCGGCCTGTCTGCCTTGCGGCTGACCACGATCGTGTACTGCCGCTTCTTGTTGATCGGTACCTGCTGGTCGTAGACGCAGTCGTAACCGAGGCCGGTCACGGGCGACGATCCGCTGCAGAGCGACCAGTACCTGACCTGGGGGCTCTTCGGAGTCCAGGTCTTCGCTGCCGGGAGGCTCTTCGGGAAGGTCGGCATCTTGCCCTTGATCACGAGCACCTTTCCGAAGTTGAGACTGATCGGAGTGAGCAGGTAGCTGGTGTCCGGGTTGGCCTGGAACCCCCCTGATTCGGTCGGCGGATATGTCGCTTCGCGCTCGTCCTGGTCGGCGATGAAGATGCCCGCGACGTTGTAGAGAGCGTTGAAGAACTTCTCCCATTTGGGCGGGTTGACCGCCGGAGCGTTGGCCGGATCGGGCGAGGCCGCGACCAGGCTCTTCCACAGGCCGGCCGGGAAGGTCGAGCCGCTCGGGTCCTTGATCGGGTCGAGCATCGCACATGCCGCCTGGCCCTTCAGTTTGGTGCCATCGGCGAGATTGAGGACGAAGGTGGGCAGGCCGGCGTCCCCGGTGCCGTCCCGTCCGCGGTCGGGCAGGTAGTTGCGGATGCTCATCCCGAGACGGACATCAGGGTCGGTGGTCTGCGTGTAAAGCGTGTTGGGCGCGGGCTTGGCCGGGACCGGACCGGAAACGATGTGCATCGTGTACTTGCGCGGTTTCTTCGCGAAACGCTTCGCCTTCGGCTGGAAGGGGTTGTAGGAGCCCTTGTCGGGCTTGATCCAGACGTCGCGCAGCCGGTAGGCGGAGGCGATCTGACCGAGCTCGCCGGGCCGGCCGAACATGGTCCAGGACATGTACCGCTGGTAGCCGTACTTGCCGTGGAAGGTGAGGCTGGCCCCGGCCGGAAGCTTGTACTGGGCGACGAAGTAGGTCGACCCGACGTCCGGATAGAGGTTCGGCTTCTGGATCGGGATCGCGCCCGGAAGGTTGATGTAGTCCATCCCCTTGGGTGGCGCCCACAGGCAGTTGCTGCCGTACTTCGTGTGGGTCTTCAGCGCGAGCTTCTTCGGAAGGTAGGTCAGTCCCGCGTTGGCGGTTGCGGTCGTGATCGCCGCCACTCCAACGAGCCCGAGCAGCACGGCGACAAGACGGGTCGGGATTCCCCGTCGGCCTTGCATCCGGCCCCGACTTCGGGCGCTCTCCACCCTGGTTTCTCCTTGTCTGGTCATGCCGCTCCCCTCTCCTCGATTCCGGGCTCTCCGACCACCGTAACGCCTCTATTGAGATTTTGTCAAGTTGATATTTCGTAAATAGTGTGAGCGAAGGTAGTACGATCGTGGGGTGCCCACCACATCGAGTGAAACCCCGGCCTCCCCCGCGAGTCGCGGACCCCGACGGCTGACCCGTGACGCCCGGCGAACCCAGCTGATCGCGGCCGCGACGCCGATCGTCGCCCGGGACGGTTTCGCAGACTTCAGCCTCGACGAGGTGGCCGCAGGGGCGGACGTCACCCGCAACCTGCTCTACCACTACTTTCCCGATGGCCGGAGCGACATCGTGCGGGCCGTGGCCGAACAGGCCGGCCACACACTTACCGACGACTGGGTCACCGACGAGTCGATCCCGCTGCCGGAACGCCTGGCCATCAACAACGCCCGCATGGTCGCCCACGCGATGGAGCCCAGCGACGCCTGGGTCATCTACCAGCTTGCCCGAGGCTCAAGCGACCCGGAGCTCCGCGCCGCGATCGACCGCTTTCTCGACGTGGTAATTGCCGCCGTCTCGCTGAACAACCTGGGCACCGAGAACCCGCCCCCGCTCGCCCGGCTGGCCCTCAAGGGCTACCTCGGCTTCTTCGGGACCGTCCTCGACGAAGCCCGCGAAACCGGCACCCCGCCGGAACGCCTGGTCACGCTGCTGGGCGAAACTCTCACCGCCGCGCTTCAGGCCACCCAGCCCCGGGCCGGGGACTGAACCGAGCCCTACCCGCGGCGGGTTATCCGGCGGGTGGACCGGGCCCGGGCGGTGTCTTCGTCGCCGCCGTACTTGAGCGTCATTTTGGCTGCCCCGGGATTGCCCAAGGCCACCGGATCCGTCCCGCGAACGGCTCAACCGCTCGCTGGATCCCGCCCATCGAGGAAGGCAACGAGGGCCGGGGTGACCACCTCCGGGTGCGTCCAACCGATGTTGTGGGGGCCATTTTCGACCGGGATCAGGGTCACGTCGTCGATCAGGCCCGGCAAGCGTGCTGCGGTCGAGTCGAATGGCAGGATTCGATCCTCCGTGCCGTGCATGACCATGGTCGGAACGTCGAACTTCGGCAAGTCGTCACGGAAGTCTGTGAGCCAAGTGTCGACGCAGGCATAGGTCGAGTGCGGTGAACCGAGACAGGCTGTATTGAAACTCGCCTGCCAGGCCTGGTCGCTGATCCGGTCCGGCGCGAGCTGATCGACGTTGTAAAAGTCGTCGAAGAATGCCTTGAAGTAGCCGTAACGATCACTCACGATGGCTTCCTTGATGTCGTCGAACACTGTCTGGTCGACACCCTCCGGGTTGTCATCGGCCTTTAGAAGAAAAGGCGGAACCGCCCCGAGCAACGCTGCTTGGGCGACCCGGTCCGTGCCGTAGTTGCCGATGTATCGGGTGACCTCGCCAGTGCCCATCGAAAAGCCGACCAGAAGAATGTCTTTGAGGTCGAGATGCTCGATCAGGGCATTGAGATCGGCAGCGAAGGTGTCGTAATCGTGACCGCCGAGCGGTTTGCTCGAAAGTCCCCAGCCCCTTCGGTCATACGCGATAACCCTGTAACCCGCATCGATAAGGGCCGGCATTTGCCGTTCCCAGGACCGACCGTTCAACGGATAGCCGTGGATCAGAATCACGGGCTGCCCGCTGCCGTGATCCTCGAAGTAGAGATCGATTTCCTGATCGTTCTCGGAACCTACCGTGACAAACGCCATAAACACTCCTTTGTTCTTTTCAGAGGTCCTTATGCCGACGCTACGGTGCAGCTCCTGCCATTGCAAGTGGAGTCGGATGTGCGTTCACCCACCCGCCGGCAGCCGAATTCCGGATTGAAGGCCGCGGTCGGAGTGGCAGACCGTGCCTTTCCCGGGATCCGGGTGAAGGAGCTTTCCTCCTTGAACCAAGGCCCGCTTAGGGCCGTGGACCCCAGTTTGGCGTGCGGTTGTAGCCGTTTCGCGTGACCCGCTTCTTGTTGGCGCCGTCCACGTCCATCATCCACAGGTCGACCTTGCCGCCCGAGGCCTTCTCGATATTGACGTAAAGAATCTTCTTGCCGTTGGGCGAGAAGACCGGCTCGAGGCCGATGTGTGCGAGCTTGGCCGAGGTGGCTCCCGTCGCGGCGTTGACGGTGTAGATCCCGTCCCCGCTTGAGTCCGCGACCAGAGTCTTGCCGTCGGGCGACCAGTCGATCCGGTTCCAGGTCCCGCCCAGGAATCCGCCGGGCGCGTCCTCACTGATCATCTTGCTCTTGCCCCCGCGCGCGGGCACCGTGTAAATGATGCCCCCGTAGGTGGTGTAGGCGATCCTGTTGCCGCGCGGTGACCACACGGGGAAGTAGGCGTCGTGGGTCTTCGATATCTGCCTGACGCCCGATCCGTTCAGGTTGACGGACCACACGTCCTGTTGGTTGAAGCCCTTCGAGTTGGTGCAGGTGAAGGCGATCTTCTTGCCGTTGGGTGACCAGGTGGGACGACGCTTGCCCATGCATTTGCGGATCTTCCGGGTGATCACCCGCCGCTTGGTCCCGTTTGCCTTCATCACGACGATCTCGATGGCAGGCAGTTCGGCCGTAAAGGCGATCATCCGGCCATTCGGCGAGTAAACGAAGTCGTAGGCGCGCTCGCGGAAACGGACGAGCCTTTTCGCCGTACCGGGCTTGCCGGCCGAAACCGTCCACGGGTCATAGTTGATCTCGAACTGGCTGGGCTTTCGTTCGTAGACGATCTTGCCGTTCGCTCCCGGATAGGCAGCCCCAGCCGTAGAAGCCACAGCACCGACCATCGCGATCGCCGCGATCACTCCCAGAATCCCTACCTTCATGCCACGCTCCTCTGCACCTGCCCGGCCCTCCCAGAGACACCGAGACCACGATCTACCAACTGAGGCCCCACTTAAACACAAAACCCCCTGGCGAGAGGGGGCGGTGCGCAGACCTTGCGGTCATAGCGGGGGCAGGATTCGAACCTGCGACCTTCGGGTTATGAGCCCGACGAGCTACCTGACTGCTCCACCCCGCGGCGGATTGCCGATTCTAGCAATTTATGGCCGCCACGCTTTTCCAGGGGTGAGCGCGCAAATCGGGCTGCTGCGAGTGGCCTGACGAGGCCTTTCAGGCTGCCGGGCTGCCGTGAACCCAAAGCGTTGTCGTGAACTCGAATTCGGGACCCATGGCGAAAAGCAGCTTAGGGTTCAGACATTGCGGATATGTTTGCGTTGACCGGAATCCGGAAGGGAGTCTGATGGGACGCAGATGGCAGGGAATCAGTTACGCGAACGTGGTCTCGACCCTGGCCTTGTTTGTGGCGCTCGGTGGTACCGCCGTGGCGACGGGTGTGCTGGACGGCAAGAAGATCAAGAAGGGTTCGATCACCGGCAGGCAGATCAAGGCCGGCTCGGTCCCCGGTGCCGACCTCAAGCCGGACACCGTCCGCGGCAAGCAGATCCTCGAGCGATCACTCGGAAAGGTTCCCCACGCCACACTCGCCGACGCTGCGACGTCGGCCGCGACCGCCGAGGCCGCGACAAGGGCGACATCCGCCGAATCCGCCGACACGGCCGCCGCGCTGAGTCCGGGGTTGATAGCCCAGCTAACCGACCGCTGCCCGGATGGCACGACCGCATACGCCGGGTCCTGCTTTGAAAGCTCGACCCGGGGCCCCGCCACCTGGCCCGTCGCGGCCATGGTGTGTGGTGAAGCGGGCTCGCGTTTGCCCGATCTAAGTGAGTTGGAAGGATTCCGGCAGCAGCCGGGTGTGGCCCTGAGCGGCAACGAACACACCGGGACTTATCTGGACCTGAACGGACTCGACTCCGGCGGCGGATTCACCGTCGCGATATCCGACGCAGGTGTCCTCAGCCCCGGGTATGTGTACGGGTCGAGCAACGCCAGATACCGCTGCGTTTTTCCCGCCTCAAACGGATAACCGAACGGAAACCGCTCGGTTCAGCTCGAGCCTCATCGGGACCCGGTTGAGCCAACTTCGGGCGGGTACAGCCAATGGTGAACCCAACGGAGAGGTACCTGTGGTTGACCTGACCAGACTGAGAGCAGTATTCTCGGCGATCGCAATCGGAGTCCTGTCCCTGACCGCGGTCGCCTGCGGCGACGACAACGACGACAAGAGCAACGACAGCGGTGACAAAATCGAGAAATCTTCCGATGACGCCGGCAACAAGATCGACGATGCCACCGACGACGCCGGCAACGCGATCGATGACGCCGCAGATGATGCCGGCAACGCGATCGATGACGCCGCAGATGATCCCGAAGGCGCGATGGATGACGCCGGCAACGCGATCGACGAAGCAACTGATGACGCTGCCGACAAGCTCGACGGCAAGGACAACGGCAAAGAGCAGCCGAACAAGCCCTGACCCCTGAATCACTGGAGGCAGCCCGGCCGGACCGCCCCTCCCGCTAGCATCCGCTGCCGAAGGGCGGTCCGGAAGTCCGCTGAAAGAACTACAGCGGAGTCCGAATGCCTCACCTCACTGCCTCGCGGCGCGTCGCCACCTGCGCCCTTTTCACGCTTTGCCTGCTTGCCACGTTGCTGCTCCCTGGCTCGCCGGCCACCGCCGCCAAGCGCAGCCTTTCCCCGCGGACCGAAGCCAACCTGACCAAGGCCCTCAACCAGACCTTCGCCCGGACCGAAGCGCGGGGAGCGATCGTCGGGGTCTGGGTCAAGAACCGGTTCTGGATCGCCACCCGGGGCATGAGCGGCACCGGGAAAAACGCCAGGCCGAAGCCGGGAACTCACACCCGGATCGGTTCGGTGACCAAGACCTTCACCGCGACGATCGTGATGCAGCTTGTGCGGGAGGGCAAACTGAAACTGAACGACGCCGTCGACCGCTGGTTCCCGCACATGGCCGGCGCCGACGAGATCACGATCCGGCAGCTCGGGGATATGAGCAGCGGCATCAACTCCTACTCGATCGACGGCTCGATCGTGGATCGTTACCTGACCCGGCCGCGGACCACCTGGAATCCCTGGACCCTGATCGACGCCGGCATTGCCGCGCCGCGGAAATTCCCGGCCGGGAACGGCTTCTTTTACTCGAACACGAACTTCCTGATGCTCGGCAAGATCATCGAAGAGGTCACCGGCAGGCCGATCAGGCAGGTCATGAAGCGGCGCATCTTCAAACCGCTCGGCATGAACTCCACCTCCTATCCCGGCGGCATGGCCCTCCCCCGCCCCTTCTGGCGGGGCCTCACCGACCAGGCGGTGAGCGGAACCCCGATTCGCGACGCGACCAACTGGAGCCCGACTTTCCTCAGTTCGGCCGGCCAGATCGTCTCCACGGTCAAGGATCTCGGGGTTTACACGAAGGCTCTCGGAACGGGGTCGCTGATCGGCCCGAGGATGCAGCGCCTCCGGCTCAAGCCGAACCCGGCCTCGATCAACGGCACCCGTTCGTACCGCTTCGGGGTCGGGGTCGACAACGGCTGGATCTCGCATTCCGGCGAGATTCCCGGCTACAACACCCAAGTCGCTTATCTGCCCCGCAAGCGGGCGGCGATCGTGACCCTGGTCAACACCGACATCTCGAATCCGGACGGAGATGCTCCGGCACCTTCGCTTTTCGTTGCCCTGGCCGAAGTGATCGCCCCGGCTAACGTCCCGACCGGCTGACGGTCAGGGCTGGGTGGTCGGCCGGATCAAGAGCTCGTTCACCGAGACGTGGGCCGGCCGGGTAACCGCGTACTCGATCGCGTCGGCGATGTCGTGGGCGCTCAGCGGTTCGATCTTGGCGATCCGTTCCTTCAGCTTCTCGTGGACCTCCGGGCGGTTGTGTCCCTGGAGTTCGGTTTCGACGAAACCCGGTTCGATGATCGTCACCCGCACCCCGTGGCGGCTCGCTTCCTGGCGGAGTGCCTCGGAAACGGCTCCGACCCCGTGCTTGGTCAGGTTGTAGACGCCGGCCCCGGCGGTGGCGACCCGGCCCGCGACCGAGGAGATGTTGACCACGTCGGCAACCTTGCGGGGTGAGTCTTTGGTCGCCGCAAAGAGGTGAGGCAGGGCGGCGTGGGTTGTGTAAAGGAGACCCTTGATGTTGACGTCGATCATCCGGTCCCACTCTTCGGTCGGGGCGCCATGGATCGGTCCGAGCAGCATCACCCCGGCGTTGTTGACCACGATGTCGAGCCGGCCGAAGTCACCGACCGTCCGCTCGACCGCGGCGATCGCCTGGCGCTGGTCGGTCACGTCGGCCTCGATCGCCAGGGCGGTGTGGCCGTTGGCGGCGATTTCCTTGGCCAGCTTCTCGATCCGCTCGACCCGCCGGGCAACCAGCCCGACCTTGGCTCCCTGGGAGGCCAGAGTCCTCGCCGTCGCCTCACCGATGCCGCTGCTCGCACCGGTCACCAGCGCCACCGCACCTTCAAGTCTGTCTGACATTTCGTCCTCCGCTCGCTTGCCTATACCCCCGAGAGTATCCCTGCCGAATATTCTTGAACCTTGCCTGCCACCCTTCCCAAGAGCGCGTCGTCCGTCCGCGTCGCGGTAATCGACATCGGCACCAACTCGACGCGACTGCTGATCGCCGACGTCGACGGAACCGAGGTTGACGAGATCTACCGCGAAAGCAGGGTCACCCGGCTCGGGCGGGGGGTCGACTATTCGGGCCAGCTTTCAAGCGAAGGCATCGAGGCCGTCTGCGAGGCGATCGCCAGCTACGTCGCCCTTATCAACGAGGAAGAAGCTCACGAGATCATGGTCATCGCGACGAGCGCGGTCCGCGACGCCGAGAACGGCAGCGCCTTCGTGGCCGAACTCCGGGAACGCTTCGCGCTTGACTGCCAGGTGATCGACGGCGACCGGGAGGCCAACCTGACTTACCTCGGGACGTCGTCCGGACGTGACCCGGACGAGAACCTGCTGGTCATCGACATCGGTGGCGGTTCGACCGAGATGATCGTCGGCCGCGGTCCCGAGGTGGTCTTCCACACCTCGCTCCAGGCCGGCGTGGTCCGTCACACCGAGCGCATCCTCACCGGTGATCCACCCGACTCGGCCGAACTCGAAGCCCTCGCCAGGGACATCAGCAAGCTCGTCCAAACGGCGCTCGATGGAGTCGAGCTGCCAGAGATCGACCGGGCGATCGCGGTTGCCGGCACGCCCTCTTCACTGGCCGCGATCGACCTCGAACTCGAGCCCTATGACCCCGCCGCGATCGAAGGCCACAGGCTGCCGCTGGGCACGGTTCAGTGGTGGCTGTCGCGGCTCGCTTCGATTCCTCTGGAGGAACGCCAACAGGTGCCCGGTCTCCACCCGGACCGGGCCCAGGCGATCGTCGCCGGAGTGGTGATCCTGATCGAGATCATGCGCACCTTCGATCTGCTGGAGATCGAGGTCTCCGAGCACGACATCCTCTACGGCTGCGCGATCACCGCCGCCGCGCGAATCTGACCGGGGCTGGCCTGGGACCCTCAGCTTTCGCCGAGGATCCGTTTCTTCTCGGCCGCGAACTCCTCGTCGTCGAGCACCCCTGCCTCCTTGAGCCGTCCCAGCTGCTCAAGCTGGTCGAGCCGACTCGACTCGGACGCCGGCGCGGGAGCGGCCGGTTCCGGAGCGGCGGGAAGCACGGCAGTCTCCGCTTCGGGCTGCGCCTGACCCGCTGATTCCTCGCCGCCTTCTGCTTCTTCGCCGGTCTTGCCCCCGAACTTCGGCATCTGGATGTTCTTAGGCCTTTCGGCCCAGGCCTCCTTAACCTTGTCCCGGGAACGTTCGCCGAATTCCCTGAGCGCGGCGAAATCGGCGTCCGGGAACTCGAGCATGAGCTGACGCCGGAAAAACCAGGCACCGATTCCGGCGAAAATGACGATCTCCAGCCGGACCAGGAGCTCGCGTCCGTCACCGGCACCCATCAGCAGGAAGACGAAAGCGATCAACCCGAGGACGCCGAAGGCGACGCCGGGGTAGCGACCGAACGGGACCGCGAGGAACTCGCGAACCCGGGCCGACGGTTTGGTCGGCGCGATCAGCCAGGCCAGCAGGGCCAGCAGGAAGGCCGACCAGATCACCGTCCAGGCAATCGAGTGCAGAAGTTCGGTGGCTATATCCCAGGCAGCGTGGGCTGCGGGCTGGACATCCGGCGTCGCCAGCTCGGGCACCAGGATGTTGCCGGCCACCGACCTGATGATCAGGACCAGCACGGCGACGACCACCAGGGTCACCGCCAGCCAGAGCAGAGTCAGCCAACGGTAGCCGGGCGAAAGGTAGACGGCCAGGGCGATCAGGGCGATCGCGAGAAGAGAGGAGATCAGGGCGGTGCCATGAATCAGCTTCGCCACGGTCTGGACCTGAGCGAGCTCTTCCGAGTCGACGATCTCGATTTCGCCGACCGAATCCGGGATCTTGTCCCTCGCCTGGTTGCCGAGTCCGACCTGGTCGGCGATCTCGACGATCAGCGGCTTCAGCTGGAGGCGAACCTGGCCTCCACCGGTCGTGACGATATCGCCGCGATCCTCGATCAGGTCGACCAGGGTCTTCTGGGCGGCTTCGTTTGCGCTGCGCCAGAGGGTCTGGAGCTGCGAGCTCTCGAGTGCCTTCAGGGCTAGCTCGTCGGCACCTTGCCGGCCAAGCCCGGCCAGTGGCCCGGCCAGGACGTCACCGAGGTCCTTGTTGACCTTGTCGAGGTTCTTCTTCAGCTCGCCCTGCACGTCTACGTTCGCGTAGAGCTCATCGACCGCGTAGTTGGCAACCGCCTGCTGAATCTCGGGATTCTGGAGCAGCTTCTCCGAGGTGTCGCCCCATTCCTGGGTGTCGAAGACCTGACGGTCGACCCAGGTCGAGAGAATCGCCAGAAGGGTCACGACCCCGGCCAGAACCATTACGAACCTGACCCACCCGAGATGCGGTCGCTCTTTAGTCAATTGGTTGTTCCCTTCTCAGCGTGCGGACGATGTGGTCCAAGCCTAGCCCTCAACGCCCTCTTCCGCACTTAATACCCGGAGCGGGATTCGAACCCGCACGCCCCCGAAGGGACAGCGGCTTTTAAGGCCGCGGCGTCTACCGTTCCGCCATCCGGGCTCCCCAAGCCTAAAACCTGGGCCTTCGGCGGGTTACCCCCGTACAATGGTGAATGCGGACAAATCTTTAGGAATTGGAATATCCGCGTTAAGAGACCGCTACATTTGGCTGGGTACGGTGTTTCCGTAAGCACAGGAGGAAACCCGAACCGCAAGGTTCCCAGTCTGAAGGAGTCCCTTGGAAGCATCGGCACTAAATCACGCGGCACGTCGAGGTCTACTCGCCCGGAAGTCGCCCCTGCTGAAGCTTCAAGGCGACGAGAAGCTGGTCGCCATGGTGCGGGCCGGCAACGCGGGAGCTTTCGACACGATCGTCGACCGGTACCAGGCTCGTCTGCTCGGCTTCTGCCGGCAGATGATCGGATCGACCGAGGACGCCGAGGACGTTCTCCAGGAAGTCTTCGTCAACGCCTACAAGGCGATGATGGCCGACAACCGGGAGATCAACCTTCGCCCCTGGCTGTACCGGATCGCCCGTAACCGTTCTTTGAATCACCTGCGCAAGCCGAAGGCGATCGCTCAGGAGTCGATGGACCTCGTCCCGATGGTGGATGCCGCTTCGACCGCGGAGAAGGTTCACAACCGCGAGGAGTTCCGCCAGCTCCTGCAGGATGTGACCAAGCTGCCCGAAACCCAGCGCGCCGCCCTGCTCCTGCGCGAGATCGATGCCCTCTCCTACGAGGAGATCGCCGAAGCGATGGACACGACCGTGCCTTCGGTCAAGTCGCTGCTGGTCCGGGCCCGCATCTCGCTGGCCGAGGCGAGCCAGGCCCGCATGCTGACCTGCGGCGAAGTCCGGGTCGAGCTCGCCGAAGCCGCCGAAGGACTGACCAAGGCTTCCGGCCCGGTCCGCCGCCACGTGCGTGACTGCGAGGAATGCTCCGCCTTCCGTAAACAGCTTCGAACCGACAACAAGGCGCTCGCCGCCCTGATGCCGATCGGTCCGCTGGTCGCCCTTAAGGGCGCGATCGCGGCCAAGCTCGGACTCGGTGGCGGTGCTGCCGGATCCGGCGCCGCCGGAACCGGTGCTGCCGGTGCCGGTGCTGGAGCTGCCGGCGCCGCCGGTGCGGGTGCCGGAGCAAGTGCCGCCGCGATGAGCGCCGGCGCTGGTGCCGCTTCGGGCATCGGTGCCGTGACCAGCGCGGGTGGCGCCAAGGCCCGGGCCGGAGTCGTCACCGCGGCGGTGATCACCGCCGGTGCCGTCGAGGTCAAGGAAAAGGTTTCGACCAGCCCGGTTGACAGCAACTCGGCCACGACGACCAAGACGATCGCTTCTGCCGATCCGGCCAAGCCGGCTCACGCCGCTCCCGTGATCCCGTCGGAGGTGACCGAACCCGAGCTGGACAAGGCCACGGCCGCACCGACCGAAGTTGTTCCGGCGCCGGGTCCCGAGGCTGTGACGCCGCCGGCCACCAGCCCGGACGCCGCTCCGACCGCTCCGGTGGAACCGGTGACCCCGACCGCCCCGGCGACAGGTGAAGGTGGCGACGGCCTCGAAGGTCGCACCACCTACCCGCCGGACGAGATCGTCAACGAAGGCCCGGCCACGGTTCCGGTTGAAGTTGTGACCGACCCGGCCACCTCGCCGCAGGTTCCCGGCTCGACCCCGACCACTCCGGTCGTAACCGACCCGGCCACCCCGGTGGTGCCGACCTCGCCGAGCCCGGCCCCGGCCCCGCCGGCCACGCCCCAGGGAACGACCGGCCAGTAACCGGCAACACGACCTGTGAGAACGCCGCCCCGCCGGGCGGCGTTCTTCGTTTAAGGGGACCGCCTCAGAGAGTGCGCGTTTCGCCCGGTTCGAGGATGATCGCTTCGATCCCCTTGGCGGCGAGGTCATCGGCGAAGGCGCCGGTGTCGGTCTCGATCGGGGGGAAGGTGTCGTAGTGAATCGGGATGACCCGCCGGGCCCCGATCAGTTCGGCCGCGTAGGCGGCGTCCTCGCGGTCCATCGTGTAGTGCCCGCCGATTGGGAGCAGGGCGATGTCGACCCCATGGCGTTTGCCGATCAGCTCCATGTCACCGAAAAGGCAGGTGTCACCGGCGTCATAAAGGGTCAATCCACCCATCTCGATGATCAGACCGGCCGGCATCCCGATCGGGGTGCCGAGCTCGGCGCTGAAGGGCCGCTCGTCGGAGCCGGGCAGGGTGTTGGTGTGGAAGGCCTGGACCAGCTTGATCGAAAGGCCGGCGTCATCGAAGCGGACCGTGCCGCCCAGGTTGGGGTCGGAAACGTTCTCGACCCCCTGCATCTCGAGCCAGTTTGCGACCTCGACCATTGCCACACATTGCGGTTTGTTCTTCGTCGCTACCGCGACGGCGTCGGCGACGTGGTCGGCATGACCGTGAGTCAGGGCCAGGTGGGTGACCGAGACATCGTCGGCAGTCAGATCGGCCTTCGGATTGTTGGGAGCGAGGAAAGGATCGACGATCAGGGTCGTCTCCCCTTCGCTCAACTCGAAGCACGAATGTCCGTGGTAGCGGATCTCCATTTTCAGCTCTCCTCGTTCTCGTTTTCGGGGGTGCCGATCGCACCGCTTTCCTGAAGCTCCTGCCTGAGCGCCCAGCCCACAGCGACCCCGACCATCATTCCCATCTGGGTCTCTTCGGTGAGCAGGGCATGAACCGCTTTGAGGCGTTCGTCCGGGTCCGGGATGGTGGCTGCCTTGAGGGTCTCGGACTGATGCGATTCCCCGAACCAGCCTCCCTCGCCGAGGGCGCTGACCAGCACCGCCGAAAGGCCTGGGGCGACCCGGGACACCAGCATCTCGGCTTCGCGAAAACGTTCGGGGTCACTCAGCCGCGCGACGGCCGCGGCCAGTTCTTCATCAGAGATGGAATGCTCGGACACCCCCGCAACCTTAGCCAACCCCATGCCGGTTTCCGCGCCCGTCCGGACGGTCTTTGGCTGTCTCGGTTCAAATCACCGGGATATGGCACCGGTGATTTGAACCTGGTTGCCGGGAGCGGATTACCGGTTCACACGGGTGGCCAGCAGACCGGCCAGCAGGCCGACCAGGCCGCCGGCGAGCCCGGACCAGAAGTCGGCGGTCGGGACCACCACCGGAAGCAGCAGGATGACCAGGGCGGCAATCAGTACCCCGATCATGTCGACCCACTCGCCCTCGGCTTTCATCGCGGAGCGGTTGGCGGTGAACCAGGCGGTGATCGCCCCGAGGGCGATGCCGTTGCCGCCCGCGATCACGGTAACCGCGTCACGGGCATCGGCCACGGCCGACGCGGCGAGAACACCGAGGGAGCCGCAGGCAACCAGCAGCACAAAGGTGGGAACCGTTCCCAGCCTGCGCTCGAGCCGCGAACCGAAAAGGGCGATCGCGAGGCCGACCGCGAAGAGATAGCCGACGCTCAGGTAGGCGAAGGGGGCGGTGATGACCCGCCACCACTCTTCGTCGAACGGCACGACCAGACCGCCGAAATCGACGAGCGCGTTACCCAAGGCGATCCGCACCAGCATCGCCACGGCCGGGATCACGATGAGCAGGATCGTCGCCCAGGGGCGGGAGCCGACCGTGACGGCAGGGGCTGATCGGAGCTGACGGACAGCCTTCTGACGGGCCTTCTCTTCCCGGCGTTTTTCACGTCGGGATTGCTTCGGTTCGAGCCCTCCGTCGCCGCCCCGTTCGAGATCCGGAGCACGTTTGCGGACCCGGGCGCCACAGTACGGGCACTCGGTCACGTAGGGGCTGACTTCGGCCCCGCATGATTTGCAGACAACGCTGAGTTCGGTTTCGCTCATCGCTTACCCGAGGATAGCCACCTGATCCGCTCCGGCATTGACATACTGCCCGTTAAGACTCTTTCCAAATCCCCCAGGAGGACCGAGAAGCAAATGGAAGCCAACACCCTGACCGAACAGAAGTCATTGCTTGCGACGCTGCCTCCGGGCAAGCGCGCGCGACTTCACCGGTTGCTCTTCGAGTTCGGCCCGGGTAACGGAACCCTGATGCTGCTGCCGATCGACCAGGGCATCGAGCACGGGCCCCGGGACTTCTTCCCGAACCCGGCCTCGAAGGATCCGGAGTACCAGTTCAAGCTGGCCGCCGAAGCCGGCTACTCGGCGCTCGCCTGCCAGATCGGCATGGCCGAGAAGTACTACCCGGACTACGCCGGTGAGGTGCCGCTGATCCTCAAGGTCAACGGCAAGACGGACATCCCCTCCTCCGCCCACGCTTTCTCCGCATGCAACGCGACCGTCGAGGATGCGGTTCGCCTCGGCGCCGACGCGATCGGCTACACCCTCTACGTGGGCTCCCCTCGCCAGGACGAGGATCTCGCGCAGCTGCGTCAGGTCCGCCAGGACTGCGACCGCTTCGGCATGCCGCTGGTCGTCTGGTCCTACCCGCGTGGCGAGGCGATCGACGCCAAGGGTGGCGCCAATTCCTTCTACGCGATCGACTACGCCGCCCGTCTGGCCATGGAAATGGGCGCCGATGTCGTCAAGCTGAACTACCCCAAGATCGACGCCGAGAAGGACAAGGCCACCCAGCCGCCCTACAACGAGTTCGACGTCACCGCCGAAGAAGCGATGCGTCAGTGCGTCGAGTCGGCCGGCCGTTCGCTGGTCGTCCTCTCGGGCGGTTCGAAGACCGACGATGCGACCGTGCTCGGCCACACCAAGTCGGTGATGGACGCTGGCGGCTCCGGAGTGATCTTCGGCCGCAACGTCTGGCAGCGCGAGTGGAATGAGGCCCTCGAGATCATCGCGCAGATCAAGGAGACCCTGCTCGCCAACGTGAAGCGCACCCCGTAGCTTGAGCCACCCCCGCTCGCATTTGGGTGGCCCGCCACACCAGACCGGGGATCTCTTTCCGGATCACTTCCGGCGAGCCCTGATCCCGGTGGTGTTGCTGGTCGTCCTCGGGGCGATCGGGTGGTACACGCAGAGAGATGATGGATCTGAAGAAGGCCCCGCGAAAGCGGGGTCTCCTGTTTCTGCGGAGGTCGACTCGGTGACCGACGGCGACACCATCCGGGTTCGGCTCGACGGCGAGAACGAGTCGGTCCGCTACATCGGGATCGATACGCCGGAGATGAACTACGACGAGGGCGCCCCGGCCTGCTTCGCTCCCCAGGCCACCGAATTGAACCGGCAGCTGCTCGGCGGAGGCGACGAGGTGAGGCTGGTCTTCGACCGGGAAAGGCGCGACCGGTACGGTCGACTGCTGGCCTACGTCTACTCCGGCTCCACCCTGCTGCAGGCAGAACTGCTCGAGCGGGGATACGCAAGGACGCTCGAGGTCCCGCCCAACACATCGCGGGCCGGCTACTTCGCTTCGCTCGAAGACAAGGCCCGCAAGGCCGGTCGCGGACTCTGGTCGGCGTGCCGAGGCCAACCGGTGAGCTTCGCCGTGCGGTTCCGTGATCCTTCTGTGATCTCGGACACAGGAATGTGAGCGAAGACTTGAGATTGGCCAATCATTTGCTACGGTGATTGGACGGTCTGTTTTTGAAAGTTCGCTTTCGGCTGACCGAACCACTATGAGAATGCGTCAAAGCGTAAATCAGTTCGAAGCAGCCTTCGAACAGCAGAAAGTTCTCGAGCAGCGTCGACGGGAGCAGCTTCGCAACCGCGCCGTGAACCGTTCGCGTGCCCGCAGGGTGACGCGCTCCCAGCAGCAGGGCAAGGTGCGCTTCAGCGTGCTGGCCGTTTGCCTGATCGTGACCGTGGTCGTTGTGACCATCGCCATGTTCGAGGCTCTGCTCCTGGTTATGGGCTAGAACTGAAACCGGAGACTCCGTGGAGTCTCCGGGTCCCGCTTCGTCAGGCCTGTTCGGCCTCGACTTGCACGCCGCGCTCGTCAATAACTTCCTTGCGGAAGACGTCGACTTCGCGTGGTGCGGTTATCCCCAGACGTACTTTGTCACCGGATACACCGAGAACCATGATCTCCACGTTCTCGCCGATGATGATGCTCTGTTCCTTTTTTCTGGTGAGTACCAGCATGTGACTCCATTCGACGCATTGGGTCGTTCGTTACCTAATAATAGGTACTCGGCCGACGGGACGGGGGACTTCCTGTTCCGCTACCCCGCGAAGCGCAATCCCAAGCGCTTTGACTAGACTCGGTGACCGCTATGGCTCGTCGATCACTACGCCCCCAACTGAACCAGATTCGTGCCTGGGTACACCAGGGCCGCACCGATGCCTGGATTGCCCACCAACTCGAAGTGAGTGCTTCGGAACTGCGCGAGTTCCGCCGCCAGCACGACCTTTCGCCCGGCGATGACGCCGAAGGCGCTGCCGAGGTCGATCTCCGCGACGAAATCGAAGCCGAGATCGAGGCCGCTGCCGCCGAAGAGGAGGCCGCCCGCGCCAAGGCCGAAGCGGAAGCTGCCGCCGAGGCCGCCGAGCGCGAGGCCCAGGGTGAAAGCGATGATGAGGCCGCGGAGGACTCGGACTCTGATTCCGACGACACCGAGACCGATGGTTCGGAGGCCGAAGGTCGGCCGCGTCGCCGTCGTCGCGGACGTCGCGGACGTCGGGGTCGCGGAGCCGGCAACAAGCTTGAGGGTACGTTCGACCACGGCGACGAGGGTTACGGGCTCTGGCTCGACCCGGCCGTCCAGGACATCCAGGCTTACACCGAGCACTGGGCCGGCCAGCGTGACGTCACCGTCACCGTCGAGGCCGACCAGATTGTCATTCGCCGGGCTGGCGAAGAGCCCGAAGAGTCCTAAGGCTCCATCTCGAGGTCGATGACGACGCGACCGCCGGCGAAATCGCCGGCGGATTGGAGCTGAAGCCAGAAGGCCGCGTCGATCAGCTCCTGGACGTCTGACATCCCGGCATCAACACCGGGCAACATCAGGGCCCAGTCGGTTCCCTCGCCGTAGAGTGCGGCCAGGTCCGCGGCGGTGAAGGTCGCCCCCAGGCGTCTTCTCAGTTCCTCACGAACGGGGACGGTCACCGAGTCGCCACGCAGCTCGCCGGAACGCTCGAGATCTCGCAGCCGGTCAATGCCGGCCTCCCAGTTGAAGAGTGCGTTCTCGAGGGGGTAACTCACTTGAGGCCGGGAATGTACTCCTCTTCCGGTCCGAGTGCCCCGCAGCGCTCCGGATCCAGCGGCCCGTCGACCTTCCAGACCACGACCGGGTGGGCGGCGTCGAGAATCGGGTGGACCTCAACCTCGAGTGAGCGGTCGTTCAAGGCCCAGATGGTTTCCGGAGAATCGATCGGATCACCGTAGTCATTGAAATTGAGGAAGGGAGAGGTAACCAGGTAGTCCGGGTCGATCTCGTTGATCTTCCGGGCGAACTC
Organism: Actinomycetes bacterium; assembly: GCA_023436605.1. GTDB lineage: Bacteria > Actinomycetota > Thermoleophilia > Solirubrobacterales > 70-9 > 67-14. The sequence continues at coordinate 19,005 of JAEZIQ010000097.1, read as the reverse complement.
CCGGCAGGTTCCGATCGCGTCAAAGCCTCCCTCGCTCACCTCGCGGCCCACATAGACAACCTCGTTGGAAAGGTCGGAACCGAAGAAGCCGTACTGCTTGAACCCGGCGGTGGTGCCCGCCAGGGCGATCCTGGAGTCGGTCACCCCGGAAGCCCAGCGGTAGGGCTGGGCCAGTCCGGATGAGTCGGCCTGCTCGAAAGCCTGGTAGCGACTGTCGAAATAACTCTTCTGGAGCGGCCAGGCGAGAAGGGCGAACACGGCGAGGGCCAGACCGAGACCGACGGCCAGCGCCGGCGACGACAGGTACCCGGAGAGCCGTTCACGAGACATCCAGAAGGCAAAGGGCAGGGCAACGAAGAGGACCGCGATGAAGAGACCGAAGTTCCGTCCGGGAGCGGAGATCACCGGGTCGGTCGCCGTGGTGCCGACGAAGAGAATGACCAGCAGCAGGCCCAGGGTGAACCGTCGCCATCCGCGATCGAACCACGAGGAGAGCGGAATCAGGACCACGGCCAGCCCGAGTGCCGGGATCAGGAACCGCAGGTTGATCGCGAATCCGGTCGGATCACCTTCCGGACCCGAGGCGCTGAGGGGCGTGATCAGATAGGCCAGGATCGCCAGCAGGGCCACGGCACCATGAGTACGCGTGAGGCGGCCGTGAGCGGTCAGCATGACCAGGATCAGTCCACCCAGCACCAGGGCGAACAGGAGCGGCCAGATCGCGCCGAAGCCCTGCTCGAGCCCAGGGGCGAAGTAGTCCTTCCAGACGCCGGTGTCGGTCAGGTAATGGGCGACCGAGAAGTCGGGCCGGCCGATCTGGAGGCGGTCGGGACCGGGCAGGTCGATCGGTCCGATCTTCTTGATTTGGGGCAGGGGGTTGCCGGAGGCGATCAGGTTGCGCAAATACCACCACCCTCCCCCGGCGAAGGCGGCACCAAGCCAGACACCGGTCGCCCGCAGACGACGGCCCGGAACGGTCGCATAGATCACCGCGCAGGTGATCAGGAAAGCGGGAGCCAGCGCGGTCACCTTGGTCCCGGCCGCCAATCCGACCGCCAATCCTCCGGCGGCCATCGCCCAGTCCGGCCGCACCCGGCCCGGCGGGTCAGGCCGTGCCGCGGAGCGATTCAGCATGATCGCCACCGCGGCAAGGATCAGCGCGGCGGCCATCACGTCGTTCTTGCCGGTCCCGGGCTCCCGGACGACCAGTGTGTGGATGGCCATCAGGACGGCCACCCCGACCATGGTCAGGTGCGGGCGGCCGTAGGGACGGCCGACGCACCAGCCGGCCAGCAACCCGAAGGCGAGCCAGCCGAGGTTGATGAAGATCGAGATGAAGTCGCGGTCGGTGAGTACGATCCCGATTGCGTGGACAAGCTCCGAGTTCTGGGGGTAAAACCAGTTCTGGAAGACCGTTTCGGGGTGGAAGAAAGTGGTGACTGATCCGCTCTGGGCGATCTCCGCCGCGAACGGCATGTGGTACCAGACCGAATCGAAGTTGGTGATGCCATGGTCGAGGTTGTAGGAAGTGAAAGCTCCCCACTGCGCGAAGACGGCAAAGGCCGCCGCGAAGGCGAGGACCTGAGCGCCGGTCGGCACCGCCGGTGCCGGGGGCTCCGAGTCGTCCGGCCCAACCGGGCGCGGAAATAGCCAGAGCCAGGCGGCGAGCGCGACCAGGCCGAGCAGGATGACCAGCGGGATGGCCTTGAGCAGGCCGAACAGCCCGAGCAGCTCGGCCGCAAGCAGAAGCAGCCCGGTCGCGGCGACCACTTCGACCAGCCGGGCCGGGGCGCCGCTCCAGCCGGGCATGAGCCTTGCCCGCAGTCGCCAGGCGGCGTATCCAGCGAGGCCGGCTACCAGGGCCAGCAGCACGAGGCCGGCGATGAATTCGGAGAAGCTCACCTGAGGCCTCCGGCCTCGCGGCTCACTTCTTGATGCCGTTTACGATCCAGGCCTCTTCTTCCGGCATGATCATGCCCTGGCGCCGGGCCTCGCGCAGAAGCGTGTTCTTGCTCTGGGCTTTCTTGACCTGGCGTTCCAGCATCGCGTGCTCGGCCTGGGCCTGATGCAGACGGACCTTGGTCTGCCCGGCCAGACGGTAGGTGTGGACGGCGTTCCAGACCGGCTTGATCATCGCCAGCACGAGCACCACGAACACGATCGCGAAGATCACCCGGCCGAGCCGGTCCCACTGGATCCGGCCCGCACCGGGCTGGCCGGCGTTCCGCCGGGCGGCGGGCCGGCGCCGCTGGGGACGCCGGGCATCGCCGTAAGTCTGCGCACGTACTGACACGTCCGACCCTTCTAGGCCGGACTGTCATTTCCTTCAACTACCCCGCTTGAGAACCGAGGTGCCGCCGAAGCGGGCCGAATCGCCCAGTTCTTCCTCGATCCTGAGCAGCCGGTTGTACTTGGCGACACGGTCCGACCGCGACGGCGCGCCGGTCTTGATCTGTCCGGCCCCGGTCGCCACCGCCAGATCGGCGATCGTGGTGTCCTCGGTCTCGCCGGAACGGTGGGAGATCACCGCCGTGTAGCCGGCGTCGGAGGCCATGCGGATCGCTTCAAGCGTTTCGGTCAGGGTGCCGATCTGGTTCACCTTGACCAGGATCGAGTTGCCGACACCCAGTTCGATGCCGCGACCGAGCCGCGAAGGGTTGGTCACGAAGAGGTCGTCGCCGACCAGCTGAACCGAGTCGCCGAGCTTGCTCGTAAGAAGCTTCCAGCCCTCCCAGTCCTCTTCGTCCATGCCGTCCTCGATCGAGACGATCGGGAAGCGTTCGGCGGCGGACTGCCAGTAGTCGGCCATCTGCTCGGGGGTCAGGTCGCGGTCCTCGTGCTCGAGCCGGTAGATGCCATCCGAGTAGATCTCCGAGGTGGCCGGGTCGAGGGCGATGAAGACTTCCTCGCCGGGCTTGTAACCGGCTGCCTCGATGCCTTCGATCAGGATCTCGAGGGCCGCTTCGTTCGAAGCAAGGTTGGGTGCGAAGCCGCCTTCGTCGCCGACGGCGGTAGCGAGCCCGTGGCCGGAGAGGATCTTTTTCAGGGCGTGGAAAACCTCGGTGCCGACCCGCAGGCACTCGGAGAAACTCGACGTGCCGGCCGGCATGACCATGAACTCCTGGAAGTCGACCGAGTTGTCGGCGTGGGCGCCACCGTTGAGGACGTTCATCATCGGCACCGGCAGGAGCGAGGGGTTCGACTCGCCGTAAAGATCGCCGAGGTAGCTGTAGAGCGGGCGCTTCTCGGCCGCGGCGGCGGCGTGAGCCGCGGCCAGCGAGACGCCGAGGATCGCATTGGCGCCGAGCCGACCCTTGTTGTCGGTGCCGTCGAGTTCGATCATCAGCTTGTCGAGACCGGCCTGGTCGCTGACGTCGAAGCCCAGCAGTTCGGGTCGAATCACGTCGTTGACGTTGGCGACCGCCTGGGTGACGGCCTTGCCGAGATAGGCGGAGCCACCATCACGGAGTTCGACCGCTTCGAACTCGCCGGTGGAAGCGCCGGAGGGCACGGCGGCCCGACCGGTGAACTCGTTGTCGAGGGAGACCTCGACTTCGATCGTGGGGTTGCCCCGGGAGTCGAGGATCTGGCGTGCGTGGACGGCTTCGATGGTGCTCATTTGGCCGTCGATTCTACTTTTGAAGGGTCTCCGCGTGCCGTTCGGCCTCTGCCCGGAGGGCCAGCTCGGGGTCGACTCCCCGGCGGCGCGCTTCGGCGACCGCTTCCCAGAGCAGCCGTCCGACCTCGGCTTCGGCCCGGTCCCGGTCCGGGTTTCCTGCGCCGGCGTTGGCCGGACGCTCTTCCGGATCGAGTTTCCACTGGACCTTGTTGGCGTAGATCAGGGCCGGCAGGGCGGGCTTTCGCCAGTCCTTTTCGGTCTTCCTGCCCTCGACATCGCGCTTGATCTCATCCCATTGGCGGCGGACGTCGTCCGCAGTCTCGATCCCCGCGACCGCTTCCTCCGGTTCGGGCGGGTAGACGTGGGGATGGCGTCGGATCAGCTTGTCGGTCAGCTGACTGGCGATCGAGGCCAGATCACCTTCTCCCTGTTCCTCGAGCAGCAGCGAAAGGAAGACGACCTGGAAGAGCACGTCTCCGAGCTCGTCCCGCATCGCCGCCTGATCGCCCTCACGGGCGGCCTCGGCCAGCTCGTAGGCCTCCTCGACCGTGTGCGGGACGATCGAACGCGCATCCTGCTCGCGGTCCCACGGGCATTTCTCGCGGAGTTCCCGCGTTACCCGGTCGAGCCGCTCGAGGGCCCCGGCGAGGTCGCCGGCTTCCATGCCGCTACTGGCCGCCGGCCGCGCCCTGGAGCTGACTCAGGTCGATCTGCTGACCAGCGCCCGCGGCGGCCTCGTCGGCATTCGCGTCGGAGGGCTGAACCGGCCGCTGCGGCAGGTTCTGCGTCTGGCCGGTGAGACCGCCGGACGTCGCGTTTCCACCCGGAGCCATCGGCTTCGGCAGTTCGATCGGAGCCGGGCAGGCCAGATCGGGGTTCTTGCCGGCGCCGGCTTCGTAGCACTTCGGATCAGCCGATTCGAGGCGTCCGTCGCTTTCGAAGTTGTCACAGCGCTCCACCGTGAAGTCCTCCTTGCAGAAGGTGCGGGAGGTCCACTTGGCGTTGTAATCGGCGACGAAGTTGGTCATCGCCTGCTGCTGCAGGGTGGGCAGGAGCTGCTGGGTGATCTGATCGCGAACCTCGTCGAGCGAGCTGGTCTTCTTCGGGGTGACCTTGGTGACCCGGAAGACATAGAACTGCTTGCCGGCCTCGATCGGACCTTCGATCGATCCCACTTCGGCGCTCATGATGTCGGCACCGGCCGGATCGGGGAAGGCCCCTTCGGTGGCCGTGGTCTTGCCACCTTCGGTCTTGCTGGCGTGGACCGAAAGCTTCTTGGCGACCTTGGCGAAATCCTCGTCCGAGGGGTCGTCGCCGAGTTCCTCGATGGCCTTTTCGGCGTCGGCCTTCTTGTCGGTGACGATCAGGCGGATGTCACGCGACTCGGGGGTCGTGAAGCTTTCCTTCGAAGACTCGTAGAAGTTCTCGATCTCGTCGTCGGGCACTTCGGTGATCGACTTGGTGATCTTGTCCTGGATCTTCCGGCTCAGGACCTGGAGTTCGACCCGCTCGCGGACTTCCTCGTCGGTGAAGCCACTGGTCTTGAGGAACTCCTGGAAAGCCTTCGGAGTCGGGAACTGGTCCTTCTTGATGGTTGCCAGCTCGTTGTCGATCTCACGATCGCTGGCGGACACGCCGAGTTCGGCGGCTTCGCCGGTCAGCCAGGCCTGGTCAAGCAGGTCGTTGATCGCCGCTTCCCGGACCTGGTCGTACTGGGCGTCGCCCTTCTTGGGGGCTGCCTGCAGACCGCCGCGCTTCCAGGTCTGCTCGAAGGAGCGGTTGAAGTCCTCTTCGGTGATGTTGCCCCGGCCATCAGGGACGTCTTCGACCAGGATGATGTCGCCGCTGGGGACGGTGGGCTTGGTGATGCCCTGGGCAATCGCGATACCTGCGAAAAGAACCACCAGAATGGCTCCGAAAACAAACAACCCGAATTTGCGTGCCCCGCTCATGCAGTGACTCCTCCTAGAAGTTCAAGTGGCTAGTCGCACAAAGCTACTTTTGCGACTCGGTGAGCATATCCATATCGGCCAGAGAGCGACCCAGTTCCGACACGGTTGCGAGCCGTTTCGCGGGGTCGTCGTCTACCCGCACCGACAACTCGTGGGAACGCCATTCGTAGACAGCGCCCGGCACCTTCTCCCTGATGCCGGCCGCCTGCTCTGAATCGAGCTCGATCCCGGACACGGTCAGCTTGCCGCCCCGGAACTGGACCTGCTCGACGCCGGTCGAACCGAGGTCGATGCGGGCCTGCTGGAGCGTGATCAGGTTCTCGACCTCCTCCGGCACGGGTCCGAAGCGGTCGACCAGCTCGTCGGTGACCTGGCGCAGCTCGCCCGGGCGCCGGGCCGCGGCGATCCGGCGGTGGATGTCGATCTTGGCCGCCTCGAACGGCACGTAGCTGGCCGGCAGGTAGGCGTCGATGCCGATGTCGAACCGCACCGGTTCCGGCTCGTTCGCCGACTCGTCCCGTCCGGCCAGGTCCGCCACCGCTTCGTCAATCAGCTGGCAGTAGAGCTCGAAACCGACCGCAGCCACATGGCCGGACTGCTCGTCGCCGAGCAGGTTGCCGGCGCCGCGGATGTCGAGATCCCTCATCGCGATGCGGAAGCCGGAACCGAGCTCGGTGTGGTCGGCCAGGGTCGCGAGCCGGGTCGACGCCTCCTGGGTCAGCGACTCCTCGGAGGGATAGAGCAGGTAGGCAAAAGCCCGTTCGCGCGATCGCCCGACCCGGCCCCTGATCTGGTACGCCTGGGCCAGACCGAGATGGTCGGCCCGGTCGACAATCAGGGTGTTGGCGGCCGGGATGTCGATCCCGGACTCGATGATCGTGGTGGCGACCAGCACGTCGGCATCGCCACGCAGGAAGTTCAGCATCGCCGCCTCGAGCTGGTCGTCCTCCATCTGGCCGTGGGCGACCTGAACCCGGACCCCGGGAACCAGGGCGCGCAGCTTCTCGGCCGCGTCATCGAGGCTCTCGACCCGGTTGTGGAGGAAGAAGACCTGCCCCTTGCGGTTGATCTCCCGCTTGATCGCCCGTTCGACCAGTTGTTCGTCCCAGGGACCGACATAGGTCCGGACCGGGCGGCGCCCTTCCGGCGGCGTCTCGATCACGGAAATGTCGCGAAGTCCCGACATCGACATCTGAAGGGTGCGGGGAATCGGGGTCGCCGACATCGAAAGCACGTCGAACTTGAGCTTCATCTGGCGGAGCAGTTCCTTCTGCTTGACCCCGAAGCGCTGCTCCTCGTCGACCACGATCAGACCAAGGTCCTTCGCCCTGACGTCACGGGAAAGCAGGCGGTGCGTGCCGATCAGGACATCTATCTTGCCTTCGCCCCACTCGCTGATCACCTGCTTGACCTCGGCTGGTTTACGCAGGCGGCTGACCCCGTCGACCCGGAAGGGCAGGTCGGCCAGACGTTCGCGGAAGGTGCCGAGATGCTGCTGGGCGAGGATCGTGGTCGGGGCGAGGATCATCACCTGTTTACCGTCGGAGGCTGCCTTGACCGCGGCCCGGATCGCGACTTCGGTCTTGCCGTAGCCGACGTCGCCGCAGACCAGGCGGTCCATCGGCTGTTCGGATTCCATGTCGGCCTTGACCGCCTCGATCGCCTCGATCTGATCGGCGGTCTCGCGCCAGGGGAAGTTCGCTTCGAGTTCCATCTGCCACTCGGAGTCAGGACCGAAGGCATGGCCCTTTCGGGTCTTTCTTTCGGCGTAGAGGTTGACCAGCTCGCCGGCGATCTCGGAGGCGGCGTCGCGGGCGCGGGCCCGCATGTTGAGCCACTTCTTGCCGCCCAGGGCGGAAAGGGTCGGGCTGCCGGCCCCGCCCGAGTACCGCGAGAGCTTCGCGAACTGATCCGTCGGTACGTAGACCCGGTCCTCGCCCTTGTACTCGAGGTAGAGGTAGTCACGGGTGATCCCGCCAACCTCGCGGGTTTCGAAACCGGCGAAGCGGGCTACGCCGTGGTCCTCGTGGACTACGTAGTCGCCGACCCGGAGCTCGGAGAAGGTGAGTCGGCCCCGAACCGCTTCCGGAGCCCGTTCATCGGCCCGGCGCCGGCGGTTGAGCAGCCGCCGGAAGGGCAGCACGGCTACCTTGGTCCGCGGCGAGATGAAACCTTCGCTCAGGCGAGACTCGACCAGACTGACGCCGGGATCGACCGGAATCAGTCCGTTATCGACGATCCTGGTGTCAAGCCGGTCGAATCCATAGCGGGCCCGTTCCGCCTCGCCCCGGGAGTCGAAGGCGACCACCGTGCGATAGCCGGCCTCGACCAGCTTGCGCAGCTCAGCTTCCGCTTCCTTCAGGTTGCGGGCCGGGGTCTCGGCACTCATCGCCCTCAGTGCCTGCTCCCCGTCACCCGGCCGGACCAGGATCAAGGCCGCCCGCTCGTTCAAGGGTCCGGCCACGTCCTCGTAGAGATGCTTGGCGTCCTCGGCGTGCATTGCCGTGGTGACGTCCTCCCAGTGATCCTTCAGCGCCGGTTCGATCTCCTCGTCGGCGGTGAGGATCACCGCGGCACTCTGGGGAATCAGGTCGAGCGGGGCGCGGAAGTGATCGAGCGGCAGCGCCTCGGTCAGATCGATGTCGGTCTCGTTCTCGCGGGCCTCGGCGATCGTCAGTTCGGCCATCTCGCGGTGGTCGACGTCGAGTTCGGCCGCGGGGGCGAGCTCGATCGATTCCGCCTGGCCCAGCGACCGCTGGGTGAAGGTCGAGAACCACCGCATCGACTCGATCTCGTCACCGAAGAAGTCGATCCGGGTCGCCCGGTCCTCGGTCGCCGAAAAGACGTCGAGAATGCCGCCCCGCACCGCGAACTGGCCGCGCTCCTGGACCTGGTCAACCCGTTCGTATCCGGCCGCGACCAGGTCGGAGGCGATCTGCGAAGGCTCGTGCTCCTCACCGACGGCAAGCCGGAAACCGGCTGGCCGCAGAGACGCATCGGGAACCGATTCGGCCAGGGCGATCGCGCTGGCGACCACCACCGGGGGCCGGTCTTCGTCTCGTCCGAAGGAGTCGAGCGCATCGATCCTGAGGCCGGTCAGGTGGGGCGGCGGCGTGACCTGCGAGGCGTACCCGGTGCCGCGCGAGGGATAGGAGCGGACCAGCCGGTCGCCGAGAAAGGCACCCAGTGCCGCGGCCACCTCGCGGGCCGAACGGTCATCGGGCGTGACGATCAACGCGGGGCGATCCTCGAGGCCGAGGTCGTCTTCGAGCAGGGAGGCGATCAGGGCCGGGCGCAGGGTCGCCGAAACCTCGGCCCGCACGGCGGGGCCGGATCCACCGCCCTCCTCCTTCGCGGCCACGGCATCGCGAACCTCGGCCGAGAGCCGGGCGATCTGCTCATCCTCGAGCAGCAGGTCGATTGTCGGTCGCAAAGACACGGCCAACGATCAAAGCACGATCCGCAAAGTGAAAGCGCCCGGCGGTCTGGGAGTCGACCGCCGGGCACCGGTGTTCTTGCGTTTGGGGTTGCCCCGCCGGGCTGCTGTCAGCCGGGGATGCTTGCCACGGCCGGGGCCGGGGCGGTTTCGTCGGCGACGCTGGCGGTGCGGGAAATCGGGTGGGGATGGTCGATCAGACCGTTCGGGTCAACCGCTTCGTAGAGGTCGGCCAGCCGCTCGATCGCTTCCTCGCCGTAGGCGGTCTGGCGTCCGGTCCTCCGCGGCATGAAGTTGAAGTAGGTCCGACCGCGGCCAAAGTCGGAGAGGACGTCGACCGCGTGGTTCATCGTCTCCGCCGCTTCGGGGAAACCGACCACGAAGAACAGGTATTCGCCGTCGATCAGATCGCAGGCCCCTCCACCGGGGGCCGGACGCCCCATCGCTCCACCCATGTGGCGGATCTCGACCATCATCGCCCCGCAGCCGGTCTTCGGCTGGGCGAACTCGGCCGCGAGCTGGACCGCTTCGGCTGGAAGCCGGTCGAGCAGAACATGTTCGAAGACATGAGGCGGCTCGGTCGGGTCAATCTCCGGATCGGTGTACTCGCGGAGGAAAGCGTCCGGGTTCGTGTCCCGGACCGTGTTCAGCATCGGCTGAAGATCAGCCAGTGGTTCGATGATCCGGTTCAGTTCCTCCGCCGCGCGGGGAGCGGTGACGACGACCACGGTCAGAGCCGGACCTTCCGGCGGATGCATCAAACGGACCGCACTGGTGATGTCATCGTCGATCCCCTGGGTCCACTCGGACCAGGCGGCGAGCACTCGTTCCGCATCCTCGATCCCCCAGCCGAGCACGCCGCCGGCCATCTGTGGAACCGGTGTCAGGTCGATCTCGAGCTCGGTGATCACTCCGAAACCACCACCGCCGCCGCGCAGGGCCCAGAAAAGATCAGGGTCGGAGCCGGCGTCGATCCGGCGGATGCGACCGTCGGGCGTGACCAGTTCGGCCGAGCGGATCGAACTGCTGCCGAGTCCAAGGTGACGTGACATGAAGCCAACCCCTCCCCCCATCATGTACCCGGTGACCCCGACCGTCGCGGCGGAACCGAACGGCGCGGTGAGTCCGTGCTCATTGGCAGCGGCGACCAGTTCCATCCATTGGGTGGCGCCTCCGACCCGGGCCGTACGGGCGACCGGATCGATCTCCACCTTGTCGAAGGCACTCATGTCGAGCAGGATCCGCTCCGAGGTGTCCCCGATCGGCGGGATTCCGTGCCCGGTCGAGAAGACGACGATCTTTCGATCGAGGCGGGCAGCTTCAGCCAGAGCCGAGGCGACTTCCTGGGAGGTTTTCGGCGCCATACGAGCCGCCGCGGGAATGATGTTTATGAGTGAAGGCGTTGACATGGCTGGCAGAATCTCCGAGGCACCTTGCACGGGGATTGCGGCGAAATGACAGGCACCTTGCGATGACAGACCCGCGGATCACTCTCTGCGGCCGATTGACAGTTACCTGGGACGGGGAGAAGCTGGGGGAATCGCTGCCCGGACGCCAGGGACGATTGCTGTTTGCCTACCTTGCCCTGAACCGGAACCGTCCGGTTCGCAGGGACGAACTGGTCGAGGCTCTCTGGGCAGATGAAGGCCTGCCGAGCGGGGGTGAATCGCTGCTCGCACCTCCACTTTCGAGATTGCGCAAGGCACTCGGCCCGGGTCGGATCGAAGGCCGGTCCGAGCTCTCGCTGACCCTCGGTGAGGATGCGTGGGTTGACTGGGACGAAGCCCAGAAGGCGATCGAAACGGCCCGGCATCTGGAGCAGGCGGGTGATCATGCCGGTGCCTACGATCAGGCGGTCGAAGCGGAGAGGATCCTTTCCGGCGGCCTCCTGCCCGGCCTCGAGGCAGGCTGGATCGACGAGTACCGCAACCAGCTGGACGAACTTCGGCTTCAGGCGCTCGAGCTGATCGCCCGTTCCGGGGCGCGGCTCGGTGACCCCGAACGGGCCCGGGCCGAACGGTCGGCGCGAGCCGCCGTTGACGCGGCCCCTTTCCGGGAATCCGCCCGCACGGCGCTGATCGAGGTGATCGAGGCGCAGGGCAACATCGCCGAGGCACTCCGGGCCTACGAGGACTTCAGGGTCCTGTTGCGAGACGAACTCGGTACCTTCCCGGCCCCGGAACTGAATGCAGTCCACGAGCGGCTGCTCAACGCCCACGAAGGCGGCACGCGGCCCCCGGTCGGCAATAACGCCGTGGTCCCCGGCGCCGGAGACGAATCAGCTTCGGCGTCAGCCAGGAGAACGGGTGACCCGGTGCCAGCTGACCGTCGGGCATCGCCCGAGGAGATCGGCAAGCTGATCGACCCCCGAATCGGCGAGATCGGCATGGTCGGCCGCGAGGAGATCCTCGGTCAGTTGAACCGGGAACTCGACCTGGCCGTGGCGGGTGATCTCCGGATCGCGCTGCTGGCGGGCGACGGCGGTATCGGCAAGACCAGGATCGCCGCCGAGCTGGCCGCCGGGCGGGATGACGTGACCGTGCTCTACGGCCGCTCGGAGCCGGATGAGATCCGCCCGTTCCGGATCTGGTCGGGACTGCTCCGCTCCGCGATGCGCCAGGCCGGTGACATTTCTCCGGCCGAGATCGTCGGGGGTGACGGCCCCACCCTGGCCCGGATCCTGCCCGAACTGGTTCGCAGCATGGAACTGCCGCCCCCGGGACCGGCTGGCGACCTCGAGTCCGAACGCCGCGCGCTGTTCGGGGCGGTGCTACGCATGATCGGCCGGTTCTCGGCCCGCCAGCCGATGCTGATCGTGCTCGACGACCTGCATTGGGCAGACCGCTCGACTCTGATGCTGCTGGCCAGCCTGGCCGGCGACAACCCGCCCAGCGGCATGCTCGCCCTGGGTCTCTACCGGGACACCGAACTTCCCGATGACAGTCTGCTGCCGGAAACTCTGATCAATCTCCAACGGCGCCTTCCGACCCTCAAACTCCGGGTCGAGGCGCTTGACACAGAAGCCGTCGGAACCTTGATCGGGGACCGCATCGATCCCGAGATGGCACCGGTCCTCCAGGACCAGACCGGCGGCAACCCCTTCCTGCTCGAACAGCTCCTCCGGCATTACGAAGAAAGCGGCGAGGACAACCCCGGCGACGCCCCGACCGAAGTCCGGGAAATCATCTCCCAGCGTGTCAATCGCCTGCCGGAAGGAGGGGCAGAACTGCTCAGGCGGGCAGCCCTGATCGGCCGTGACTTCGACCTCCAGATTCTGCTGGCGACCACGAGTCTCGACGAGGACACGGTCATCGACCTGCTCGACGCCGCAGTTTCGGCCGGGTTGCTGGATGAGTCACCGACCGTGCCGGGGCGGTTCTCCTTCGTTCATGCCCTGCTTCGCAGCACCCTCGAGGACGAGCTGGGACTGACCCGTCGGGCGATGGTCCACCGGGAGATCGGCGAAGCGATCGAACGGCAGACCTCGACCCGCCCCGAACGCCGGGTCGGCGAGAAGGCCTGGCACTTCGCGCAGGCCGGGCCGGCCGAAGCCGATCGCGCCGTCCACTGGGCGACGCAGGCCGCCGAACAGGCCGAAGCCCGACTCGCGTATGACGAGGCGGTCGACTTCTATGAAGGAGCGATCGCCGCCGCCCGGGCCGACGAACCAGTCGATCAGGGCCTGCTCGCCCGGCTGCTGCTGAACCAGGCCAAGGCGAAGTGGAAAAACGGCGCCCTCCAGGCTGCGGGCGACACCTTTCTTGAAGCCGCCCGGTCGGCCCGCGAATCCGGCCTGCCAGAACTGGCCGCGGAAGCGGCGATCGGCAGTCGCTGGGGCGGTTGGGACGCCTTCGATGCCGACCTGGCCGAGCACCTGACCCTGATGCGCGAGGCGCTCGACGGCCTTCCCCCTGATGACAGTCCGCTGCGGGCCGAACTCACGGCAATGTTGGGTCACGGCCTCTATTACGGCAGCGGGAAGGCTGCGGAAGCGCGGGAGCTGGCCGATCAGGCCCTGCAGATGATCGAGCGAACCGGGGGCAATGACGAAGCCGAGTTCGGTGTCATCCAGGCGACCGCCTACCGGCGCTGGGAACCGCTGCGCCGGTCCGAGCGGTTGGCGGCTTCGGAGCGCATGCTGGAACTTGGCGAGAAGCTCGATGACCCCGAACTGATCGGGCAGGCGCTCGTCTCAAGGTCGCTCTCGCTGATCAATGTGGGCCGGGGCGCCGAGGCGGAAGCGGACCGGAGCCGCCACTACGCGATGAGCGAGACCCTGCCCCAGATCCGGACCATCTCGAAGGCGATGCGTGCCTGTGCCTGGTTCATGACCGGCGACTGGCAGGACGGCGAGGAACTGGTTCGTGAACTCGAGAGCGAGGGCATGCCCCGGGGCGCGGCGCTGCTGGTCGAGGATGCACTGCGGTTCATGGTCCGGGCCCAACAGGGTGGTCTGGCCGAGCACCTCGGCCGGCTCGAGCTGTTCGAGGCGGGTGCGAAGGGGTGGGAGATGTGGCCGACCTGGCGACTTGGGCTCCTGCTTGCCAAGGCCCAGGCCGGGCAGATTGACGAAGTGCGCGCTGCGGTCGCCGAGATGGGCTACGACGGCCTCGACGACACCAGGGACTTCAACAACACCCTGCTGCCTTTCTGCGCGGTCGGCAACATGCTGGCCGGCGAACTCGACGACGCGAAGGGCGCCGCGAAGTTGATCGAGTTGCTGAGCCCGTTCGAGGGTGAGTGGATAATCATCGGCCGGATCGGCTCCACGCTGGGCCCTGCCGAGATGCACCTCGGCGAACTTCACCTGCTGACCGGTGAGTACCGGGAAGCGGCGACCGCGCTCGAACGGGCACTGGTCAGCTGCGAGTCCATGGACGCCGTCCCCTATCTGGCGCGGACCCGGCTGGCGCTCGCCAATGCCCTGGAAGCACTCGGCGACCCGGACGGCCAGGAGCGCCGGCTCCGGCTCCGCCACGAAGGCGAGGAAGTGGCCCGGCGACTCGACATGCAGGCGATCCTCAAGCGGCACCTGCGCCCGTGAGTGCCATTCCAACGACCGGCCCACTCGGGTAGTTTGCCCCGGTGGCGAATCCCGAAATCACCGTCTGTGGCAGGTTGACGCTCACCTGGGACGGCAAGCAGCTGGAAGGCGAGCTACCCGGCCGGCAGGGTCGCCTGATCTTCGCCTACATGGTGCTGAACCGCTCCCGGCCGGTAAGGCGGGATGAACTGGTCGAAGCACTCTGGGCCGACGAAGGTCTGCCCAGCGGCGGTGAAGCACTACTCGCTCCTCCCCTTTCGCGACTCCGCAAGGCGCTGGGCAAGGGTCGTCTCGAGGGCCGGACCGAGCTCACCCTCGAGCTCGGCGAGGACGCCTGGATCGACTTCGAAGTGGCCCAGGAAAAACTGGCCAGCGCCCAGACCGTGGCCGGAAGCCAGGGGGCTGCTCCCGATCAACTGGCACAGTCCTGGGACGACGCCCTGGAGGCGGCCCGGATCTTCGAAGGCGGATTGCTGCCCGGACTGGAAGCACGCTGGATCGAGGAGCACCGCTTCTACTTCGAGGAAATGCGGCTCAAGTCACTCGAGACCGTGGCCAGGATCGGGTCCCGGCTCGGTCCGGTCGAGCAGGCACGGGCCGAGCGGGCCGCGCGCAATGCGGTCGACGCGTCACCCTTCAGAGAATCCGCCCGTGCTGCCCTGATCGAGCTGCTCGAGGCACAGGGAAACATTGCCGAGGCGCTGCGGGCCTACGAGGAACTCCGGGTGCTGCTCCGGGACGAGTTGGGCACTTTCCCCGCGCCCGAGCTGGGAGCGATCTACGAGCGTCTGCTCAACGCCCATGAAGGGCCCGGGGCCCCGCAGGAAACGGCCGCCGGGACGGCAGCACCGGGACCAGCCAAGACCCCGGACCGGCCCAACGTCGGCCTCGAGATCGACCCGAGAATCAAGGACCATTTCCTGGTCGGAAGGACCCGGATCCTCGACCAGCTGAAGGGTGAACTCGACCTGGCCGCCGAGGGCGAATTGCGGATTGCGCTACTGGTCGGTGAGGGTGGTGTCGGCAAGACCCGGCTCGCGGCCGAACTCGCGGCGAGCCGGGATGACGTCACCGTGCTCTACGGCCGATCCGAACCGGACGAAGTGCGCCCGTTCCGGATCTGGTCGGGCCTCCTGCAGTCGGCAGTCCGCCAGCTGGGTGACATCGACCCGGCCGACATCGTCGGCGGCGACGGACCGACTCTCTCCCGGCTTTTGCCGGACCTTGCCCGGCGGATGAACCTGCCGGCTCCCGGACCGACCTCCGATCTCGAATCGGAACGGCAGGCCCTGTTCGGAGCGGTGATGCGGATGATCGGCCGTTTCTCCGCGAGAAGGCCGATGCTGATCATCCTCGACGACCTGCACTGGGCCGATCAATCCACCCTCCGGCTTCTGGCCAGCATGGCCGGCGACAATCCCTTGCGGAGCATCCTGGCGCTCGGCATCTACCGGGACACCGAGTTGCCGGCCGACAGCCGGCTCCCGGAGACTTTGACCCAGTTGCAGCGGCGTTTGCCGACCACGCGCCTGAGTGTGGAGGCGCTCGACGAGGACGAAGTCAAGGAGATGATCGCCGGTCGGCTCGACGAAAGTCTGGCCCCGATCATCCGGGACCAGACCGGCGGCAACCCCTTCTTCATCGAGCAGCTGGTGCGGAACCTCCAGGAATCCGGCGAGAATCACCCCTCGGCGGTACCGCCGGAGATCCGCGAGATCATCACCCAGCGGGTTTCGCGGCTCCCGGATGGTGGTGCCGAACTGCTCGGGAGGGCAGCCCTGATCGGCCGGGACTTCGATCTCGAGATCCTCCAGCGGACCACGAACGAGGAAGAAGACCGGATCATCGAGCTGCTCGATGCTGCCGCTGCGGCCGGACTGCTCGATGAGTCGGGATCGGTTCCCGGCCGCTACACGTTCGTTCACGCCCTCGTCCGGAGCGCGCTCCGGGACGAACTCAGCCTGACTCGCCGGGCTGCAATCCACCGGCGAATCGGCGAAGCGCTGGAGCTGCGCAACCAGAACCGGTTCGGTCACCAGCGTGACGAGGACCTCTCCACTTTGGCCTGGCATTTCACCCAGGCTGGCCCGGTCGAGGCCGATCGCGCAATTCGCTACGCGACCCTGGCCGCCAGGCAAGCCGAGGAACGCCTCGCCTATGACGAAGCGGTCGGCTTCTACGACGGGGCCGTGGCTGCCTGTCGGGCGGACGAGCCGGTCGACCACACCCTGCTGGCGGAGCTGCTGCTCAACCGGGCGGAGGCGGAGTGGCGGATGGCACTCCTGCCCAAGGCGGTCGCAACCTTCTCGGAGGCAGCCGAAGCGGCGCGCGAGTCCGGTGTTCCGGAGCTTTTCGCCCGCGCGGCCAACGGGGTCAGCTGGGGCAGCTGGGAAGCGTTCGACAACGTTCGCGACACCCCGATCTCGCTGCTCAGCGAAGCGCTGGAGCTGCTGCCTCCCGGGGACAGCCCCCTGCGCGCCGAAACCATGGCCAACCTCAGCCATCTCAAGTTCTTTAGCGGCGACCCCGATGACGACGCCACCCAGATGGGTGCCGACGCGATCGAGATGGCCGAGAAGCTGGACGATCAGACCTATTTCCGGGTGATCGTCTCGCTTCACTTCTATCTCCTTCAGAGCACTGGCGCGGAAGAACGGCTCGCGGCCGCCGACCGGGCGCTTCAGATCGCCGAAGACTCCGAGGATCGCGAAGACGTGGCCGAGGCCCTCGCCCTGCGGGCGGTGATGCTGACCAAGTCCGGCAGGGGCGCGGAATCGGCCGCCGACATCGCCCGCCACGAGGCCCTGAGCAAGACCCTCCCGCAGATCCGGAACACCAACTACTCGCTGCAGGCCGCCCGGGCTTTCCTCGAAGGCCGCTGGGCCGACGGCGAGCGGATTACCGAGCTCGCCCTGGCCGGGGAACACATGCCGCCTTCGGCGCGGATCGCGATGATCGACGCTCTCCATTACATGGATTACGCCCAGCGGGGCAAGCTCGGCGAGGTCGTGGAGATCCTCGAGCTTGAGGCTTCGGTGGCCCGGAGCTGGAACACCTGGCCGGCCTGGGAAGCCGGGCTTGCTCTCGGCTACTGGCAGGCCGGCGACAAGGAGAAAGCCCTCCGACAGGTCGAGTCAGTCGACTATGAAGAGGTGCGGAAGATCACCCGCATGCCGCTAATAAAACCGGTCTTCTGCTCGGCTGCGTCGATGCTCGCGGTTGCGATGAACGACGCGGAGCGGGCCAGCGTGATCACCGACCTGATGGCGGACATGGAGGATCTCTGGACCATTTTCGGTCCCGGTGCGCCCACCTTCGGACCGGTGAACCTGCTGCGCGGGGAGCTGTTCCTGCTCCAGGACCGCAACCGTGAAGCCGCGACCGCGCTCGAGAACGCCGTCGTCACCTGCGAAGCGATGAACGCGCGTCCCTGTCTCGCCCGGAGCGAACTCGCCCTCGCCGAAGCCCTCGAGCGAATCGGCAACCCCGACGGCCCCGAAAGAACCACCCAGCTGAAACAACACGGCCTCAAAATAGCCAGCGAACTGGAAATGGCCCCCCTCCTAACCCGCCACGAATAGCCACCGGACGGAGCCAGCCCATCGATCAGTGAGTCCTTTGGGCTGGCGGGTTGACCTGGGAGGCGGAGCGAAGCTCGCCGACTACTTAATGAAGACCCTTGCCGCTGCGCTGCCAGTCGACCTGGCCTTTTCCTTCGGCTTCGGAACGGCCCTCGATGTCATCCCACGAGTGGAGCATCTGCTTCAGTCGGGCAACACCCGCGGGTTCATGCGCGGCGATCCGGCCAGCCAGCTCCAGGGCCGTGTTCTCGGTCGCCGCACCCGGCGCGGCCTGGTTGATCAGGCCGATCCGCAGGGCCTCGTCGGCCTTGACGGTGTTCGAGGAGAGCAGCAGGTACTTGGCGTGGCTGAGGCCACAGAGAGTGACCAGACGGGCCGGACCGACCGGGACGCCCAGGGCAGCACCCGGGAACCGCATCTGCAGGTTCGAGCCCCCGATCCGAATGTCACAGGCGACCGCGATCTCCGCCCCGCCGCCGACCGTGTAACCGTGGCAGGCAGCGATAGTCGGTTTGGGGAACTGGACGACCGCGTCGTAGAGGTCGGCGAAGAGCTGCATCTTGTTGACCTTGGCCTCGTCGTCGATGTCTTCCTTGATGTCGGCGCCGGCCGAGAAGGCCATGTAATCGGTCGAGGAGAAGACCAGCACACGCACATTTTCGTCGCCCCGGGCGACAGCCACGTGCTCGATCAGCTCGACCAGCATCTCCGTGTTGATTGCGTTCAGCGCCTTCGGCCGGTCGAGCTGGATCAGCGCGACGCCGCGGTCATCGACTTCATAAGTGGTCAGGCTCATCGTTTCCTCAGTTCGCTTGTTCCTCGCCAGTTTCCCCGGCGGCGATTCTCTCTACAAGTCTCTCGGTTTCCCGGGCGGCATCGTCGATCAGGTTCTCGACTTGCGCCGGGCTCTCGGAGAATTTGCCCAGTACGTAGCCGGCGACCCGTTCCGGGTCGGTGCTGTCGGGGCGGTCGACCCCGATCCGCACCCGCCAGAAATCGGCGCTGCCGAAGCCCTGTTTCAGGCTCTTGACCCCGTTGTGACCGGCCGCGCCGCCACCTAGCCTGGTCCTGATCTCACCGAACGGCAGATCGATCTCGTCGTAGACGGCGATCACCCTCTCGAGCGGATTCTTCTTCGAGCCGCGGGCCGGACCGGCCGACTTGCCCGACTCGTTCATGTAGGTGAGCGGGGTCATCAGCACGACCCTGGGGCCGCCGGGGCTGATCCTTCCTTCGGTGATCCGGGCGTTGAACTTGTCCTTCGCCCGCGGCAGATCCCATCGCTGGGCGAGCTTCGCCGCGACCATGAAACCGGCGTTGTGCCGACTGCGCTCGTACTCCCGACCCGGATTGCCGAGGCCGACAATCAGGAT
>JAEZIQ010000096.1 GCA_023436605.1 Actinomycetes bacterium | reverse complement strand
TCAGCCGGATGCCGCGGGACCCGCTGCCGCTTCGCGGCTTGACGATTACCGGAAGTTCGACGCTGGATGGCTCAAAGGAAGCGTCGACAAGAACGGTCTCGGGGACCCTCACCTCTCCCCGGCAGCGGCGGTCCAGCTCCCACTTGTCGAGGCAGGTCTCGAGAGTTTCAACCGAGGCGACCACGGCGTCGGTCCCCGCCGCCCGGAACTCCTCGAGCCGGCGGGCGATCGGCAGGAGTTCGGTGTCCACGGTCGGAATCAGCAGGTCGATCTCGAGCTTTCGGCAGATCTCGAGGATCCGGTCGGAGAAATCCGGGGCGTCCCCGCGCGGCAGCAGCATCCGGTGGTCCTCGTCGACCAGGTAGAGCCCGGTCGCGTAGGGGTCGATGTCGCCGGAATAGAGGTCGTAGCCTTTGCCCTCGAGGTCCTTGAGGATCGAGATCCCCGAAGGGCCCCCGGTTCCGGTGATCAGGATGCGGGGGTCAGCCATTGGTCATCTCCTTGGGGTTTCTTTCCCGGGTTTCGCTCGTGGGCCTCAGGCCGTGGTCGCTTTCGCGAATCACCTCCAGCGGCTCGACATAGGTGGATCCGGAGAACCGGCTCCAGTAGCGGGCGGTCGATCGAAGCAGGTCGGGTTCGAGGTACGCCCGGGTCGTGGCCTGCGAGTCGTAGGCCGCGATCGCCTCGAGTTTCTCGTCGATGAAGTCGTCGATCGCGATGAACTTGGTCGGCTTGAACTCGACCGTGGTCGATGGCGCCTGGTAGCAGTAGATCCGGGGTACGCCGCGGGCAGCGACCAGGGTTGCGCTGTGGACGTTGCGGTGGTCCTGATGAACGTCGCGGGCGGTGTGGGTGTAGACGGTGGTCGGGTTCACCTCGTCGATCACTTCCTTGATCGTGCCGATCGTGAGGCCGCCGTCGCTGACACTGGTATCGGCCAGGTCCCGGTGAAAGAGCTTCGCGCCGATCAGTTCGGCGGCCCGCCGGGATTCCTCGGCCCGTTCGGCCGTGTCGCCGCCCTGTTCACCGCCGGTCATGGTCAAGAGCGAAACGCGGTCGCCGCGGGCGGCATGCCGCAGCAGGATTCCACCAACCCCGATTTCCACATCGTCGGGATGCGCGCCGATCGCCAGTACCGATTCCCGTGACTCGGACTTTCGCCGGGCGGAGATCGCGGTCAGCTCACCCACTTTGGCGACCAGTTCGGCCCCGTCGACCGGTTTCTGCATGAAGTCGTCGGCCCCGGCCCGGATCGCCTCGACCGCGTTGTCGAAGCTCGCCTCGCCGGTCAGGATCAGGGTCGAGAGCAACGGATCCCGCTGCTTGACCTCGCGGATCATGTCCAGACCACTGATCCCGGGCAGCCCGATGTCGACCACAGCCAGGTCGAAGTCGGAGTTGTCCAGCAACTCGAGCGCGTGCTCGGCGCTGGCGGCCCAGGTGACTTCGCCGCTGTCTCCGAGCATGCTGGTGGTCAGGGCGGCGATAACCTCGTCGTCTTCAACGACGAGAATCCGAGGGGTGCCGGAATCGTGCAAGAAATTTCTCCTGGTTTTACGGGACGGCCAGCTGTGAGACTACGCTGCGGTCGCCTTCCGGCGTCGGATCAATCCGCTTCGGGAATACCCCTGTCATGAGCAGTTCAATCGAAGAGACAACTCTGGACCAAGTTGCCGCGCAGATGGGCGGAAAGGAAGTCCTGGGCCGGATCGTCGGGATGTACACCGGAAAGCTGCCGACCGAGGTCGAAGGGCTTCGCGCGGCCCTTGATTCAGGGGACCTGGAGACTGTCCAGGCGGACGCCCACCGGCTCAAGTCAAGTTCGGGTCAGCTGGGGGCCAGCCGCCTCGCGGCACTGCTGGCCGACCTCGAGGAAGCGGGCCGCGACCGCGATGCGGATTCCGCCGGACGGATCATGGCCGAGGTCACGATCGAGGCCGAGCGGGTACGCGCGGACCTCGAGGCATTCGCAGCCTGAGCGTCAGGTCCCGATCGCCTCGTCGAGGCGATCGTCTCCCCAGAAGATCTCGCCTCCGATCTGGAATGAAGGAATGCCGGTGACACCGAGGTCGCCGGCCCGCCGGGTCGCGTCGATCAGGGTCTGTTTGATCTCGGGGTCCGCAGCAGCCCGATCGGCCACTTCGGGGTCGAGACCGGCTTTCGCCGCCGCTTGCAGCACATGCTTCGGAGTCGCCTGGTCGATTCCGCGGGTGAAGCCGTCACGGAAGGAGGCCAGAGTGAACTCCTTCAGGCGGCCTTCCCGCTCGGCGAAGGTGGCGACCCGCATCGCGAAGAGATAACTGTCCGGCCAGGGTTCGGGCCAGACCGGCTCCGGTAACCCGTACTCACGGGCCCGCCGCTCGATCTCGGCAATGCCCCTGTCACGCCGCCCGGTCTTCGCCCAGGAAGAGCGGTCGAACCGCTTGAACAGCCCACCGAGCAAGACCGGCCGCCAAACCGGAGCCTCCAACCCGGCCGACTCAAAAACCGAATCAACCCGCTCCGCTGAAAGCCAGGCATAAGGAGACCCAAGATCAAAAAAGAACTCGCCTCGGGTCATCTCAGACAGAGCCCCTCCCAACCATCCGCTACTTCGAATGGGAGGGGCGGGTTTGAAATGGAGGGCGGGTTTGACCCCGCCCGACTCCTGACGCTTCCCGCCCGACTCCTGTTAAGCGTGGGTGGCCCACTTGTCGACGGCGCGGGCGGCGTCGAGGACGGCTTCGGAGATGGTCGGATGCGGGTGGACGATCCTCTGGAGCTCCTGGATGCCTCCTTCGAGGGCCATCACGGCGACCAGCTCGGCGATCATGTCGCAGGCGGCATTGCCGACGATGTGGGCGCCGATGATCTCGCCGTACTCCTTGTCGACCACCAGCTTGACCATGCCGTCCTTGTCGTCGTACACGGTGCCGGCCCCGACTCCGCCGAGTTTGAGCTTGCCGGTCTTTACGTCGTGGCCCTGCTCTTTGGCCTGGGCCTCGGTCAGGCCGACGCTGGCAACCTGGGGGTGGCAGAAGGTGGCGCCCGGGATCAGGTCCAGGTTGACCGGGTGGGTGCTCTCGCCGGCAGCGGCTTCGGCCGCAACGATGCCTTCCTCCATCGCCTTGTGGGCCAGGGCGGCGCCCCGGGTGAGGTCGCCGATCGCGTAGATCTTGTCGTTCGAGGTCTTCTGCAGTTCGTCCACCTGGACCCGTCCGTTGTCGTCGAGCTTGACTCCCGCCGCGTCGAGACCCAGGCCCTCCACATCGGGCCGCCGGCCGCCGGCGATCACGAGGTAGTCGACCTCGGCGGAGTTGTCTCCGTAGGTGAACTTCACAGAGGAACCCGTGTCCTCGACGTTCTCCACCGGCGTGCCCGTGGAGATCTCGATGCCCTGCTTCTTGAACGTCCGCTCGACCACCCGCACGACGTCCTTGTCCTCGGCGGGCAGGATCTGGTCCAGCATCTCGATCAGGATCACCTCGGTGCCGAACCGGATGTAGGCGGAGGCGATCTCGGAGCCGGATGCTCCGGCGCCGACCACGGCGATCTTCCCGGGGCGTTCGGGCAGCGACCAAGCACCCCAGGTATCGAGCACGCGGTCCGAGAACTCGACCCCGGGGATCGGCTGCGCGACCGACCCGGTCGCGAGGATCACGCTTCCGGCCCCGTAGACCTTGTCGCCGACCTTCACGTCACCGTCGGCGGTCAGGGAGCCTTCACCTTCTATGTAGGCGATCTTGTTCTTGTCGAAAAGACCTTTCACCCCGCCCGAAAGGCTCGCCGACAC
>JAEZIQ010000028.1 GCA_023436605.1 Actinomycetes bacterium | reverse complement strand
GGCGAATTCGCCCGCCGGGAGCCTCCGGCCAGGACTAGGTAACCCATGAACGAGAACGCGACAAAGCCGACTCTGCTCGAGGCCGCCGGAGTGACCAAGCGTTTCGGTCACACCGTGGCCCTGCACGATGGGTCGCTCGAGGTTACGAGCGGTGAGATCCACGGCCTGCTTGGCGCCAACGGCGCCGGGAAATCGACCCTGGTGAAGATCCTTGCCGGAGTCGTGCAGCGTGATTCGGGCAGCATCCGTATCGGTGGAGTGGAACTGGGCGAGAACGTCCACCCGCGCGAGATCAAGGAGCTCGGTGTCTCGTTCATCCATCAGGACCTGGGACTGATTGAGGAAATGACCGTCGCGGAGAACATCGCGATGGGTCTGGGATTCCCCAACAGGATGGGTGTGGTCAATCCTTCCCGACTGCGAAAGCAGGCCCGTGACCATCTCGACGAACTCGGCGTCGACCTCGATCCTGATTCCGAACTTTCCGAGTTGAACGGAGCCGACCAGGCGCTGGTCGCTATCGCGCGTGCCGTCGTCCACGGTGCTCGCCTGATCGTGCTCGACGAACCCACCGCCCGCCTGCGCGGCCCCGAGGTGAACCGGCTGTTCGAGCAGCTGGACTCTCTGCGGTCGAAATCGGTCGGTTTCATTTACGTGACCCACCGCCTGGACGAGGTCTTCTCCATGACCGACCGGGTGACCGTGCTCCGCAACGGGGGCACCGTGATGACCTCACGCACTTCGGATTTGACCGAGGACGAGTTGATTAGCGAGATCGTCGGATCCGCCTGGACCTCCACTTCGGTTGAGATCAACTTTCCGCCGGACCGCGACGGCGAGGCGGTGCTGAGTGTCGACAAATTGACAACTTCCGAACTTGAGGACTTTTCGCTCGAGATCGGTCCGGGGGAGATCGTCGGTGTGACCGGGCCGGCCGGGGCCGGCAGCTCGCTCGTCCGGGCGATCGCCGGGGCCGAGGAGCCGCTTTCCGGGGAGATCCGGATGTTCGGCGGCGACCGGGCCCAGAGCTCCCGGGAGGCCGTCGCGGAGAAGATCGCGTACATCCCGGCAGACCGCCGGCGCGAGGGCCTGGCGCTGGAGCTCTCGATCCGGGAGAACCTGTCTTATTCGCACTACATCCAGACCGAAGGGCGCACGCGACGCGGCCCGGGACGCTGGTTCCGTTCCGCACCCCCGAAGCGCGAGCGCGCCCTCACGGACGGGCTGATCGACCGCTTTCAGATCCGCGCCCGCGACGGCGAGAGCCTGGTCTCGGAGTTATCCGGAGGAAACCAGCAGAAGGTGCTGCTGGCCAAGTGGCTGCAGGAGGAACCGCGTCTGCTGATGCTGGACGAGCCGACCCAGGGAGTCGATGTCCGGACCCGTCGCGAGATCTACACGATGGTTGCCGGCCTGGCCGCCCGCGGGGTGCCGCTGATCGTCGTCTCGGCCGACTTCCAGGAGCTCGAAGAGCTCTGTCACCGGGTCGTAGTGGTCCGCGACCGTCGCTCGGGCATCGAGTTGACCGGCGACGACGTCACCCAGGACCGCATCGCAATCGAGAGTTACCGGGTCGCCAAGGACTCGGTCGACACCCATCTTCAGGACACCAACGAAACCGAAAGGAGGGTTCAGTGAGCGCAGGCAGGGCAGACGCCTTCTACGTTGGCGTCGACATCGGCGGAACCTTCACCGACACCACGGTCGTCACTGGCGACGGCCGCTGCTTCGTCGGAAAAACCCCCAGTACCCGGCACGACCTGGCCGAGGGCTTCTTCAACTCGATAGAGGACGCGGCGTCCACGATCGGGGTTTCGCTCGAGGAACTGCTGAGGAACACCGTGCGACTGAGCCACGGCACAACGGTCGGGATCAACGCGCTGGTCACCCGCGAGGGGGCAAAGGTAGGTCTGCTGGCGACCAAGGGTCACGGTGACGCGATCCGCATCATGGACAACACCGGCCGGGTGACCGGGGTGACGATCGAGGAGGTTCTCGACTACTCCCAGAGCTCCCAGCCCCGCCAGTTTCTAGATCGGCGCCACATCGTCGAAGTCACGGAACGGATCGACTCGGACGGCGACGTCGTGGTCGATCTCGACCAGGACGAGCTGAAGCGCGGCGTCGAGTACCTCGTGTCTGAGGGGGTTGACGCGATCGCGATCTCCTACCTCTGGTCTTTCCTGAACCCGGTCCACGAAGAACAGACCGAACGACTGCTCGAGGAGATGGGGGTGGAACTCTTCGTCTCCTCCAGCTACCGGACGGATCCGCGGCTCGGCGAGTACGAGCGCACCGCGACCACGGTCCTCAACGCATACATCGGCCCGCTCATGCATGACTACATCGACGCGATCGCCGCGGGTGCCCGTGAGCGTGGCCTGCGCAGCGAGGTGCTCTTCGCCCACAGCGACGGTGGCCTGATCACCCCGGAGCTGGCCCGCCGGCAGCCAATCATCACGATGCAGTCCGGTCCGGTCGGTGGCGTGGTCGCCGCGGCGACGGTCGGAGCCGAGATCTCGGAGCCGAACATCATCGCCACCGACATGGGTGGCACCACGCTTGACGTTTCCGTCGTCCACCACGGAAAGCCGACGGTGAGTGACACCGCCGAGGTCGAGCAGCACGCGCTTCACCTGCGCAAGGTCGACGTCGAATCGATCGGTGCCGGCGGCGGCAGCATCGCCTGGCGCGATCCCGAGACCGGGACCATGCGGGTCGGCCCGAAGAGCGCCGGCGCCCGTCCCGGGCCTGCCTGTTACGGGCACGGAGGCACCGAGCCGACCGTGACCGACGCCGACGTAGTGCTCGGGATCCTGAACCCCAAGGGTGTCCTGGGCGGTGACATCGTCATCGACGAAGAGGCTGCCCGGGCTGCCGTCGGCAAGCTGGCCGACGAACTGGGCATGGACCTCATGGAGTGCGCGGCCGGCATCGTCCGGATCGTCGACTCGAACATGGAGGACCTGGTCCGCCGGGTAACTCTCCAACGCGGCCACGACCCGCGCGACTTCAGCCTTTGGGCATACGGCGGGCAGGCCGGCGCCCATGCGACTCTCTACGCGAGCGGACTCGGCGTCGAGACCGTGGTCGTGCCGATGAGCAACCTGGCTTCGGTCTGGTCGAGCTTCGGCATCGGTACCGCGGATATCGTCCGCACCCGGGAAGCGGCCTTCTACGCGCTCTCCCCGTTCGACTCCTCGAGAATCGAGGATCTGTCGAACGCATTCGAGGAACTCGACCGCGTCGTGATCGCCGACTGCGTGGCGATGGGCGCTGATCCCGATTCGATCACTCTCTCCCGAAGCGCCAACCTCAAGTACGCGCTGCAGGTGTTCGAAGTTGAGACCGCGGTCCCCGAGGGACGGCTCGACGCGGCGAGCCTCGATCAGGTGCTGCAGCAGTTCGGCAAGAACTACGAGCAGCGTTTCGGTCCCGACTCGCGTTACGAGGAAGCGGGGTTCGCGATCACCGAGATCCGCGTCCGCGGGCAGGTCTCTTGGGATCGCCCGCCTCTGGTGGCGCAGGCTTCAGACGAGGCAGACCCCGAGCCGACCTCAAATCGTGACGTCTACTGGCAGGAGTTCGGTGAAGCCAGCTCGACGCCGGTTTATGCGAACCCGCGGCTCCGGCCCGGATTCGAGGTGCGTGGCCCGGCCGTGCTCGAGTTCCCGCACACCACGGTGGTGATCCGGCCCGAGCAGACCGGACGGGTCGACCGCCTCGGAAACATCCTGATCGATCTGCGCAAGACCGCCGAGGGGGCCGAGCGGTCCCTGGTCGGCGCGGAACAAGGAGGCAACTGATGGAAGACTTTCTCGAGAACCCAACCTTCGAGAACGAACCGGCCCGCCGGAAGCACAGCCTGAAGCGCGGCTACATGCCCTCGAAGAAACTGATCGTCGACCCGTCAGTCGAGTTCAGCACCGAGTCCGACGAGGACCTCGATCCTGTCACCTACGAGGTTCTCAGGTCAAAGTTCTGGAACCTGAACTGGGACCACCAGGAGACCATCCGCCGGGCCTCCGGGTCCCTGGTCGTGGTTTACGGATACGACTTCAACTGCTCGATCCAGACCGAGGACGGCGAGGGTGTGGTCTTCGGGCCGGGCAACCTTTTCTTCGCCGGATGTGCCGACCTCTGCGTCCAGTGGACGCTTGAGCACCGCTCGATGCATGGCGGCATCCACGACGGCGACGTCTTCATCCAGGACGACCCCTGGGTTGCGACAAACCACCAGATGGACACCGGTGTTTTCGCTCCGGTCTTCGCCGACGGCAAGCTCTTCGCATGGGTTTACAACGTGGTCCACCAGCGCGAGCTCGGTGGCATCGAGCCCGGCGGCTTCGTGCAGCAGGCGACCGAGGTCTACCAGGAAGCGACGTTCATGCCGCCGACGAAGCTGGTCGATCGCGGCGAGCTCCGGGAGGATGTCCTCGACGCCTGGGTGCGCCGCTCGCGGCTGCCTGACCTGATGACCCTTGAGACCAAGTCCCAACTGGCCGGGATCAGTTTCGCCAAGCGGCGGTTGCTCGAGATGATCGAGCGCTATGGCGCCGCCACCGTCAAGGGCGGCATGCGCAAGATGATCTCGAACGCAGCCGAGACGACGGGCCGCAGGCTCTCCCGCCTGACCGATGCGAAGTGGACCGAGAAGCGTTATGTGGCGGGTGCCAGCCCCGGTGACGAGAACCTCTACAAGCTGGTAGTCAGCATCGAGAAGCGCGGCGACCGGCTGCTCGTCTCGAACGAAGGCACTGATCCGAGCGTCGGATCGTTCAACATCACCGCCGGTGTCTTCCGGGCCTGTGTCGCCAACGTGCTGATCCAGCTCGTCGCATACGACCAGTTCCTGTGTGGCGCTGGGCTGCTCCGGCAGGTGGACTTCGACATCCAGTCGGATGGAGACGAAGATCGGATCACCTCGGCCCATCACCCGGCCGCGATCTCAACCTCGCTGGGAACGACCACCGCGGTCGCCCAGATCCACTATCTGGTCGGCAAGATGCTCGCTTCCGACCCCGAACTGCGCGAGCATGTCTTCGCGGCGTCGGCGATCCACACCTCGATCACCAACCATATGTTCGGGATCGACAAGGAAGGCAAGCCCTACGCGCACATGCCGTTCGATGCGATCGTCGGCGCAATTGGCGCTTACAGCGACCGGGACGGCATCGACCACGGTGGCGGCATCCTCTCGACCATGAACCCGGTCGGTTCGGTCGAAGGGTACGAGCGCGAAATCCCCTATCTCCATCTCTACCGGAGAGAGCTTCCCGCTTCGGGTGGCCATGGTCAGTTCCGCGGCGGCGCGACCTTCGTCACCGGAGTCACCGGCCACAAGTCCGAGGACTCTTACGTTTCGTCCGGCGGCCTTTTCCAGACCGTCACGCAGGGCCATGGCATTGCCGGTGGCTACCCGGCGACCGGCGGCCAGATGTGGCACGCCACCGACACGCCGATCCAGGAGCGATTCGCCAACGGCGTCCTGCCCGGGAGGCCGGACGAGATGCGTGCCCTCGATCCCGCGGGCGCACCACCGCCGCCGAAGAAGTTCGACAACCGGCTCGCGGTCGGCGACGTCTTCGAGACGATGCCGGTGCCGGGCTCCGGTTACGGGGACCCGATTCTGCGCGACCCGGCGCTCGTCGCCTCGGACCAGCGTGACGAGCGTCTCCTCGAAGGCGAAGCCGAGGCGATCTACGGCGTCATTCTCGACGACGAGGGTGACCCGGATCACGAAGCGACCAGGCAGCGCCGCGACCGGCTGCGGAAGGAGCGGCTGGAGAAAGCCCGCCCGCCCCGGGACCCCTGGCAAGGCGGTGCGGTCGATCCCGACGGCGAACCCCTGGCCTCCGTCCTCGCTACGGTGACGATCCGTGGTGCCGGGGAAGGGGAGGCGCTCTGCTGCCATCACTGCAGCCAGGGCCTGACCGGACTTCACGGCAACTACCGCCGCGGCGCCGCCGAACTCGAAACCCGTCTCCCGGACCTCTCGCCGTTCTTCGGCGATCCCACCACCCAGGTGTCATCCGAGGTCATCTATCGGCAGTACCTCTGCCCGGGTTGCGGTTCGCTGCTCGACGCTGAAATCTGCCAGCCCGAAGACGAGCCCAGCCAGGACGTCGAGGTACTGGAAGGCAGTCATGTCTGAGGCGATGAGACCCTTCGGCGGTGCCCAGGCCTGCCTGATCGACGGCGTATGGTCCGATGGCGATTCCGAGCTTGAGATCGACGTGATCGATCCGGCCACCGAGGAAGTGATCGCGAACTTCCCCGAGGCCACGATCGAACAGGCGCGGAGCGCCGTCGACTCGGCCCGGCGTGCATTCGAGTCCGGACCCTGGAGCGCGTTCACGCCCGGGGACCGGAGCCGGGTCCTGCATCAGCTCGCCGACCGGCTCGAGGCCCGGGCCGACGAGTTTGCGGACCTGGTCGTGGCCGAGATTGGCTCGCCGGTCCGTCTCGCCCAGGGCCTGCATGTCGGTGCGTCGATTGAGTGCCTTCGTTTCTTTGCCGACGCTGCGGCCCGCGGCCCGCGCGGCGGCTGGGAGGAGGCGCTGCCGCTGCACGAGGTTCCGATCATGTCAGCGTCCGTGCTGCGGCGCGAGGCGGCAGGCGTGGTTGCCGCGATCACCGCTTACAACTACCCGCTGCTGCTGCTCGCGAGAAAGGTCGGCGGCGCCCTCGCCGCCGGCTGCACCGAGGTGGTAGTGCCGTCTCCTCGAGCCCCGCTCACGACCGTCGCGCTGCTGCGCGAGCTCGAACACACCGACCTTCCCCCCGGCGTGCTCAACCTCGTCGTCGGCGGGATCGACGTAGCCAGGGAACTGACCACGAATCCTCACGTCGATGTGGTCAGCTTCACGGGCTCGCTCGAAGTGGGTCGCGAGGTAATGGCCCAGGCCGCCACCGGGGTCAAGAAGGTGGTACTCGAGCTTGGTGGCAAGTCGCCGAATATCGTCCTCCCCGGCACGGACTTCGCCGAGGCCGTCGGGCCTTCTTCGCTGCGGTTCATGCTGAACACCGGCCAGGGTTGCGGCGCCACCACCCGAACGTTCGTGCCGGCCGCCGAGTACGGCGATTGGGTCGAGGCGTCCAGGGATTTCTTCCGTACGGTCAAGGTCGGCGATCCCCGCGACCCGGCCACTGACGTCGGTCCCCTGGTCGGGTCGGCGCACCGGGACCGGGTCCAGGGATACGTGGACCGCGCACTGGAAAACGGCGCGGTAATCGAAGCGAATACTCCCTCGCCGACTGACCGCGGCTTCTTCATCGACCCGATGCTCGTGGGGTCGGTCGGAAACGCAGACGAGATCTCCCAGGAAGAGCTGTTCGGTCCGGTCGGGGTGGTGATTCCGTTCGAGGACGTCGAGCAGGCTCTCGAGCTGGCCCACCAGACCCGGTTCGGACTCAACGCAAACATCTGGGGGCCGGTGCCGGAGGCGATTCGGTTGGCCCGGCGCCTGCGCAGCGGCACGGTGACCATCAACGGCGGCGGCGGAATGCGTCAGGACGTCCCCTGGGGCGGCATGGGGGCAAGCGGCGTGGGCCGCGAAGCGGGCGAGGAAGGCTTCAACGAGTACCTCGAGGTGAAGCACATCCAGTGGCCGCTCGGCGAGACGACTAAACCCTTCGGAGCAGAGTGAGATGAACACGGCAGGAAGTAGCAAATTCGGATCATTGGAGGGCCGCGTCGCCCTGATTACGGGTGGGGCGTCCGGGATGGGCAGGTCCTCCTGCGAACTATTCGCCCGACATGGTGCCCACGTGGTCGTGATCGACCGCGATGAGGAGGCGGCCAACTCCCTGGTCGAGGCGATCGAAGCAGAGGGCGGCAAGGCCGAGGCAGCGATCCTCGACCTGACCGATGTCGATGGGATCCACGCCACGGTCGAGGAAATCGGCGAAAAGCACGGCCGGATCGACGTGCTTTTCAACCATGCCGGATCAGTTTGCGCGCCAGGCATGGGGGTAACACCCGACGACTGGGAGATCGCCTCGGCGGTCAACCTGCGGGCCCCGATCTTCATGACCCAGGCAGCGCTGCCCTATCTGAACAAGTCGGAATCGGCTTCGGTGATCTTCACGGCTTCGATCGCCGGGCTGGTCGCCTCGCCGAACAGTCCGCTCTACTCGGCGCTAAAGGGCGGAGTCGTCCAGTACGCAAAGTCGATCGCCGTCGGGCTCGGCCCGGGCGGGATCCGCGCCAACGTGATCTGCCCCGGCACCACGGACACCCCGATGTTGCCGACCTTCTTTTCCAAGGACAAAGCCGAGGCCGACGCCGGCATGGCGAAGTTCCTGGAAAAGGTGCCGCTGCGGCGAATCGGGCAGCCACACGAGGTAGCGAACCTGGCTCTGTTTCTTGCCAGCGACGCTTCCGCATACGTAAACGGGGTCGCGATCCCGGTGGACGGGGGCTACGTTGCCGGTTGAGACCAAGTCGGTGACGATCGGCTGTGGCTCGGGCTTCGCGCTCGACCGCATCCAGCCCGCGGTGGACCTGGCCGCTTCGGGAAGGGTCGAATACCTGTCCTTTGACGCCCTGGCCGAGCGCACCCTGGCGCTGGCGCATGTACGTCGGCTGGCCGACAGCGAAGCCGGGCACGACCCACGGACCGTAGCCACGGTCGATTCCCTGGCGCCGTACGTCGCCGGGAACGGGGTCAAGGTCGTCGGTAGCTTCGGTGGTGCCAACGTCGGTCGGGCGCTGAGCGAGACCGTCGACCGGTTCAGGGCCGCCGACATCGCCGGCGTTAAAGTCGCCGCGATCGAGGGCGACGACGTGCTTGACCTGGTCCGCG
>JAEZIQ010000130.1 GCA_023436605.1 Actinomycetes bacterium | reverse complement strand
TTCAGGACCAAAGTCGCTGCCGCCCTGATTGCGATCTGCGCGTTGACCACCGTTGCGATCGCCCAGGCCGCGACCGGTGACACGCTCGGAATCTCGAGCGTGAACCAGAGGATCGTGCCGGACTCTTCGGCAGGCTTCAACTTTCTGACCACCGGTCCCGGCGAGGGCTACACCGTCCGCGACGGGTCCGAAAGCGGAACCGCCCTCGGCACCGCGGTCGCCGGGCGCGACAAGCGCCGTACGTCGATCTCCTATTTCGGGCAGCTGACCGACTTCCAGCTCGCCGACGAGGAAAGTCCGCTCCGGGTCGAGTTCCTCGACCCGCAGGGCGGCGCATTCACCTCTTCCTGGCGTCCGGGCGAGGCCCTGAACCCGCAGGAAGAAGACGCGATGATCCGCCAGTTCAACTCTTTCTCCGCCGCGCCGCCGAACACGGCCAAGGGTGGGCTGAAGCCGAAGATGGACTTCGTCGTCAATACCGGCGACATCTCCGACAACAACCAGTACAACGAGGCGCTCTGGAACCTTCAGCTGATCGAAGGCCAGACCGTCAACCCGGGTTCGGGTGTCGATCCCGCTTCGTCGATCGGCAACCACCCGCTCTGCCCGGCCGGAATGAACATTCAGAATGGAAGCGATCCGAGCCTCTACACCGGCGTCCAGGACCGCGACCAGTGGCCGACCCCGACCATGGGTTACTTCTGGGATCCGGACGAGCCCAACCCGACTCCGGTTCCGGCCAACCCGAATTTCGTGAACCCCTTCGCCGAGTGGCCCTCG
Source organism: Actinomycetes bacterium (assembly GCA_023436605.1). GTDB lineage: Bacteria > Actinomycetota > Thermoleophilia > Solirubrobacterales > 70-9 > 67-14. Next base: position 3,001 of record JAEZIQ010000130.1, on the reverse strand, counting down.
TACCCCGGTCTCATGAACCGGGCCCAGCGACCCTTCAAGGCGGCCGGCCTCAAGGTCCCGGCCTACCAGGTGTTCGGCAACCACGACAGCCTGGTCCAGGGCAACGCCTGGAGCAGCACGATCTTCAACCAGATCGCGACCGGCTGCCTGAAGCCGATCAATGACGATGCGGCCAACAGCGGTCGCTCCAGCAACCCGCTGCTGGCCTTCGTGCTGAACCCGAGCTTCACCGCCCAGGACCTCCTCGACATGAGGGCCGACGAGCCGAAGTACTTCATGGAGGTCCCGCCGGATCCCGACCGCCGCCTGATCTCCAAGAAGGAGCACATGGAGCTCTACCGGAGCACCGGCAAAGACAACGGCCACGGCTTCGGTTTCGTCGACAAGGCCGAGCGGACCGCCTCGAACGGGTACACCTCCTACTACTCGTTCAGTCCGCGACCGGGAGTCCGCTACATCTCCCTCGACACCGCCTCCGAAGGTGGCAAGGTCCTGACCTCTGACAAGGGCAACCTCGATGACCCGCAGTTCAAGTGGCTTGAGGCGACGATCAAGAAGGCGACTGCCGCCAACGAAGTGATCGTGCTCTTCTCCCACCACGCCCCGGCCAGCATGACCGCCGATGTGCCCGACGAGCAGGCCCCCGGCTGCGCCACCGTCGATCCGGCGCTGGTTCCCGGCTGCGACGGCGACCCGCGCAACTCGACGCCGATCCACCTCGGCACGGACACCGTGGAGATGCTTCTCGGCTACCCGAACGTGATCGCCTGGGTTGCCGGCCACAGCCACGAGAACAAGGTGACACCGTTCGCCGCCCCCGGCGGCAAGAGCGGCTTCTGGAGCATCCGTACCGCCGCCCTGGCCGACTGGCCAAAGCAGAACCGCCTGCTTGAGATCTTCGACAACCGGGACGGCAACCTGTCGATCTTCGGCACCGTCATCGATCACGCGGCCAAGGTCGACGCTCCGGCCGACGGCACCAATGCCGAGAACCTGGGCACCGACGAACTGGCCTCGCTCTCGCGGGTCATCGGCTACAACGAGAACCAGAACGGTGCCGAGGCCTGCGGCCCGATCAAGTGCGGTGAGGGTGAACCGGCAGACCGCAACGTCGAGCTGCTGATCAAGGATCCGCGCAAGAAGAAGGCGATCGTCAACAAGGTGACGCTGACCCCGAAGAAGCGCAACCTGAAGGCCGGCAAGCAGGCCAGGCTGACCCTCAAGGTGAGCAACTTCATCACCGCGACCGCCGACGCGAAGAACGTCAAGGTGCTGGTCAAGTCGAGCAACAAGCGGGTCAAGGTCCGCAAGCAGATGATGATCAAGAAGATCCAGCCCGGCAAGACCGCGACTCTCAGGATCCCGGTCCGCGCTCTCGGCACCGCCAGGGGCAAGGCCAAGATCACGGTCACCGTCGCCGGCAAGAAAGCCGTCTCGAACATCAAGCTGATCGCCAGGAAGAAGCGCCGCTAACCAACCGGCTAGCGGCAGTCAAAACCCACGGTTTCCCACAAATATTGTGGAAAACCGTGGGTTTTGTCAGCCCTGGGACCCGTGCTTCTCAGACCTGGTCGAGGGGCCCGGTCTCGGTGGTGTCCCCCAAAAACCGTCGCTGCGCTCCTCATTCCGGAGGTTTTTGGGGAACACCCCCGAACCGGACCCTGCAGGGTCACCGGTAGACGGCCTCAGGGCCCACCACCGTCAGAGCCCCTCCCAACCATCAGACGGCTTCGGGTTACGGGCTGCCACCAACCGGAGCCCCTCCCAACCATCATCTGTCTCAAGTGGGAGGGGCGGGTTGAGAATGGAGGCGGAGCGAAGCTCGCCGACTGCAGTTAGGAGTGGGGGTTCGCCATCTTGTGGTGATCGAGGGCTTCGTCGAGGATCTTCTCCTCGACTCCGAGTTCGATTGCCACTTCGCGGAGGGGCCGGCCTGAGGCGGCGGCAACCTTGACTATCTCGCTGGCCTTGTCGTAGCCGATGTAGGGGTTGAGGGCGGTCGCCGTAGCGAGGGTCGCTTCGGCGTGCTTCTCGTGCTGAGGGAGGTTGGCCTCGATTCCGGCGACGCACTTCTCGTCGAGCAGACGAGTGGCGCTGGCGAGGATGCGGATCGAGCCGAGCAGATTGCGGGCGATCAGCGGCACCCGGACGTTCAGTTCGAACTGTCCCTGGGAGCCGGCCATGGTGATCGCCATGTCATTCCCGACCACCTGGGCCGCGACCTGGATCACGACTTCCGGGATCACCGGATTGACCTTGCCCGGCATGATCGAGGAACCCTTCTGCAGCTCGGGCAGGTGAAGTTCGGCGAGTCCGGTGCGGGGCCCGGACCCCATCAGGGCGAGGTCATTGGCGATCTTGTTCAGCGAGACCGCGTAGACCTTGAGAGCGCCGGAAAGCTCAACCAGTGCGTCCCGGTTGGCCTGAGCTTCGAAACGGTCGTGGGGCGGGGCGATCGCGAGACCGGTTTCGGCTTCGAGCAAACCGCGCACGAGGCCTGAGAACTCGGGGTGGGTGTTCAGTCCGGTGCCGGTGGCGGTGCCGCCGAGCGGGATCTGGCCGACCTGCGGCAGCGCGTTGCGCACGCGCTTGGCGCCGAGGCGGACCTGGGCGGCGTAGCCGGAGAACTCCTGGCCGAGCGTGACCGGCACGGCGTCCATGAGGTGCGTGCGGCCGGACTTCACGATGTCCTCGAACGCGGTCGCCTTCGCGGCGAACGCGGCCTCGAGCTTCTCCAGCGCGGGCAGCAGCTGGTTCGTCGCCTCGTCGAGCGCGGCGAGGTGGACGGCGCTCGGGAACACGTCGTTCGACGACTGGCCCATGTTCACGTCGTCGTTCGGATGCGCGCCGGCGAGGTTCGCGAGCACCTCGTTCGTGTTCATGTTCGACGAGGTGCCGGAACCGGTCTGGAAGATGTCGATCGGGAACTGGTCGTCGTACTGCCCGGCCCCGACCTTGTCGCCGGCTTCCGCGATTCGCTGGGCGATGTCGGCGTCGAGCA
>JAEZIQ010000127.1 GCA_023436605.1 Actinomycetes bacterium | reverse complement strand
GTGCGGTAGGTGCCGATCAGATAGTCGTCGTCCCGCATCACCGAGGTGGTGCCGACGATCGTCGCCTCCTCGCCGATCGCCAGGTGAAGGAACCCACCTGCCTTGGCCCGCTGGTACTGGCGCCCTGCTTCCTCCTCGAAGCGCCGGATCAGGCACATCCGGCCGAGGAGATCGAGGCAAACCTGACGATCAGGAACCTTGGCCATACCTAGACCATAGCGGGGCGATGACCTCGGCTTTTCGGCTTCAGGCCTGAAAATCCCGGATTGCGACTCGAAACCTTGCGGCCCACGCAAAGTTTCCGCAAGAACCTCGAAACCTCCTCCGGGGAAGCTGCCGCCACATTCGATTGGCAACTACCCGAAGTTCCCGAGGAGCAACGCAGAAATGAAAAGGATCCTGATCACCACAGTGACCCTGATGGCCTTCCTGTTCGCCGCCCAGTCCGCCCAGGCGGTCCAGCAGGTCGGCGAGATCGAGCTCAAGGTCTATGGCAAGGGCACGGTCACCGCCCCCGGGTTTGACTGCGGTAGTGACTGCACTGAAACCGTCGTCTGGGATGACAGTGTTCCGGCGCCCGAAATCGCGCTGACCACGACTCCCACCGCTCAGGGCTGGGCCGCGACGAGCTGGAGCGGCTGCTCCCGCTTCAACGCCGAACGCAGGTGCGTACTCACCTTCGCTCCCGGCAAGAAGACTGCCATCGTGTTTTTCAACGATGTCCAGGACCCGACCGCGTTCATCAACGGGCACTCGGGCCGGGCCGGCCAGCAGGCCAACATCCAGGTCCAGGCTTCAGATAACGAGAAGATCACCAAGGTGGAGTACCTGCTGGACGACGAGGTCGTGCTGACCAGGACCAGCGGCTGGGACATGGTCGACATTGACACTTCCGAAGTGGCCGAAGGGGAGCACACGGTTCAGGTGCGCGTCACCGACGGCAACTACAACAGCGCTCTGAGCCAGCAGGTCACGATCACCGTGGACCACACCGCGCCACGGGTCGAACTGGTCGATCCGCTCCCCGCGACCAACGCCGACGAGGCCACCTTCGAGCTGGCCTTTCCCGACGGGGACGTGCACAACTCCTACTGCACAATTCGCCGACAGGGTGACGACAGTCCTTTCCCCGATCCCGAAGGTGAAGGGGACGAATACTGCTGGCCGGGAGAACCGTTCTCGAAGCAAGTGCCGGAAGAGGGCGTCTGGGAGTTCGTGGTCGAAGCCAACGACCTGGTCGACAACAAGGCCTCGGTCGTCCACCAGTTCGTGGTTGACCGAACCGCTCCGCAGGCAGCCTTCACCGCCGCCCCCGAAGAAGGTTCCGAGGTCAACGGCAAGGTCAGCTTCGGCTGGAACTTCGAAGATGGACTTCCGGTCACCCAGGCCTGCGTCTGGGACGAAGGTGAAGCGGTCGACTGTGACGGCAGCGCCAACTCCGACCTGTCCCCGGGCCTTCATTCCTTCAAGGTCGTGCTGACCGACCAGGCCGGCAACGAGACGACCCTGACCCGCACCTTTGTGGTCAGGAAGACAGCGGATCCCGATCCGGACACGACCGACCGCACCGCCCCCGTGGTCAAGCTCTTCGCTCCGAAGCAGACCGTGAAGTCGATGCGCAGGGCGCTGAGGCTGAACGTCCGCTGCGATGAGGCTTGCGCCGGCCGCGTGGCCGTCAAGGGCAAGGGCGGATTGAAGTTCGCCGGACGCGTGTACCTCGCCCGGGCCGGGGTGGCGAAGCTGAGACTTCGTCCCACCGCCAAGGTCCGCAAGCGCCTGAACCTGATCGCCGCTCGCGGCCTGCGGGCTCGGAGCATCGGCAAGCGCGCGCCCCGGGCCCTCAGATTCACCGCCGCGGCCAGCCTCAGCGACCAGGCCGGAAACACCGGCAAGACGTCCCTCAAGTTCAAAGTCGCGGCCTGACCCGCTCCCGCGACTGATCCCTCCCAACCAGGCGCCGCCCCGGTCTCCCTGTGGGGCGGCGTCATCTCCTCCCGAAAGGAACAATGAATCCCAGGAAGCTCAACGTCGTGGTCATGGCCCTGCTTGCCATGGCGACCTTCGTACTCATCGCCCAGCCCGCCCAGGCTGAACCCGAGAACCCGATCGTCCGCGGCAACCTGAGTGTGTCGGTGATCGGCGGCGGCAAAGTAACCGGCACCGGCATCGACTGCGGCAGCGACTGCGCGCACAGCGAGAGCTGGCGAGACAACGAGATGCCGCCGACCAACCGTCTGACCGCGACCCCCAACCATGGCTGGGCTCTCCTCAACTGGTCCGGCTGTACTCCGGTCTCAGGGGGTCGCTGTGACGCCGGTTACGGAACTGAAGACGTGAGAGAGGTAATCGCCAGGTTCATCGACGTGATGGCTCCGAGCATCTTCATCTCGTCGATCTCTCCGGCGGATGTAATCGGGGACAGCGTCCACCTCGAAGTGAATACGACCGACAACGACCGGGTGACCAAGGTCGAGTACCTGATCGACGGTGCCGTTGTGGCGACCGTGAACTCCGCACCCTGGAATGCAGAACTCAACACGGCGAGCGTGCCCGAAGGCGTCCATCAGTTCCAGGCCCGCGCCTATGACCCCGCCGGAAACAACGGAATCACCGCTTCCACCCAGCTGACGGTCGACCACACCGGCCCCGACCTCGTGCTGAACTCGCCACTCACCGCGACCAACGGCGCTACTGCCAGCTTCTCCTTCGCCTCATCCTCCGGTGATTTCCACGCGGCGGGCTGTGCCGTTCAGAAAGAGTTCGCGGACTTCGAGCCGGTGCCTTGCAATCGCGATGAATGGTTCACGGGTGATCTCCCGACCGAAGGCAACTGGCAGTTCGTAGTCGTGGCGCAGGATCACGTCGGCAACTTCGAGTCGCTCTCGCATGACTTCGTTGTCGATCGCACCGCTCCGACGGCCGCGTTCACTGCCGGGCCGGCCGACGGAGCAACCGTCAAGCCGGGCGAGGTCACTTTCGCCTGGAACTACGATGACGCCCTCGCGGTCGATCAGAGCTGCAGCTGGGATTCCGGGGCTGTCGAAGCCTGCGACGGCACGGCGAAGAGGAACCTGGCAGATGGCAGCCACCGTCTCGAGGTCGTGATCACCGACCGGGCCGGCAACTCCACCAAGCTCACCCGCGCGTTCATCGTCAGGAAGGGGGCGGGACCCGGCCCTGGACCGGACCCCGATCCCGATCAGATCGACAGGACGGCCCCCGTGATCAAGATGGTCGCGCCGAAGCAGAGGGTCAAGACCCTCCGCAAGGCCCTCCGTCTGCGGGTCCGATGCAACGAAGCCTGCTCCGGCCGCGTTGTGGTTCGCGGGAAGGGCGTCAAGTTCGTCGGCCGGGTCTCTCTGGTCCAGGCCGGGGTCGCAAAGCTCAGGCTGAAGCCGACCGCCGCCGTGCGCAAGCGACTCATCCGTCTCCACTCGAAGTCACTGCAGCTGACCGTAAGGGCCAGCCTCAGCGACAAGGCAGGAAACACCGGCAAGGCGACCCTGAAGTTCAGGGTCGCCCGCTGACCTCTTCATCAAGCAACGCGAGAAAAAGGAACCAATGGAAAAACTGATTCGAAATATCGCTGCGGCGACCGTGCTCATCGCGGCCCTGCTGATCCCCTCAATGGCCGAGGCGGCCGGCCCGCCGCCGCTACCCAAGGCAGCGGGCGGCAAGAAGGTCGAGCGTTTTGCGACCGGGGTTCCGGTCCCGACGCAGGTCGCTTTTTCCGGCCGCAATGCTTTCGTGGCGGGCGCAACGGAAGGTCCGTTCAAGGGCGGCCTGTTCGTGGTCAAGCCCGGCTCGAAGAAAGCGGTGAAGATTCCGGGCACCGTCAAGGGCGCCTTCGGAATCGCCGCCAAGGCGGGCAAAGTCTACGTCAGCTCCGGTCGGCAGGTGATCGCGTTCGCCCGTTTCGACGGCAAGCGCTTCCGGGCCCGGAAAGTGATCTACTCGGGCCCGAAGAACTTCACCGGCTTCAGCGGCCTGGCGATCGGTCCCAACGGGCGCCTTTACGCCGGCGTTTCGCTGAACCAGAAGTACGACCACACAGCGGATCCTTCGCTGTACGGCAACTCGGTCGTTTCTATGACCCGCGCGGGCAAGAACGTCAAGGTCATTGCGACCGGGCTTCGCCAGCCCTAGATGATGACCTTTGCCCCGGGTGTCAAAGACCCCTTTGTTTCGGTCCTGAGCCAGGATCTCCCCCAGAACAACGGCTCGCCCGACCTGATCGTCAAGGCCACTCCGGGCTCCGACTACGGGTTCCCCGAGTGCAACTGGCTGAATGAGGAGACCTGCGACGGTTTCGCCGAGCCGCTGGTCAAGCTCGCCGCCCAGCCCGGTCCGAAGAAGTCGCTCAACCAGCAGTCGCCGATGGGAATCGGCGCGATCGGCTCGAAGCTGTACGTCGCCCTCTTCGGAGGCACGGCTAAAGCTGGCCCACAGGTCATGACGATGAAGACCGACGGCAGTGGCATCAAGCCGTACCTGACCGGCTTCGTCGCCCCGGTGCTCTCGGTTGCCACCCACAAGGGCAACGTGTACGTCGGTGACCTGACCGGCACGATCTACAAGGTTCGCGGCTAGCCCGAACCGGCGGCCGAAAAAAGCAGGGTCCGGACTCCCGGTCCGTCCGGGCCCTGTCGGCCGCTTCCGCGCCGGAATTCTGGCGCTCAACTCCGTCTCCTGGCGGCTGTCCGCGGTCCCCGCCTCGTAGGCTTGGACCATGCCGGACTCCCTCCATGAAATCGCGGTCGGGATCCTTGCGGCCTGCGTGCTCGCGGGGTCGGTCCCCCTCCTATCGGGACTCTGGCAATACCTGCTGATCGGTTGGCACGGCATCAGCAATCACCTTCCCTACGCCGAGGACTTCACTCCTCGAACCGCGGTCGTGGTGCCGGCCTGGAACGAGGCGGCGGTGATCGGCGGCACGATCGACCGACTGGTATCGCTGAACTATCCAGGCGATCGACTTCGGGTCTACGTGGTCGATGACGCCAGCGACGACGGAACGCCCGAGATTGTCCAGGCCAAGGAAAGCCAGTACCCGGGGCGGGTGTTCCATCTGCGCCGTGAGGACGGCGGCCAGGGCAAGGCTCACACCCTGAACCACGGCCTGGCGACGATCCTGGGTGGGGACTGGGCCGAGGCGATCCTGATCATCGACGCAGACGTGATCTTCGAGCGGGACGCGCTCAGGAAAATGACCCGCCATCTGGCCGATCCGCAGGTCGGCGCGGTGACTGCCTACATCAAGGAGGGCAGCCAGCCCGCCAACTACCTGAAGCGGTTCATCGGCTTCGAGTACATCACCGCCCAGGCGGCGGCGCGTCGGACCCAGAACGTGATCGGGGCGATGGCCTGCCTGGCCGGCGGGGCGCAACTTCATTCGCGTCACAGCCTCGAGGAAATCGGGGGCCAGATCGACATCGACACCCTGGCCGAGGACACGGTCACCACACTGATGACCCAGCTCAACGGGCGGCGGGCGATCTTCGAGGGCAACGCGGTCGTATGGGCCGAGGAGCCCGGTGACGTGAACGGGCTCTGGAAACAGCGGATGCGCTGGGCCCGGGGCAACGTCCAGGTCAACCGGCGCTTCCACCAGCTCTGGTTCCGGCGCTGGAAGTTCGGGCCGTTAGGGGGATTCAGCTTCGGGCTCTTCTGGTACTCGACCTTCCTCATGCCGGCCTTCATGATCACCTCCTCGATCGCCCTGATCGCGCTCTATCTGATCGATTTCGGCTACTCGCTCGATGTCTTCCGGCTGCTCTGGATGGTCAATGTCTTCACCTACGTCATGGTCACTTCGTTCTCCCTCCTGATCGATCCCGGAACCGCGCGCAAATCCTGGCTTCAGGCGATCTTCTTTCCCGGTTTCGTATCGCTGCTGATCATCATCGCCACCTGCTTTCCACCGGTCTACGAGGATTACGTGCCCGATCTCGCCTCGAAGGTGGGCATCACCCTCGACGAAACCGCCGCCCGGGTCACCCTGCTCTTCGCTTACGCGTGGCTGACGCTTTCGATGGTCGTCGCCTGGCTGGCCAAGGCGGTCGAGAACACGAGGCTTCGCTTCCTCACTCCGTTTTTCGTGTTCGCGGCCGGGTTCGGGTCGCTGCTCTCGGCGATCACCCTCGCCTCGTGGATCAAGGAAGCCCGGGGGGCCGACACGAACTGGGAAAAGACCGAAAAGACCGGTCAGGTCGCCCTGGACCCGGGATGACCGAAGTTCAGATTCAAGAGGATGCGCCAGGGGCGCCCGGGGAGATCCAGCCGGCCTGGGACCACGAGCTCGAACTCGGCAACGACCTCCGGGCGGAGGGTCGCCTGGTCTGGAAGGAAATCCTCGCCGTGCTTCTGATCGTGGCCGTGGCGGCGGTCAGGATCTTTCTGGTCTGATCAGCGGATCGGCGACTCGGTCAGCCAGCGGTCGATCTTCTCGTCAAGCTCGCCGATGTCGAGCGGCTTGCCGATGTAGTCGTCCATGCCGGCGGCCAGGCACTTCTCCCGGTCGCCCTCCATCACGTGGGCGGTCATCGCGATCACCGGCATGTGAGCGGACCCGCTCTCTCCCTCACGCCGGCGCAGCTCCCGGGTTGCGTCGTAGCCGTCGAGCACCGGCATCTGGCAGTCCATCAGGACCAGGTTGAAACCGACGGGGTCGCTGGCGATCAGGTCGAGGGCCTGCTGTCCCGTTTCGGCGGCCACGAACTCGAAGCCCCGGTTTCTCAGCACTTCGCCAAGGAAGAAGCGGTTGATCTCGTTGTCCTCGGCCATCAGGATCCGGGCGCCTTTGGGGGCCTTCGGTTGGGCCTCGGCGGCGGGCTTCGGCTCACGCTCCGGATCCAGGTTCATGGTGGTGGCGATCGCATCCAGCAGGCGGGACTGACTGAGCGGTCGCGGCACTACCTCAAGGCCGCGTTCCGACTGAAGCTCGGCGGCGTCGGCGCGGCCGTGGGCCAGCAGCACCAGCCGGGTCGAGCGGAGAGCCGGCGACTCTTTGATTCGCTCCTCGAGAGAGAGGGAGATCGAGGCGTTCAGGCCGACGTCGATCAGGGCCACATCGAATGGCTGGCCGCGCTCGGCAGCCTCGTTCAGCTGTTTGAGGGCGTCGTCGGCGTTCCCGACCGTGGTTGCCCGCATGCCCCAACTCGAGGTGTAGGTGTCGAGGGTCCCCCGGCCCGGGGGGTCCTCGT
>JAEZIQ010000124.1 GCA_023436605.1 Actinomycetes bacterium | reverse complement strand
CCACTGAATTAAGTGATGGTTGGGTCGGCTCCGTTTTGTGGCGGTCCGGATCGGCTACCGCAGCTTGTATGAAAGACCGCCGGAAGCTTTTTCGAATTTCTTTCGGAGGGCCCAGAAGGTCGGCAGGGCCAGGGCGACGCCGATCAGGAGGCTCTGCCAGAGGACGAGCCTCGCGGCATAAAACGTGACCCCGACCGCGATCACGAAGACGAAACCGGCCAGCAGCGTGGTGTGCGAGCGAAAGCCGGCAAAGTGCTCGCGGATCGAGAGCTCCAGCCCGCCCAACATGCCGAGGCCGACCCCGATCGCAAGTTGCACCGGATTCGATGTGATCACTCCGATCGTGATCAGGACCAGTCCGGCCAGCACCGATAGGGGCCCGAGCGGGAAGTTGCCCCAGGGTGCCGGCGGCCGCTCGTCGGTGGCTTCCTCCATCCGGTCCATCGCCGCCTGAAGGCGGGATTTCGGCTTTTCCTTACTTCGGTTCTTGCTGGCCATCGATCAGGGAGCGTACCTGCGCGGTCAGCTCCTCCTCGGTCGTGTCGCCGATCTCCGCTTCCTCCATCACTCCCCCCTTGCGGAAGAAGAGGAAGGTCGGGCAGCCACCAACCCGGTAAATGTTCGAGACCGCCCCGTCCCGGTCGTAGCCGACCGGAACCTTCCAGCCATGCTCCTCGATCAGTTCCCGGACCCGGTCGCGATCGTCACGCACATTGATCGAAACGAAGCCAGCCTTGTGGCGGAACCTGGCCGCCAGCCGGTCAAAGATGTCCTGCTGGTCGATGCAACTGGACGCACCCTTGGTGAACCAGAAACTCATGACCAGGGGTCGGTCGAAGTAGTCGCAGATCCGCAGGACGTCAGCGCCCTCGACGTCGCATGCCTGGGCGGGGTCGACGTTGGCGTCGCCGTCGAGATCGCTGATCGCCAGTGGCACCGCGAAAGGTGCCGCCTGCTCACCGACCAGAACTTCTTCGCCGAGGCCGACGCTCCCCGACTCGGTGGAACATCCCCTGGTCAGCAGGACCACAGCAAGGAAGACGGCGAAGATGATCGCCACGAGGGCGGTGTAGTTGAACGGCTTGCTGGCCGGTCCCTTCACCTGCGCTCCAGCCAGACCAACATCGCCGGAAGGACGACCGCCACGCCGGCGAGGGCGACAGCGAGGTCGACCACGGCGATCAGGCCGAAGTCCCTCAACATCGCGACGTCACTGGTCCCCAGGGCGGCGAAGCCGGCGATTGCGGTGAGCCCGGAGGTGGCGACGGCGAGTCCGGTACGACCGTAAGTGAGCCGCAGGGCCTGGGTCAGGCCGGCCCCCGCCTCCCGTTCCTGGAAATAGCGGCCGGAGATGATCACGCCAAACTCGGTCGCAATTGCGGTCACCAGGACCGCCAGGACGGTCGAAAGCGGGTTGAGCGAGAGATCGAAGGCAGAGACGATCAGGGCCGACCAGCCACCCGCAACGACAATCGGAACCAGGGGCACAAGGACCCGACGGGGCGAGCGATAGACCAGCAAGAGGACGAGGGCGATGATCAGGATCCCCGCCCCAACCAGCAGGTAGCGGGAATCGGCCAGGTCGTTGGCCGAGGTGGCGACGATCACCGGCAGGCCGGTCACTTCGGCGGTGACGCCGGGCGGCGGGCCCTTACCGTCACGGGATTCCGCCACGATCCGCTCGATCCGGTCAATCACTTCCTGCTGACGGTCGACCGAGCCGGAGCGCAGCGCAAAGGCGACCTTGGCCTCGGTCGGATCCTCGCGGGATTCGAGCCCGCCGGCAATGATCGCCTTGCGTTCGCTGACCGGCAACACCTTGAGAACCTTGCGTACCTGGGTCGAAGTCAGTCCCTTTGAAGAGACGTCGACGAAGTCGGCGACCGCCGGACCGGGACAAAGTTCGGCGCCGACGCACCGCGGGTCGTCTCCGCCGTACCCGGACTCGGCCAGGATCTGCTGGCGGACCTGTTCGGTCCAGACGACCACTTCGGGATCGGTCACGTCCGGGGCCCTCACGATCAGGTCGAGTTCGCCGGAAGTTCCGGTCGTGTCCTCAACCTTGAGCAGGTCCTGGACGACCGGCGCACGGGAAGGCAGCAGCTGGCCGATCTCGGCCCGGACCTCGGACTGGGTGCTGACCGCCCAGCCGATCGCGCCGAGCAGGATCGAGAGGAGGAGCACCCGCCCGGGGGCGAGGATCGAGGTCGCGAGAACAGGTTTGGTGATGGTCTTGGCCCCGGCCAGGATGCGGCCCTCGCCGGCTTCGGGCCGTCGCTCGCCGCGCAGCGCAAGCATCGCGAATCCGGCGAAGAAGGTGAAGACGAAACAGATCAGCACTCCCCCGCCGAGCAGCAGTCCGAACTGGGAGACGAGCGGCAGCGAGGAGAGCGCGAGCACACCGAAACCAGCGGCGGTCGCGACACAGGCGGTGGCGATCATCGGCACGCCGAGGCTGGCCGCTTCCCGGGCCGCCTGCCGGGCCGGCAGCCGTGCGGTTTCGTCGAACCTGGCCTGGACCTGAACCGCGTAGTCGACGGTGAGCCCGATCAGGATCGGTGCCGCGCCCAGCGAGGCCAGCGAAAACTCGCCGCCGGCAAGCCGGAGGATCCCCGCGGCGACGGCCACGCCACCGAGGGCCAGGCCTAGCGGCAGGAGTCGCCAGGCAGAAGCGAAGACGAAGAAGAGGGCCAGACTCATCAGGATCACCGCGACCCCGGCCAGGATGAGGACGCGGACCGGCAGCTCGTCGTTCAGCCCGTTGAAGACCACCGGCGAGCCGGATACGACCAGCTCCGCGTTCTTCAGCTGAACCGAAGGATCGTCGGCGGCCTCCTGGATCAGCTTGATCGCCTTTTCCTGTTCGGCGTCGGTCAGGTCGCTGCGCAGGCGCATCACGATCTGGGCCGAGTCGCGGGACGGGAAGAGGTAGTTGAGTTTCGGCTTGGGACCGGACCTGACCCCACCCTCGCCGAACACGACCCGGCGCACGAAGGTCGGGTCTTCGAGGCTGGGCGGCGTGGTCAGGTTGAGTCCGTACTGGGACACGATCTGGGCGGCGAGGGCGATGATGCGGGTCCGCTCGGCCTGGCCCTCGGGAGTATCCGGCGCTGCGCTCAGGCGCTTGAGCTGCCGCTCGTAGACCTGGGTGATCCCGGCCACGGCGCGACCGAGGAAGGTCGCCGGACCAGCGATCACCGTCGCCGGCTGAAGTTCGAAGATCTGGCGACAGACCTGAAAGAGGCGCCCTCTCCCCCGCTGGATCTGGCCGGCGAGACAGGTTTCGAGCGTGGCCAGCCGGTTCAGGTTCTCGGTGGCGAGAGTCTCGATCAGCGGACCCTTGGCCATGATCACGACCGGGTCGGAACCGAACGCCTGGTCCGCCTTTTCAGTCTGCTTGTAGGCGGTCGAATCCCGGTCGAAGAAGGCGTCGGTGACGTTCTGGGTGCCCATCCCGCTCGCGCCCCAAAGCGCGACCGCACCGACAAGTGTGGCAAGCACAACCACCGGCCAGGGCCGGCGTGCTACGGCCTCGGCGAGAGCGCCGAACAGCCGGGACATCAATCCATCGCGAGCGGGCCGACCACGTCGGCCTGCAGGAACTGGTGGACGAACTCGTTGTCAGATTCGAACAGTTCTTCCTTCGGTCCGCTTTCCACGATGCGGCCTTTCCAGAGCACGGCGATGAAGTCGGCGATCCGCCTCGCGGTCCCGAGGTCGTGACTGATCACCATGTAGCAACCGCCGCTCTCGGCGTGGACTTCCTTGATCAGTTCGCAAAGGAGCGCGGTCCGGACCGGATCGAGACCCGAGTCGGGCTCGTCGAACATGACGATCTCGGGGTCGAGCACGAGCGCCCGGGCAAAGCCGGCGCGTTTACGCATGCCGCCCGAGAGTTCGTTCGGCATCTTGAAGTGGGCTTCGCCGAGACCGACCTCACGCAAACGGCGGGTCACGATCGACTCGATCTCTTCTTCACCCTTGTCGGTGTGCTGACGCAGCGGGAAGGCGACGTTGTCGTAGATGTTCATCGAGCCGAAGAGGGCGCCGTCCTGGAACAGCAGGCCGAACTTCTTGCGCATCTCGAAGAGATCGTCGTCGCTCAGGTCGGGAACCGAGTCACCCTTGACGATCACATCACCGTGATCGGGGTAGAGCAGTCCGACGATGTGCTTGATCAGCACGCTCTTGCCGGTACCCGAGGGGCCCAGCACCATGGAAATCTGGTCATCCGGCAGGCCCAGGTTGAGGCCGTTGAGGATGCGGGTACGACCGAACTGCTTGACCACGTCAACAATCTCGATCGCGTTGTTGGTGGTCTGCTGCTTGGGGCCGGTGTGCCACTTGTATGGGTCGTGGTCACCGGGGCCCACACCGGGAATGATGAAGTCGCGACCGAGCACCGCGCCGTCGCTGGCGACGAAACCCTTGTCTTCGGCCGGTTCGTTGGTGACAGCGGCGTTCACCGTCTCCGATTCCTCGCTCGCTTCGAGGTCGGCTTCACCTTCGCCGACGGCGTTGTCGGCGGCAGCGGCCTCGTCGGCAGCTTCCATCTCGGCGGCCACTTCCCCTTCACCCGTATCCGCGACCGCGGCTTCGACCTCGGGGGAGTTGATCGGAGTTTCGTCCGAACCCTGGTTATCCGATGTTTCTTCTGTTTCGCTCAAACCTCAGCCTCCAATCGGTGCTCTCGGGTTTGCACCCCAGAAGACCAGCGTTCCCAACATACCGATGATGTGCACCAGCACGATGTTCAAGACCATCGACTTTGCCGTCGCGGTACCCACTCCGACCGGTCCGCCGGACGCGGTGTAGCCGTAGTAGCAGCCGACCAGAACGATGGCCGTTGACATCGTCATCGCCTTTATCAAGCTGAATAAGACGTCGGGCGGGTTCTGGAACATCCAGAAAATCAGCTGGTAGCCACCCGAAGAAACGTCGCCGATCTGTTCGACGACCGCGATGTAGGAAGCGAGGAAGCCAACCCCGATCGAGGCGATGTACATGAAGGGCAGCGTCATCCAGGCGCCCAGCAGCCGGGTCGCGGCAAGGAAGGTCACCGGGGGCACGCCCATGACCTCGAGGGCGTCGATCTCGTCGGAGATCCGCATCGCGCCGAGCTCGGCCACGATGCCGGTGCCGACCTTGGCCGACATCATGTAACCGAAGGCGTAGGGAATGACCTCACGCAGGTCGCACCAGGCGGCGAACACGCCGGCATAAGCGGGGGCACCGACCGAGCGGTTGAAGTACGCACCCTCGATGCCGCACTGCAGGCCGAGCACGAAGACCAGGCCCCAGATGACCGTGGTCGAACCGAGGATCAGGATGCCGGCCTGGTTCAGGACCTCGCCGAAATACTTGAAAACCCGCCCGGAGAAGACCAGCCCCATGACGACCCCGCAGAAGCGGGCAATCTCGCCCAGAGACTCAAGCCAGGCGCGGGGGACTTGTAGCCAGCCGGTTGCCATTACTTGATGGTCTGGATGTCGGGGTTGGTTGCGAGCAGGGTCTGGGTGAACAGATAGTTGAAGACGAAGACGCCGAGCAGGGCGGTGACGACCGCCTCGTTGACGGCCCGGCCGACGCCGGCCGCGCCACCGGTCGCAGTCATCCCCTTGTAACAGCAGACGATTGCGATGATCGCCCCGAAAAGGGTGCACTTGATGATCGACGCCGCAAGCTCGGTGGTCGACGCGTTCGAGAAGAGCGAGGCGAAGAAGCCGCCCAGGGGCTGCGAGTAGAGCAGTTCGGCGCCGATACCGCCGGCGATACCGAACAGCAGGGCGTAGATGTCGAGCATGCCGGTGATCAGCATCAGAGCCAGGAAGCGCGGCACGACCAGGTTCTTGATCGGGTCGACACCCAGCACCTGGAGGGCGTCGAGTTCCTCGCGGATCTTGCGGGCCCCGAGGTCAGCCGTGATCGCGGTGCCGGCGACACCGGCGACCACGACCGCGGTCACGAACGGGGCGAACTCGCGGATCGAGGCGAGGACGAAGAAGCCGCCGAGGCGGTCCAGGGCTCCGAACAGAGAAAGGAAGTTGGCGGCCTGCAGGCCGGGTGCCCCGAAACCGAAGGCGACGGTCGAAATGAGCATCGGGAACCAGCAAAGCTGGAGGGCGAAGAGAAACTGTCCGATGAACTCGTTTCCGTACGGATACGGAGGCTTGACCGCGGACAGAATTGTCCGTCCGGTCAGGATCATCATCTCACCGGTCTCGGTGAAGAATTCCTTCGCGGGCTCGATCGCCTTTTGTGCGGTGTCTTTGACCATCTCTCCCGGGCGCTCACCTCGTGGACTACGCGAGGCCCGCCGTGGCGCGCAGTCTATGCGATACCCCGGCGTGTGTGACCGTCGCCACATGCGTGGTATGTTGCGCCCGACCTTGAGGGGAGCCCGCCTTAGAACAATGCCGAGATTCATTCTCATCCTCGGATTGGTTCTGGGGACTCTTTCGGCGACCCTGGTCGCCACCGGCTGCGGTGGTGACGACAACGGTGGCCAGTTCGCAAATGAGGCTGCCGGCGAGTTCCAGGTCGAGGTGCTTGATGCGTCCTTCAAGCCGCGCCAGACGATCGCCCAGACCTACGATCTGACGATCACCGTCGAGAACACTGGTGACGAAACCATTCCGGCGCTCAACGCAGTGATCGACCTGCCGGGCATGGGTTCCACCCTCGCCTTTGCCTACGGCGACAAGCAGCCGGGGCTGGCGATGAACCAGCGTCCGATCTGGGTGGTCGAGGAAGGCTGGCCGAAGCTGGCCGGCACCACCGGACGCGGCGGGGCCACGACAACCGACCGCCGCACCTTCGAGTTCGGCGAGCTCGCGGCTGGAGACACGGCCGAGATGGTCTGGCGCGTGACCGCGGTGCGACCCGGCCGCTACGAAATCAGGTACCAGATCGGTGCCGGTCTCGGACCGGACACGACCGCGGTCGACGCCTCAGGCGAAGCTCCGAGTGGTCTCCTGCCGGTCAGGATTTCCGACTTCGCCCGTTTGACCGAGATCAACGAGAAGGGTCAGGTCGTTCCGGTCAAGCCGGCCGAGCAGGCCCGGGTCGAACTCCAGCAGGAATCGGCCGAATCCGGCATCGGCCCCTGAGCTGACCCCGCAGTCGCAACTTGACTGCCCCGGGTGGTTTTCGGGTACCGATGACCACCATGGGTCGACCGATCGCAGTACTCCCCAGCGTTCTCGCAACTTTCATCCTCGCCTCGAGCTCCCTGGCCTGCGCGAAGGAAAAGGACGAACCCGCGACCAGCAGCGCAACCGCCCGCTCCGGGGCCACAGCCGCATCTGACGCCAGTGCCAGCGCGCTCCGGCCCGTGCGGGTGGCCCGGTTCAACCGTCCGGTCGAGGTCAAGTCCGCACCGGGCTACCCGCGCCTGCTGTTCGTGGTCGAGCAAGACGGCCGGATCATGGTCGTCCGCCGCGGCAGGAAGCTCGCCCGGCCCTTCCTCAACATCGCCCCGCGGGTCCGCTCCGGCGGTGAGGAAGGCCTCCTCTCGGTCGCTTTCCCCCCTGATTACCGCAAGAGCAAGCGCTTCTACGTCTATTACAACGACCGGGCCGGCAACATCCGGGTGGTCGAGTTTCGGCGGCGCACCGCGGTCCGGGCCCGACCCAACTCCGCCCGTCTGGTCATGCGTATCGGCCATCCGGTCAACAGCAACCACAATGGCGGACAGCTTCATTTCCTCGGTCCCAACCTCTACTTCGGTACCGGTGACGGTGGCGGGGGCGGTGACGCTGCCGGGAACGCCCAGAACCGGAACTCGCTGCTCGGCAAGCTGATCCGGATCAACCCTCGCAGAAGTGGCCAGCGGGCCTACACCGTTCCCCGCTCGAACCCCTTCGTCGGGCGGGCCGGTCGCGACGAGATCTTTGCCTTCGGACTGCGCAACCCCTTCCGCTGGTCCTTCGACACGACCAGCTCGAAGCGCAAGGTTCGGATCGCGATCGGAGACGTCGGCCAGGACGCCTTCGAGGAGATCAACTACCTCAACCTGAGCCGGGCCCGGGGCGGCAACTTCGGCTGGAACCGCTGGGAGGGATTCCAGCCGTTCAACGGCGGTGGGCCTGGCACGATCAAGCCTTCGCTCGCGCTCCCCCACCCGACGAACTGTTCGGTGATCGGCGGCATCGTCGTGCGCGACCGTAAACTGCCTGCCTTGCGCGGGCGCTACATCTTCACTGACTTCTGCAACAGCAGGATCCTCAGCTTCAAACCCCACCTGGGGCGTGCCAACGGTCGCCCGACCGGACTGAGGATCGACGGCGTCACCTCTTTCGGTGACAGCCTGAACGGCACGCTTTACGCGACCGCTCTCGACGGCGGTCTCTACCGGATTAGGCAATGACCAAGACACTCCTCTCACGTTCGGCCCTGCTGGCCCTTTTTCTTCTGTCCCTCTGTCTGACCCTGCCGGTCGCCGGTGCGAACGCCGCCCCGAAGATCGGCATCCAGAAGCTGGCGGTCGCCAAACAGCCGACCAGCCTGGCTTCACCGCCCGGCTATCCCAGCCTGATCTTCGTGACCGGTCGCGAAGGCCAGCTCCAGGTCATCCGTCGGGGCAAACTGGTCCCGAAGCCGCTGCTCAACCTGCGCCGCCAGCTCAGTCTGCTCCGGGTCGAACGGGGTCTGCTCGGTCTCGCCTTCTCTCCCGATTTCCGCAAGACCGGCCGCTTCTACCTGAACTTCACGAACCGCAAGGGCAACTCGATCGTGGCCGAGTACCGGACCAAGGTGGGCCGACCGCTCCAGCTTGCGTCCCCGAAGGGGCGCATCGTGATCGCGATCCCGCGGGTGAACAACAACGGCAACCACAACGGCGGCCACATGGATTTCCACGACGGCCTGCTCTACATCTCGGTCGGTGACGGGTTCGATCCCGGTGACCCGCCGGACAACGCGCAGAACATCGAGAGCCTGCGCGGCAAGATCCTGCGGATCGACCCCCGGCCTGATTCCTCGACCGGGCTCGGCTACCGGATCCCGGCCGACAACCCCTATGTCGGTCTGCCTGGCCGCGACGAGATTTTCGCCTTCGGCTTCCGTAACCCGCACAGCTTCGACTTCTTCCGCCAGGGCGACAGGGAGATGATCGTG
Source organism: Actinomycetes bacterium (assembly GCA_023436605.1). Classification (GTDB taxonomy): domain Bacteria; phylum Actinomycetota; class Thermoleophilia; order Solirubrobacterales; family 70-9; genus 67-14. The sequence goes on along the minus strand of JAEZIQ010000124.1, from coordinate 2,186 downwards.
ATCTCCGACGTCGGCCAGGGCCGTTTCGAAGAGCTCAACGTGCTGCCACTGGCCAAGGCCCGGGGGGCGAACTTCGGCTGGAACGATTACGAAGGATTCGAGCCCTACAACTGCGGCGATCTCTTCTGCCCCAACGGCGTCGATCCGACCGCGACCACCGGCCTCGCCTGGCCCCAGCTCGTCTTCAGCCACGACGAGGGCTGCGCGATCATCGGCGGTCCGCGGATCACCGACCCCGAGCTCCCGGCCCTGCGCGGCCGGCTGATCTACGGCGACTTCTGCGCCAACCGGATCCACACCGCGGCGCCCCGCTACCCGACGATCCTCGACGACAAGTGGATCGGGTTCTACATGCCTCCGGGCAAGGACAAGCACTCGGCCCTGAACGGCTTCGGGGTCGACGGTTTCAAGCGGCTCTACGCGTTCAGTCACTTCGGTCCGATCTACCGGATCGTCCAGCGCTAGTTCCGGCCGAACTACCTGAGGAAACCTCCACCGACGGTGGATTCCGCGGGTTCCTTGCTGTTACAGTCGCTGGAGACATCCGGCCCAGGCGAAGAGGGGATAAGCAGTGGAACCGACGGCAGCAACCGAGTCAATTTCAGTGATGAATCCGGCGACGGGGGAGCAGGTCGGGTCGGTCCCGGTCGACTCCGCCGGTGATGTCGCCGCCGCGGTCGCCCGGATCCGGGGCAATCAGCCGGCCTGGGAGGCACTCGGTTTCAAGGGCCGGCGCCGCTGGCTGAACGAACTCCGGGACTGGCTGCTCGACAACTCCGACCGGATCGCCGACACCCTCAAGGCCGAGTCCGGCAAGGTCCGGGCCGAAGCGACCATCGAGACCCCTTACCTGGCCGACCAGATCAACTTCTACGGCGCCAAGGCCGAGAAGTACATCGGCGAGCAGAAGGTGCGCCCGAACTCGATCCTCGCCGCGAGCCGCAAGCTCCGGCTGCAGTACCGCCCCTACCCGGTGGTCGGCCTGATCAGTCCCTGGAACTTCCCCCTGGTCCTCTCGCTCGGTGATGCGATCCCCGCCCTGATGGCCGGCGCCGCCGTGGTGATGAAGCCTTCCGAGGTGACGCCGCTCGGTCTCAACGAGATCGTCGATGCCTGGCGGAACGAGATCGGCGGCCCCGACGTCATCACCGTTGTAAACGGTGGCGCCGAGACGGCGACCGCCCTGATCGACCACTCTGATTTCGTCGGTTTCACCGGTTCGGACGTGACCGGCAAGAAGGTGATGGCCCGGGCCGCCGAGACCCTGACCCCGGTCAGCCTCGAACTCGGCGGCAAGGACCCGATGGTCGTGCTCGATGGCGCCAACCTCGAACGCGCCGCCAACGCCGGTACCTGGGGCGGCATGCTGAACTCCGGCCAGATGTGCATCTCGGTCGAGCGGATCTACGTCGAGGACGCGATCTACGACGAGTTCGTCGAGCGCCTCACGGCCAACGTCAAGGAGCTCAAGCAGGGCCGCGACGGCGAGACCGTTGCCTGTGACGTCGGCGCGATGACCATGCTCTCCCAGCTCGAGAAGGTCGAAAAGCAGGTCGACGAGGCGGTCGCCGGCGGTGCCCGGGTCCTGACCGGCGGCAAGCGTGGCGAAGGGCCCGGCCAGTGGTTCGAGCCAACCGTGCTGGTCGACTGCAAGCCGGAAATGAGCGTGATGGAGGACGAGACTTTCGGACCGGTCGTCACCGTGACCAGGGTCGCCGACGAGGAAGAAGCGATCCGGCTCGCCAACGATTCGCGCTACGGCCTCTGCGCGTCGGTCTTCGGTCCCCGCGGCCGGGCCGAGAAGGTCGCCCGCCGGATCGAGGCCGGCGCGGTCAACGTCAACGACATGATCTTCAACATGCTCGCCCCCAGCCTGCCGATGGGTGGCTGGAAGGAGTCGGGGATCGGCTACAGGAACGGCGAGTACGGGATCCGCAAGTACTGCCGTTCGGAAGCAATCGTCAGCGCCAGGGCCCTGATCCCCTCCGAGATTCTCTGGTACCCGTACTCAGAGAGCCGCCACGAACTGGTCAACAAGGTCACCCGCTTCATCAGCGGCCGAGGCACCCGCCGCTTCAGATAAGCAGTCGGGCGGTTGACGCTGCCGGTGACGCGGATGTGTTCGCAGGGAACCAAACCGCGTCACCGAGATGTTTCGCGGGTCCTTGTAGCGGTGGGGTCGGGTG
>JAEZIQ010000077.1 GCA_023436605.1 Actinomycetes bacterium | reverse complement strand
GATTTCCGTTGGAGACGCCGGAAATCCGACCCACCGGGATCGACTGGCTGGTCTCGTCGGGGTTTCGGGGCCGGCGAGCTTGTGCGTAGTGGATTGATGCAATGAAAAGACCGGCCCCCTCAGGCCGGTCTACTCGTCTGCACCTCTCTCCTCAAAACTCCCTCGCCAATTGCTCCGGAGTCCCCTCCCCACTCGCGACAGAAGCAACGTCGTCTGTGTGACGGTGATCACACTATAGGGGATCGTGACAAACGATGCGTTCCGCCCCGGGGCGCTCGGCGATCGGGAATCATTCGGGCCGCCCCGTGCGAAGAGCGGCAAACTGAATCGCGGCGGGCCGAAGCCCGCCGGCTAGACGAAAGTCAGATTCTTGGGGACCGAACTGAGATTCCGGTCTACCCCGTCGGGGCCGACCACCACCAGGTCCTCGATCCGCACGCCGGTCGCCCCGGAGATGTAGATGCCCGGTTCGACCGTGACCACTTCGCCGGACAAGAGCTCGTCCTTGCTGCTCGGTCCGAGGCGAGGTGCCTCGTGGACTTCGAGCCCGACTCCATGACCGAGGCCGTGCCCGAAGTTCTCGCCGAAGCCCGCGTCGCTGATCACCGCGCGGGCTACCTGATCGACTTCGGTGCCCAGGGCACCGGCGTGGATCGCCGCCAGGCCAGCCTCGTTGGCTCTCAACGTGACCTCGTAGATCTCCCGGCTGAGTTCATCCAGATCCGCCTCGGATCCGGTGGCGAAGGTCCTCGTGCAGTCCGAGCAGTAGCCGTCCAGCTTCACGCCCATGTCGACCGTGACCAGTTCGCCTCGGCCTATCTCCCGGGGGCCCGGTTCGGCGTGCGGGGATGCCCCGTTCGGGCCGGAAGCGACGATCGGCGGGAACGAAGGCTCGGCGCCCTGCTCGCGCATCCAGGCGGTCAGCCAACCATCGACTTCAGCTTCGGTGCTGCCGGCGAGACCGCGTTCGATCAACAGCCGGTAGAGCTCGTCAGTCATCTCCGCCGCGGCCGCGATCCTCGCGATCTCATCGGCGTCCTTCACCCTTCTCAGGGTCTCGACCTTGCCGCCCGCTTCGATCAGTTCGGCGCCTTCAGCGGCCTCCGAGAGCTGGCTTCTGAACCGGACCGTGACCTGGTCGTCCTCGAAGCCGACCTTTCCCGCGAGGTGACCGGCCAGGCCCTGGAGCCAGAGGCCGGAAACGATCTCGACTTCCCAGCCTTCGATTGCCGCCGCCCTTTCGGCGTAACGGAAGTCGGTGAGGAAAACGCGGCGGTCGGCCGAGACGAGGCAGGCACCGTTGGTTCCCGTGAACCCGGTCAGGTACTCGACGTTGACCAGGTTGGTGACGAGATAGGAATCGAGCGCCGACCCTTCCGGTCCCGCATCAGCGAGCATCCCGGCCAGCCGGGACCCGCGGTCACTCATACGCCAAGCCGGTCGGCCAGGATTCGCAGCGCTTCCTGGTAGCCGTCGATGCCCTTGCCGAACACCTTCGCTTCGACCAGCCCGTCGAAAACGGAGACTTTGCGCCACTCCTCCCGGTGCTCGACGTCGGAGAGGTGTACTTCCACGGTCGGCACGGGATCGACCGCCAGGGCGTCACCGATCGCACGGCTGTAGTGGGTCCAGGCTCCGGCGTTGATGATCGCCCCGTCGGCGGTTTCGGAGACGCGATGGAGGTAGCCGCAGAACTCGGCCTCGGAATTGGTCTGGAAAAAGATCGGCTCGAGTTCCAGTTCGCTGGCCCAGCCGCCGATCCGGTACTCGAGTTCGGCCAGGCTGACGCCCCCGTAGAGCTCGGGGTCGCGTTTCTCCAGAACGTCGAAGTTAACCCCGTGAAGCACCGCGATCCGGTTGCTGGCGCGACTCATGTCTTGAGTTCCTTGACCGCGGCGAGAATGGCACCGTCGTCAACGGGTCGGTCGATCAGAGGCTGTCCGGGGGTTTCCAAGAGAACGAAGCCTACCCCTCGGGATGTCTTCTTCTTGTCGAACTGGACCGCCTCGACCACTGCCGCCGGATCGACGGCGGGATCGAGCTCGACCGGCAGCCCATGCCGGAGGTTCCATTCCCGGACCTCTTCGCGGAGCGGGTCAGCCCCGGAAAGTCGCAGCGCCGCAAGCAGGCCGAGAGCGATCGCTTCGCCGTGACGGTAGCGCTCGTATTTCGTGACCGACTCGATCGCGTGCCCGACCGTGTGACCCAGGTTGAGCTGGGCGCGAAGACCGGTGTCCCGTTCGTCGGCGGCGACCACCGAGCACTTGTAGCGCGCACATTCGAAGACAAGGTCAGGCCGAGCCAGAATCTCGCCCGGTTCGAGGGCGGCGACTTCGTCCCAGAGTCCGCCACCGGCCAGCAGCGCGGTCTTTACGACTTCGGCCATGCCGGCCGTCAGTTCGGCCTCAGGCAAGGTGGCCAGGGTGTCGACGTCGCTGATCACCGCCGACGGCAGGTGAAATGCCCCCACGTAGTTCTTGCCTTCGGGCAGGTCCACCCCGGTCTTGCCTCCGTAGGAAGAGTCAACCTGGGCGACCAGGGTGGTCGGCACCTGGACGACGGGAATTCCGCGCTGGTAGGTGTGGGCGGCGAAACCACCAAGGTCACCGACCACACCCCCGCCCAGGGCGATCAGGCGGTCGGCCCGCGTCACCCCGGCCCGGGCCATCTCGCGCAGCGATTCGTCGAGTTGGACCATTGTTTTGGCGCTCTCGCCGGGGGGCACGCTCACCGTGCCGGTCAGCTCACCGATGCGGTCGGCGTACAGCGGGCCGACCGCGTCGTCGGTGAAGCAGAAGGAGCGGCCCTGGCCGGGCATGGCCGGCGATCCGTCGGCGAATAGCCGTGAACCGAGCAGCTCGCGACCCACATAGACCGGGTACTCGCCGCCGGAACTGGTCGCCCAGAACATCCTCGTCCCCTCAGGCAGCTCTTCCAGGCTCCTTACCGCGTCGTAGGCCCGGTCCCAGATCCTTCGGGCCACTCCCGGCAGGATCGCGTCAGCAACCGAGTCGTAGAGCGTCTGCCGGCGGGCAAACAGGGCCCGGAAAGCGTTCTCGTCGCGGGCCAGGGGGCGGTTCGAGTTGCGGACCCGGCGCCAGGATGCCTCGGCGCCGATCTCAAGCCAGACGACGGTGTGGGCACCAACCGAAAGGGCTTCCCGGATCGCCTCGGATTCGACGGCTCCGCCACCGAGCGCAAGCACGTCGATCGAGGGATCGGCCAGAGCCCCTATCACCACTTCGCGCTCGAGTTCGCGGAATGCCGCTTCGCCGTCGCTCTCGAAGATCTGCGCGATCGGCCGTCCGGCCCGCTCTTCGATCAGCGAGTCGGCGTCAACCGAGTGAAGGCCGTGCGCGGCGAGTTCGACCAGGGCCGTCGACTTGCCGGCGCCCATGAACCCGACGAGACAGATCATCGCCAGCCGATTCGCTCTTTGTAGGCGTCGATCGCAGCCAGCACATCGTCGATGTGGTCGCCGCCGAACTTCTCGCGGTAGGTCTTGACCATCGCCAGGCAGATCATCGCCTCGCCGACCACGGCAGCGGCCGGAACCACCGTCGAGTCGGTCCGTTCCTTGTGGGCCTGGGCGGGCTCCCTGGTCGCGGTGTCAACCGAACGCAGAGGCTTGGTCATGGTCGAGATCGGCTTGATCGCGGCCCGGACCGAGAGCGGCATCCCGTTGGTCATGCCGCCTTCAAGGCCGCCCGCGTGGTTGGTTTCGCGGTAGTAGCCGCGCTCCTCCGAGTAGAAGATCTCGTCGTGGGCTTCCGAACCGGGACGGCCGGCCACATCCCACGCCTGGCCGATCGAGACGCCCTTTATCGACTGAATCGAGCAGATCGCCTGAGCGAGACGACCATCGAGCCGGTCCTCCCAGGAGATGTGACTCCCGAGCCCGGGGACCAGACCGAAGACCCGCACCTCGAAGGTGCCACCGAGGCTTTCATTCTTCTTGCGGAGGACGTTGATCTCCTCGACCATCGCCGCCGAAGTTTCGGGGTCGAGGCAGCGGACCGGATCATCATCGACCCCTTCGAAATCCTCGGGCCCCAAGTCTTCCCTCTCGGGCGCAACTACCGACCCGATCTGGGTGACGTGGCTACGGACGGTCACTCCAACCGCGGTCAGGAAAGCACGGGCGATCGCGCCGGCCGCGACGCGAGCGGCGGTTTCGCGGGCGCTTGCCCGCTCGAGAATCGGCCGCAGATCGTCGTGCTTGTACTTCCACATGCCGACCAGGTCGGCGTGACCGGGTCGCGGCATGGTGACCGGCGGGATCTCCCCTTCGATCGGCCACGGGTTCATCCGCTCGTCCCAGTTCTTGTAGTCCTTGTTGGCGACCAGCGCGGCGACCGGACCACCCATGGTCTGCCCGTGCCGAACGCCGGCCCGGATTTCGACCCGGTCAGTCTCGATCTTCATGCGACCGCCACGGCCGTGACCGAGCTGACGACGCGCCATGTCCCGGTCCAGCGTCTCGCGGTCGAGTTCGAGGCCTGCCGGGAGCCCTTCGACGATGGTGACCAGCCCCGGTCCGTGGGACTCGCCTGCGGTTGTGAATCGAAAACTCATTGAGATGCCTAGGCTACTTAGAACCACATGACCGACGCTGTCTCAACCAACCCGGGGTCGCACCCCTGCACATGGCCGCCCGTCGACTGCTGATCGTAATGCTGGTCCTGCTGGGGGTCTCGTCCGTGATCGCGATCGTGGTCCCGGAACCAAAGCGGGACGATCCGCCCGCCCGGGAGACGGCCACCACCGGCGAGACCGGAGCCACAGGCACCACCGGAGAATCCGGTGAAAACGACTCCCTGAGCCAGAAGGATGCCGAACCCAACCCCGCGTCCGAGACCCTCGCCAGGACGGTTGAACTGGGAACCGGGAAGCCGGAGAAGATCGAGGCGCAGACCGGCGCTCGCGTCATCCTCACCGTGAAAGCAGAGAACGGTTCGGAAGTCGAGATCGAAGGCCTGGGTCTGAGCGGGTTCGCCGACCGTTTTGCTCCGGCCGTCTTCGACGTGGTCCTGCCCTCCGAGCCCGGCGAGTTTCAGGTGAAAGCGCCGGACCAGAAGGCCAGCGCCACGATCGTCACCGAGTGATTGCGGCTCTCATGATCGCCAGGTCCGGACGCTTGCCGGTCCAGATCTCCAGTGACCTGGCGCCCTGACGGACCAGGATCTCGAGACCGTCGACCACTTTCGCTCCGGCCCAGTCGGCAGCTTCCAGCAGGGTTCCCTGGCTTTCGCCGTAGACCATGTCGACCACCGTCTGGCCCGCATGGAAGCCACCCGCGTCAATCGGCAGTTCGGCCAGTCCGTCACGGCCACCCAGACCGGCGGCGGACGCGTTGACGATCACCGTGAAGGGTCCGGGGTCGATGCCCGCATGCTGGGCCGGCGGAATCACTTCGACCCCCAGTTCCAGCGCCAGATCCTCGGCCCGTGATCTGGTCCGGTTCCAGAGCATGACCTTCATCCCGGCTCCGGCGAGCGCCCAGACGACGGCCCGACCGGCACCCCCCGCACCGAGCACAAGGGCCGGCTTGCCGGCCAGATCTCCAGCCGGTACCGCGAGCGCATCGATCAGGCCGGGTGCGTCGGTGTTGTCGGCACTGATCGCCCCGTCCCGAAAGGTCAATGTGTTGGCGGCCCCGATCGCCCGGGCCGCGTCGCTTGCCTCATCGGCCACAGCGAGAGCGGCCTCTTTGTGCGGGACGGTCACGTTGACCCCGGCAAAACCCTTGCCGGGAAGTTCCCGCACGAGGGCAGCGAAATCCTCCGGCGCGACGTCGATCGCCTGGTACTGCCAGTCAGCGAGGCCGAGGTCGGCCAGGGCCGCGTTCTGCATCGCGGGTGACTTCGAGTGGGAAACCGGGTGACCGAGTACGGCGAGCCGGTTCATCAGCACTCGGTCGGCGATCCACCGGCGGCTTCCTGGGCCTGCTGGTACTTCTCGACATTGGCGTTGTGTTCCTCCAGCGAGGAGGAGAAGACATGCTCGCCGCAGGTTCCGGGTTTCACCACGTAGAGCCACACGTCGGTCTTCTCCGGGTGGGCGGCGGCTTCGATCGAGGCGAGACCCGGGTTGCCGATCGGGCCCGGTGGCAGGCCCGCGTTGACCTTCGTGTTGTACGGAGAATCCACGGATAGTTCCGACTCGGTCAACGGTTCGGTCCAGTTGTCGACCGCAAAACGAACCGTGGCGTCGATGTGTAGCGGCTCGCCCATGTTGAGGCGGTTGTAGATCACCGCGGCGACCGTGCGGCGCTCCTTTGGCACCGACACTTCCCGTTCGACCATCGAGGCGATGGTCAGCACGTCATACACAGTCAGGTTCTTCGACTTCGCGTACTTCATGTTGACCCCGGCGATGTTGTCCCTGAAGGCCTGAAGCTGCTGGGCGACGAGTTCGTTCACGTCAGCGTTCGGCTTGAGTTCGTAGGTCGCCGGGAAGAGAAAGCCTTCGAGGTTCTTCGCCCGCCCCTGGGCGCCGTACTCGTTGGGATTGAAACCTTTCACCTTGATGGTGGCGTCCATGTAGTCCCCGGGGATTCCCGCGGCCGAGACGACGTCGGCGGTCTCGGAACGGCTGAGCCCTTCCGGAATCGTCACCGTAATGGTCTGTTTTCTCGTCGTCTTGGTCAGCTCGTCGATCGCCGCCGAGTACGACATGTTCTCGCGGAACTGGTGGACGCCGTGGTTGAGGTCCCCACGCTTGCCGGAGAGCGTCGCCCGAATCTCGAACAGGGTGCCGTTCGAGATCACCCCTTCGTCGGCGAGCAGGTCACCGATCTGCCCGACGCTGTCTCCGGGCGGGATTTTGAGCGGGAAAGGTTCACCGTCACCAGCCCCCTTGAAGGGCTGGAACAGGGCGAACATGAACCAGATCAACAGGATCAGGCCGAGCGCACCGATTCCGGCCGCGACGATACGGCCGGTCCGCGGCCTGCCGCTGGAACCCCGGCTCGAAGGACGCCGGGGAGAACCCGGAGAGGACTTGCGTTCACGCGGCGTCTTGACCCGGTTCTTCCTTCCTCCCTGCTGGCGCCGGGCAGCGCGCTCCTGTCTTCTCAGCGCTCGCTCGACGGCCTCCGGGTCATTAGGGTCGTGCTCGGGGATGTCATCGAACCAGCGGTCGGTCACAGCCCGCCCCCGACCGACTGGAGGTAACTCTCGAGCAGATGAGCGGCGGCAATCGAGTCCTCCGCGGCCCCGGAACCGGTGTCCCGTCGGGTCTGGGCTGCCATCCGGGTGGTGAACCGTTCGTCCCATGTTTCGACCGGGATCGGGGTTGCCTGGCTCAGGTCGTCGGCAAACCCGCGGGTAAGTTCGGTCTGCCCGGAGTCCTGGCCGGAAAGCGAGACCGGCAGCCCGACCACAATCTTCTCCGCTTCCCGCTCATCGGCAAGCCGGACGACGTCGTCGACGTCGGGCGGTTCGATCGCGGCGATCGGCGTCGCCAGGGTGCCAGTCGGATCCGAAATCGCGCAGCCAATCCTGGCTGTCCCGTAGTCCAGAGCCAGAACCCGCATCAGACCGCGGTGCCGCCCATCTAGCGGGACTCCAGGTATTCGCGGGCGGCGCCGAGGGCGTCCGAAACTCCCTCGGCGTTCTTGCCACCGGCCTGGGCCATTTCGTCGCTGCCGCCACCACCGCCGCCGATACTGGGGGCCGCGGCGGCGATCAGTTCGCGGGCCGAGGCCTTGCCGGCATCCTCGGAGGTCAAGAGCGCGACCATGCCGACCTTGCCCGACTCGGAGTCGGAACCGGCCAGGATCGCACTGACCCCGGACGCACTCTGGATCTGCTTGGCGATCTGGAGGATCTCCTTCGGGTTCCCGTTCGGCACCTCGGCCAGGACCACCTCGAAGGAACCGACCTGTTCGGCCGAACCGGCCAGATCGGAAGCGAGCTGGCCCTGCTTTTGCCGGGCCGCTTTCTTGGCCCCTTCGCTGGCCTTGGCAAGTTTCTCCGCGGCATCGCGGGCCGCCCGCACCGGGTCGCGGCCGTCACCGAGCAGGTGGCCGACCTCGTCCAGTTCACGGGCCCGGTCACGGAAGAAGTCGATCGCGTCCGGTCCGGTGATCGCCTCGATTCGGCGCACGTTGGCGGCCGACGAGCTCTCCCCGACGATCTTGAAGATGCCGATCTCGGCCGTGTTGTCAACGTGGGTTCCGCCACAGAGTTCGCGGGAAACGTTCTCGACTTCGACCACCCGGACCAGATCGCCGTACTTCTCGCCGAAAAGCGCCATCGCGCCGAGCTTTTCGGCCTCGGGCTTCTCCATGACCATCCAGCGGACAGGGTCACCGTCCTTGATCCAGCCGTTGACCCGGTCTTCGACCCAGGCGATGTCCTCGGGGGTCATCGCCTCGCCGTGGCTGAAGTCGAACCGCAGCTTGTCCGGTCGAACCGACGAGCCCGCCTGATGGACGTGGGTTCCGAGCCGTTCGCGGAGCGCGGCATGAAGCAGGTGAGTGGCCGTGTGGTTGCGCATCGTCCGGAACCGGGAGTCCCGATCGACCACGGCTTCTACCGTTGACCCGGCCGGCGGCCAGGCGGAATCACCGTCGCCTTTGGCCTTCAGTTCGAGAACCTGGTCGTCGCCGACCCGGATCACATCGGTCACTTCGACTTCGCCGCCCTCCCAGAGCAGCCGGCCGGAGTCGGCGACCTGGCCGCCACCCTCGGCGTAGAACGGACTCTGTTCGAGCTTGGCGAAAGCGGTTCCACCATTCGAGGTTTCGAGCGCGCCGATCCCGGTCTCGGCCCGGAGATACTCGTAGCCGACGAACTCCGAGTCCGGAGCTGCCGCAGCGAATCCGAGGACTCGCTCATGGCGATCGGCACCTTCGGAGCTTCCGCCCGTGTTGCTGCGGGACTGGTTGCGCTGCTCCTCCATCAGTTCCTCGAAGCCCTGGTCATCGACCGAGAGGCCGCGTTCCTCGACCATCTCACGGGTCAGGTCGTAGGGGAACCCGAAAGTGTCGTGGAGCTTGAAAGCGTCCTCGGCGCTGATCCACGAGTTCTTTTCCTCGAGAGCCTTCCCGACGATCTCCTCGAGTAGCGCGGTGCCGCGGTCGAGGGTGCGCCCGAAACTCTCTTCTTCGGCGCGTACCCAGCGGTCGATCCGTTCCTTCTCGGCGACCACCTGCGGATGCGCGTCACCCATCATCTCGATGGTGCGGTCGGTGAAGTCGGAGAGCCAGGCTCCTTCGAGTCCGAGGGCCCGGCCACGCTGGATCGCCCGGCGCATCACCCGGCGCAACACATAACCGCGATCCTCGTTTGACGGTACGACGCCGGCGGCGAGCAGGAAGGTCATGCCACGGCTGTGGTCGCTGATCACCCTCATTGCCCGGGTGATCGTTTCGTCTTGGCCGTACTTCAGGCCCGATTTCTCTTCGGCCAGTTCGATCAGCGGCTGGAAGAGGTCGGTGTCGTAAACCGACTCGACGCCCTGGAGGATCGCCGCCATGCGCTCGAGGCCCATGCCGGTGTCGATGTTCTTGCGCGGCAGCGGGGTGAGGCTGCCGTCCTCGCCGAGGTCGTAGGTCATGAAGACGTGGTTCCAGTACTCGAGGAACCGGTCGCTGTCATCGCCGGGGCGGTCGTCCTCGGAACCGAACTCGAGGCCCCGGTCGAGGTACATCTCCGAGCAGGGACCACAAGGTCCGGTCGGTCCGCCCTGCCAGAAGTTCTCCGAGCGCGGAAGCTTGACGATCCGCTCGTCGGGGACGCCGAGACCCTTCCAGATCTCGATCGCTTCCTCGTCGGGTCCGAGCCCGAGATCATCGTCGCCACCGAAAACGGTGATCCAGATCATCTCGGGGTCGAAGCCGAATCCCTCGGTTGAAAGCTTCCAGCCGAAGGGAATCGCTTCTTCCTTGAAGTAGTCGCCAAAGCTGAAATTGCCAAGCATCTCGAAGAAGGTGAGGTGCCGGAGCGTCTTGCCGACTTCCTCGATGTCCGGGGTCCGGAAGCAGGTCTGGCTCGAGGTCAGGCGACTGGCCGGAGGCTGCTCGCGACCGAGGAAGTAGGGCTTGAACGGCTGCATGCCCGCAACCGTGAGCAGGGTCGAGGTGTCCTCCGGTGGAGGCACGAGTGAGGCCGACGGCATGCGTCGATGCTCTCGCTCCTCGAAAAAGGACAGGTATGTCTCCCGGATCTCCGCCGACTTCATGAGAACGCCACCCTACTTTGATCCGCTTTGTCTGGCGATGGTGGCGTGGCCGACGACCACGTCGCCGCTCATCAGGACGGCTGCCTGGCCGGGCGCCGGGCCGTCAAAAGGCCGGTCGAGTTGGACTTCGAGAGCTTCGTGGCGCCCCGCGGTGGCGCTGACCCGGGCCGGCACAGGATCGGTGTGGTAGCGGAGCCGGACCCGGTCGACCCGGCCCCCGTCGCGGTGCATCACGGCATTCCTCAGCCGCACCCGATCGGTCGAGAGACGACTCCTGGAGCCGACCCTGACCGTGTTGGTGGCCGCGTCGGTCCCCAGCACGTAGAGCGGTTCGGTCGCGGCAACGCCGAGCCCGCGACGCTGGCCGACCGTGAAGTGGTGATGCCCGGAATGTACTCCCAGCTCGCGGCCTTCCGCATCAACCACCGGTCCCGGCCGGTCGGTCAGTCCGCCGTGCCGCTTGAGAAATTCCTTCTTGCTCTGGCCGGCGAGAAAGCAGAGGTCCTGACTCTCGGGCTTCTTTGCGACCGAAAGTCCTCCCCGCTCGGCGATCTCGCGGACCTCGCTCTTGGAAAGGTCGGCCAGCGGGAACCGCAGCTTCGACACGACTTCCGGGGGCAGGGCGGCAAGCATGTAGCTCTGGTCCTTGGCTTCGTCGCTTCCGGCGGCGATCAGAGCGCCGCCTTCGTCCTCGACCACGCGGGCGTAGTGGCCGGTCACCAGCTGCTCGGCGCCGAGCCGGTCGGCCAGGTCGACCATCGCCGCGATCCGGACCTCGCCGTTGCAGAGCACGCAGGGGTTGGGCGTACGTCCTTCGCCGTAGCCGCGCAGGAACTCGCCGACCACCCGCTCCCGGAAGTGGCCTTCGAGGTCGAGCGTGAAGTGCGGGATTCCGAGATCATGTGTCAGTGACCGGGCTCCGAGCACGGCCTCGGGCGAACAGCACGCCTTGGTCCCGTCAGTGTCGGGATCGGCCCAGAGCTTGACCGTCACCGCGATCACCTCCGCCCCGCGCTCGCGCTCGCGCAAAGCGGCAACAGCGCTGTCGACCCCGCCCGAGACGGCGACCAGGACGCGGCCGTCGACCCGTTCCGAAATCACCTCGCCGGAGGAAGCAACCGCGGACAGGGCCCGGTGAAGCGCATCCCCGGCCAGCATCGCCGCGTGGCGCCGGGCCGGGCTGAGTCCGCCGAGTTCCTCTTCAATTCGGGTGGCGCCGATCCGGGCCGCTGCCAGCACCGGTTCGCCTTCGACCAGTTCGCAGACACAGGCGCAGGCGGCCCTGGTCGCGGCGCATCCCTCCATTCCGAAGACCGCTGCGGTGATCGCTCCCGCCTCCACGGTCAGGGAGATGCGGGCCAGATCGCCGCAGGCGGCGCCACCCGCCGCCCCGGTGAAGGCACCGGGTGGGGTTTCCGCTTCATGCGAGCGGTCGGCGACGTATTCGGCCAGCAGCGATTCCATCCAGTGAAGGTTAAATGCTCGAAACCCCGGGGGGATACGCTCCCCGCCATGAGCAAGGACTGGACTTCAGAAGACATTCCGGATCTGGGGGGCCGCGTCGCGGTCGTAACGGGGGGAAACAGCGGCATCGGGTTGATCACCTGCCGCGAACTGGCGGGGCACGGCGCCAGGGTGATCCTCGCCTGCCGCAACCAACAAAAGGGTGAGGATGCCGTTCGCCAGATCCGTTCCGAGCTCGGCGACGTCGGCAAGGACGCCGAGATCGAAGTCCGGCGTCTGGATCTGGCTTCGCTTGAGTCGGTCAGGGAATTCGCCGAGTCCCTTGACGCGGACCTGCCGGGCGGCCTGGACCTGCTGATCAACAATGCCGGCGTCATGGCTCCTCCCCAGCTCCGTACCGAGGAAGGCTTCGAACTTCAGTTCGGCACCAATCACCTCGGACACTTTGCCCTGACCGGGCGGCTGTTTGGCGCCCTGAAGCGGAAGCCGGATTCGCGCGTAGTCACGATCAGTTCGGTGATGGCCAACCAGGGCAGACTGGATTTCGATGACCTGCAGTCGGAAGCGGGATACAGCCGCTGGCGTGCCTACAGTCAGTCCAAGCTGGCCAACCTTGTTTTCGCACTCGACCTTCAGGCCCTGATCGCCGAGGCCGGCCTCGACATGAAGAGCCTGGCCGCCCATCCGGGCGTCTCGAACACCAATCTGACCAGCGCCGGCAACGACCTCGACTCCGGCCTGTTCGGCCTCGTTTCGAAGCCGTTCCTGAAGCTCAGTGACATCGCCTTCGCCCAGTCTCCGGAGATGGGTGCGTTGCCGACCTTGCGGGCGGCTACTGACCCGGGATTGGCCGGAGGCACTTACATCGGCCCGGACGGCTTCCGGGGCTTCCGCGGACACCCGGTAGTGGTTGCTCCGCGAAAGGCAGCCCTCAACCGGGAGTCCGCCGGCAAGCACTGGCGGGCGTCGGTTGCGGGGGCCCCCGGGGGGCGGGAACTA
>JAEZIQ010000035.1 GCA_023436605.1 Actinomycetes bacterium | reverse complement strand
TTGTTCTCCTCGGCCGGACGGTAGCCGCGGCCGCGGCCGATGGTCACGTACATCTCGAGTCGGGTCTTCTTCTCGAGCGTGGCGATCGGGGCGTCCGGGTTGAGGATCTCGACGCCGGCGGGCAGGTCGATGTCGGCGGCGGTGACGTTGCCCGGCCCGGTCGCGACGATCGGCGCCTCGACGGCGTCGGCGTCGGTGTGCATGCGGACGACGAGGTCCTTCAGGTTCAGGACGATGTCGGTGACGTCTTCCTTGACGCCGGCGATGTTCGAGAACTCGTGCGAGACGCCCTCGATCCGGACGCTGGTGATCGCGGCGCCACCGAGCGAGGAGAGCAGCACGCGACGCAGGCTCGAACCGAAGGTGTAGCCGAACCCCTTGTCGAGGGGCTCGATGGTGAATACGCCCTTGTTCTCATCGACCTGTTCGGACGAAATGGTCGGTACCTGGAAATCAGTGCTCATTGGATCCTTTGCGTTGCGGAGGGAGGGGGAGGCGGCGGCGCGTCCGGGATCAGACGCGGCGGCGCTTGCGGGGGCGGCAGCCGTTGTGGGCCTGCGGCGTCACGTCCTTGACGCTGGTCACCTCGAGCCCGGCGGCCTGCAGCGAGCGGACCGCGGTGTCCTTGCCTGAGCCGGCGCCCTTGGCGAAGACTTCGACCTTCTGCAGGCCGTGCTCCATGCCCTTCTTCGCGGCGGCGTCAGCGGTCACCTGGGCGGCGAACGGGGTCGACTTGCGCGAGCCCTTGAATCCGGCGCTTCCGGCCGATTCCCAGGCGATGACGTTGCCCTCCGGATCGGTCAGGGTGACGATGGTGTTGTTGAAAGAAGTCTTGATGTGGGCCTGCCCGACCGCAATGTTCTTGCGGACGCGACGGCGAGTGCGGGTCTTGGCCGGTTTCTTGGCTGCCATGGAAAGTTCTCCAGCTCCTTACTTCTTCTTGCCCGCGATGCTCATGCGGCGAGGACCCTTGCGGCCCCGGGCGTTGGTCTTGGTGCGCTGCCCGCGGACCGGAAGGCCACGGCGGTGACGCAGGCCCCGGTACGAGCCGATCTCCATCAGGCGCTTGACGTTCTGCGAACGTTCACGGCGGAGGTCACCTTCGACCTCGTACTTCTCGACTGCGTCACGCAGCTTGATGACTTCGTCTTCGGTCAGGTCCTTGACCTGGGTGTCGGGGTCGATTCCGACTTCCTCGAGGATGTCGGCAGCGGTCGACTGACCGATTCCGTAGATGTAAGTGAGGCCGACAACGGCCCGCTTGTTCAGGGGGATGTTTACCCCGGCGATACGCGCCATCTAACTAACCCTGCCTCTGCTTGTGTCGCGGGTTCTCACAAATCACCAGAACGCGACCGCGTCGGCGAATAATCTTGCACTTCTCACACATCGGTTTTACCGAGGCTCGGACCTTCATCGTCCAGTCATTCCTTTGGAAGAGATCTCCCGCAAGTCCCAGTAAACGGACTCCGGGCGTGAAAAATCGGCCAATTTTGGCCGGTCGTCAACAATAGCAGGAAGATACCCGACAGGTCCAGTCAGACCCAAAACGGTCCCTTCCCCCCATTGAGATTGAAGTTTCCGCCATATAGCGCTCCAAACTTCAAGGTCAAAGACCGGAAGACCAAGTGGGCGGCGGCCTCGCTCAGGCATCCCAGGGGGTGAGGATGCGGGGGCCGTCTTCGGTCGCCGCGACGGTGTATTCGAAGTGGGCGGCCATCGAGCCGTCGTCGGAGTAGACCGACCAGCCGTCGTCATCCATGTAGACGTCGGGACCGCCGACGTTGACCATCGGTTCGATCGCGAAGACCATTCCGGCCTCGATTTCGGGGCCGCGGCCGGGCATGCCGTAATTCGGGATCTGGGGCTCCTCATGCATGTTCTGACCGACACCGTGGCCGACCAGGGTACGGATGATCGAGAAGCCGGCTGCCTCGACGTGGCTCTGCACGGCGTGACCGATGTCCCCCACCCGGTTGCCGGGCACCATCTGGGCGGCAGCCAGGTCGAGAGACTCCTTGGTCACCGTCAGCAGCTTTTCGGTGGTCTCGTCGACCCTGCCAACTGCGATCGTCGAAGCGCCGTCCGCGACCCAGCCGTCGAGAGTGACGCCGATGTCGATCGAGAGGATGTCGCCCTTCTCGAGCTTGTAGGGACCGGGGATGCCGTGAACCACCATCGAGTTGGGCGAGGCACAGATAGACCCGGGGAAGCCGCGGAAGCCCTTGAAGGTGGGAACCCCGCCCTGGGAGCGGATGTATTTCTCGGCGACCTCGTCAAGCTCGGCCGTAGTCACTCCGGGCCGGACCTTCGAGGTCAGCATCTTCATGCAGCGGGCGTGCACGGCACCCGCGGCTGCCATCTTCTCGATCTGATCGTCCGTCTTGCGGATGATCATCGGATGGAGTCAGCGGCCTTCTTCAAGGCTCAGTGTCGAAACGAGGATGCGAATCTTCTCGCTGACCCGGTCCGGGTCGTCGGTGCCGTCGATTTCGTTGAGGAGACCCTGCTTGCGGTAGTAGTCGACCAGCGGAGCGGTCTTCTCGTGGTACTGATCGAGCCGGTGACGGACAACTTCGGGCTTGTCGTCGTCACGGATGTAGAGCTCCGAGCCGTCGATGTCGCAGACACCTTCGGTGGCCGGCGGGTTGTGGTCGACGTGGTAGACGTGACCCTTCTCCTGGCAGACGCGACGGCCGGAGAGCCGGCTGACGATCGCCTCGTCGGCGACGTCGATCAGGATCACCGCGGTCAGCTGGCGACCCAGCTCGCCGAGTTTCCCGTCGAGGGCCTCGGCCTGGATCACCGTACGCGGGAAACCATCGAGAATGAAACCGTGATCGGCCTCGCCGGACTCGAGGCGTTCGGCGATGATGCCGATAATCACCTCATCCGGGACCAGGTCACCGCGGTCCATGTACTCCTTGGCCGACCGACCGACCTCGGTACCTTCCTTGACTGCGGCCCGGAGGATGTCCCCGGTCGCGTAGTACGGGTACTCGAGGTCCTCCTGAAGGCGCTCCCCCTGGGTGCCCTTGCCGCTCCCGGGAGGTCCCAGCAGGATCAGATTGAGTTCGGCCACGGCCAGACCCCTACTTGAGGAAGCCTTCGTAGTTCCGCATCATCAGCTGCGCCTCGAGCTGTTTGACCGTGTCGAGGGCGACGCCCACGACGATCAGGATCGAGGTACCACCGAAGAAGAACCCGCCACCGATGTTGTTGAAAAGGATGGTCGGGAGTGCGGCCACGGCACCGAGATACAAGGCGCCCGGGAAGGTCAGGCGGGAAAGGACGCGGTCCAGGTACTCGGCCGTGGGCCGTCCGGGACGCACGCCGGGAATGAACCCGCCGTACTTCTTGAGGTTGTCGGCCTGGTCCACCGGATTGAAGGTGACCGCCGTGTAGAAGTAGGTGAAGATGATGATGAAGAACACTTCACCGACCACGTAGGCCCAGCCGCCGGGGTTGAGGAAGGCGGCGAAGTCCAGCGACGCCGGTGTGTTGATCAGCTGACCGATGGTCGGCGGCATCGCCATGATCGAGGCGGCAAAGATGACCGGGATGACGCCGGCCATGTTGACCCGGAGCGGCAGGTAGGTCGAGCCACCAGAAGTCATCTTGCGGCCGACCACGCGCTTGGCGTACTGCACCGGGATCCGGCGCTGGCCTTCCTGGACGTAGACGATCGCCACGATGACCGCGAGACAGATGAACGGCAGCAGCACGACGAAGACCTGATCGGGGTTGTTCCACCAGGTCTGGATGCCGGGCAGCACCCCGGAGACGATCGAGGCGAAGATCAGCAGCGAGATGCCGTTGCCGATCCCGCGCTGGGTGATCAGCTCGCCGATCCACATCAGCAGCGTCGTACCGGCGGTCAGGCAGATCACGATCAGCAGCACGTTGGCCACGTTCATGTTCGAGACGACGCTGTCGCCACCGGACGACAGGGAGTTGAAGAGGAAGACGTAGGCGAAGGACTGCATCGCGGCCAGGGCCACGGTCAGGTAACGCGTGTACTGCGTGATCTTCTGCTGGCCGACTTCGCCTTCCTTCTGGAGACGCTCCAGCGAAGGCACGACGACCGTCAACAGCTGCAGGATGATCGACGCCGTGATGTAGGGCATGATGCCCAGCGCGAACAGCGACAGTCGCGAAAGCGAGCCACCTGAGAACAGGTTCAGGAAGCCAAGGATGTTCGAGCCGGTGAGCTGTTCCTCCAACGACTTGACGGCATCGATGTCGATGCCGGGGGCCGGGATGTAGGCACCCAGCCGGTAGAGGGCGAGCATCGCCGCCACGAACAGGAGCTTCCGGCGGATCTCCGGTACGGAGAACGCTTTCGCAACGGTTGCGATCATCAGTCGATCAGCTCGCAGCTTCCGCCGGCGGCTTCGATCTTCTCCTTGGCCGTGGCCGAGAAGCCGTGGGCCTTGACGGTCAGCTTCTTGGTGATCTCACCCCGGGCGAGGATCTTGACCGGATCCTTGCGGGTGGCGAGACCGACAGCCTTGAGCGACTCCGGGGTGACCTCGGCTCCGGCCTCGAAACGATCTTCGAGATCGGCCAGGTTGACCGGCTGGGTCGCGGTCCGGAAATTCTCGAACGGCATCGACTTCTTCATGTGCGGGCCGCGCAACTTGCGCATCCGCATGTGAATCGGGGTCTGACCACCTTCGAGGTTGGTCTTGCGCTGGTTGCCCGAACGCTGGCCCTGGCCGCCGTGTCCGCGACCGGAAGTCTTGCCGGTGCCCGAACCGGGACCGCGGCCGACCCGCTTCTTGGGGCGACGCGAGCCGGGCTTGGGGCTCAGGTTGTGAAGGCCGATTTCTTCTTCGCGGCTTTCCTGCTTGTCAGCCATCAGGCCTCCTCCACCTTGACCAGGTGAGAAATCACCTTGAGCTGACCCTGGAGCTGGGGCGAATCATCGCGCTCGACCGTACGGCCGATCTTGCCCAGACCCAGAGCGGCAAGCGTGCCACGCTGGCTCGGGTTCGTGTTGATATCTGAACGAGTCTGTGTGATCGAGAGCTTGGCCATCAGGAGTTGTCCTCTTCAGCCTTCTCGGCGTCTTCGGCCTTCTCCTCGGCTGCCTGGACTTCTTCGGCAGCTTCGACCACGGTCTCGGCCTGCGCCACTTCGGCGGCTACTTCGGCCTCCACTTCACTCACACCTGCTTCGGTCGGCTCGGGGGCCGGCGCGTCAGCGCTTTCCTCGGCGGCCTTCTCCTCGACCGCGGCGATGTCAGCCGGGGTCTCGGCGACGGCCTCGGCGGCAGCTTCCTGATCGCTCGGAGCCTCGGGAGCGGCACCGTTGCCGTTCTCCGTGGCCTCCGCGGCAGCAGCTTCCGCCTCGGCGTCCTTGTCGATGCCGAGAACCTCGCTGATCGTCAGACCGCGCAGTTCGGCGACCTCCTCCGGCCGGCGCAGACGGATGATGCCGTCCATGGTCGCCTTGACCAGGTTGATCGGGTTCTGGGTGCCAATCGACTTGGTCAGGATGTCGCGCACCCCGCCCAGTTCGAGCACGGCACGGACGCCACCACCGGCGATGACGCCGGTACCCGGGCTGGCCGGGCGCAGGACGACATGACCGGCGCCGTAGCGGCCGATGATCTTGTGAGTGATGGTGTCCCCGTACTTGGGGATCCGAATCAGGTTCTTGCGGGCGTTCTCGACGGCCTTCTGGATCGCGAGCGGAACCTCGCGAGCCTTGCCGTAACCGATCCCGACGACCGATTCTTCGTCACCTACTGCAACGAGGGCGGTGAACGAGAAGCGACGACCACCCTTGACCACCTTGGCCACACGGTTGATCTCGATCACTCGTTCCTGCAGGTCGAGTCCCTTCGGACTGACCATTTCGATGCGGGCTGTATCCATTCCCTTCATATGAGCTCTTCACCGTACTGGAGTTCTAGAACTCCAGTCCACCCTCTCTCGCACCTTCGGCGAGGGCCTTGACCCTGCCGTGGTAGCGGTAACCGCTTCGGTCGAAGACACA
Organism: Actinomycetes bacterium; assembly: GCA_023436605.1. GTDB lineage: Bacteria > Actinomycetota > Thermoleophilia > Solirubrobacterales > 70-9 > 67-14. The sequence goes on along the minus strand of JAEZIQ010000035.1, from coordinate 7,899 downwards.
AGTCTCGACTCCTGCCTTCTTTGCACGTTCTGCCAGCAGCTCGCCGGCCTTCTTCGCCTGATCCTTGCCGCTGAGCTCCTTGAGCTCGGGCTCGGTCCAGTTCGCGGCGGCCAGCGTCTTGCCATCGACGTCGTCGATGAGCTGGGCGAAAACACCACGGTTGGACCGGTACACGGAAAGACGGGGCCGCTCGGCCGTTCCGGACACCTTGGCCCGGACCCGGTAACGACGACGCTGCCGGCGCTGACGACTTGTAGTGATGGTCATACTCGCTTGCCGACCTTCCTCGCGACGTTCTCGCCGCGATAACGAATGCCCTTGCCCTTGTAGGGCTCGGGCGGACGGCTCTCGCGGATGTTTGCCGCGACCTGGCCGACCTTCTGCTTGTCAATCCCCTTGACGATGATTTCCGTCGGCTGGGGAAGTTCGAACTCGATGCCTTCGGGGGCTTCGACGTTCACCGGATGGGAGTAACCGAGCGAAAGCTCCAGGCTCTTGCCCTTGGCTGCGGCACGGTAGCCGACGCCCTGGATCTCGAGCACCTTCTGGTAGCCGTCGGTGACTCCGACGATCATGTTGGCGATCAGGCTCCGGGTCAGGCCGTGCAGGGCCCGGTGTTTCGGGCGGTCAGTCGGCCGCTCGACCGTGATCTCGCCGTTCTCCGACTTCACGATCATGTCGGTCGAGACTTCCTGCTCGAGCTCGCCCTTCGGGCCCTTGACCGTGATCAGTCCGGGCTTGATGTCGATCTCGACCCCATCGGGGAGATCGATCGGCTTTTTTCCAATTCGACTCATGAGTTCCTCGTTACCAGACGTAGGCGAGAACCTCGCCGCCGACGCCTTCCTTCTTTGCCTGGTGACCGGTCATCACACCATGCGAGGTGGTGATGATCGCGGTACCGGTACCACCGTGAACCCGGGGGACCTCGCCGTGGCCGACGTAACGACGGCGGCCGGGACGGGAGACCCGCTCGAGGCCGGTGATGACCGGCTGGTGGTCCTTGGTGTACTTGAGTTCGACCGTGATCTTCTCGCCCACTTCGGCAGCACTCTTCTCGTAGCCCGAGATGTAGCCCTGCTCGGTGAGGATGCGGGAGACCTCCAGCTTCAGCTTCGAGCTGGGCACCTCGACGGTGGCCAGGCCGGAGCTGAGTCCGTTGCGGATGCGGGTCAGGTAATCGGAAATCGGATCAGTAAGCATCAGATCACCAACTTGACTTCGTCATGCCGGGGATGTAGCCCTCGTGGGCAGCCTCGCGCAGACAGATCCGGCAGATGCCGAACTTCCGGTAATACGCGCGGGGGCGTCCGCAACGGCGGCACCGGTTGTATTCGCGAGTCGAAAACTTCGCCTTGCGCTGCTGGCGCACCTTCTGTGACGTCTTGGCCATTAGGCCTGGTCCTCCTGCGTTTCAGTGTCGTTGGCTGCATCGGCAGCGGCCTCCGGGGCCGTCTCGCCGTTGGTGCTCTCAGCACCCTCGGGAACCGGACGGCCTTCCTTCGCGAAAGGCATGCCCAGGCCGAGCAGCAGCTCGAAAGCCTCGTAGTCCGTCGGAGCGGACGTGGTGATGGTGATGTCGAGACCACGGGTCTCGTCGACCGTGTCGTAATCGATCTCGGGGAAAATCAGCTGTTCGCGGACACCCATGGAGTAGTTGCCCCGACCGTCAAAGCTGGTCGCCTTGAGGCCACGGAAGTCACGGATGCGCGGGATTGCGATCGAGCAGAGCCGATCGAGGAACTCCCACATGCGAGCCCCACGGAGGGTCACCGAAGCACCGACCGGCATACCTTCGCGAAGTTTGAAGGACGCGATCGACTTCTTGGCGATCCGAGTGTTCGGCATCTGGCCGGCGATCAGAGAAAGTTCTTCGATCGCCTTCTCGCGCGACTTCGAGTCAACCGAGGAGCCGAGGCCCATGTTCAGCGTGATCTTCTGGAGGCGCGGAGCCCTCATCGGGGTCGAGTAGCCGAAGGTTTCCATCAGCTTGGGGAGCACTTCGTTGTTGTAAGTGTCCCTGAGCCGGGGCGGCGGCACTGCCTGCTGTGTTGTCGTAGCTGCTTCCATGGTGCTCTCTAAATGGCCTCGCCGGTGCGCTTCGAGTAGCGCTGGCGAACGCCGTCGTCGGTGGTGCGGATGCCGATGCGGGTCGGCTTGTTGTCGGTCGGGTCGACCAAGGCCACGTTGGAAACGTGGATCGGACCCTCCATCTCGATGATCCCGCCTTCCTTGCCCTGGCCGCGCCCGTCGGGCGAAGGCTGGGCGCGCTGGTGGCGCTTGATCATGTTGACGGCTTCAACGTACACGGTCTGCTTGGTCGGGTTGGTCCTGAGGACCTTGCCCTGCTTGCCCTTGTCCTTGCCGCTGATGACCTGAACGGTGTCGTCGGTGCGGATACGCATCACAGCACCTCCGGGGCGAGCGAGATGATCTTCATGAAGTCGCGGTCGCGCAGCTCGCGGGCGACCGGTCCGAAGATGCGGGTGCCTCGCGGGTTGTTCTGGGCGTCGATCAGCACGGCAGCGTTCTCGTCGAAAGCGATGTAAGTCCCGTCCTGGCGACCGATCTCCTTCTTGGTCCGGACGATTACGGCCTGAACGACCTCGCCCTTTTTGACGTTGCCCTGGGGGCTTGCCTGCTTGACGGTCGCGGTGATCACGTCACCGATCGAACCGTACTTGCGGTGCGAGCCACCCTTGACGCGGATGCAGAGCAGTTCGCGGGCGCCGGAGTTGTCAGCGACACGGAGTCTTGATTCCTGCTGGATCACGGGTTACCTCGCCTTCTCCACGATCTCGACCAGGCGCCAGTGCTTGGTCTTGGAGAGCTTGCGGGTCTCGATCACGCGGACCACGTCGCCCTCGTGGGCTTCGTTGCGTTCGTCATGTGCGTGAATCTTGTGCCTCTGACGGACGATCTTTTCGTAGACCGGGTGGCGACGGGCGGTGTCGATCTGGACCGTGTTGGTCTTGTCGGTCTTGTCGGAGACGACGGTGCCCTGACGCTCCTTCGGCTTGCCGGTACGGGTCTTTTCAGCCCGCGGCGTGCCGGTGCCGTCGCCCTTGCGGGCAGCCTTGATCTCGGCACGGCGCTTGCGACGAACCGCGGCCTTGCGGGCGCGCTCGGCTTCGCGATCGGCCTGGCGCTGCTCGGGAGTGCGCTCGGGCGCGGCCGCTCCGGACTCGCGCGACTTGAGCACGCGGCGACGTTCCTTCCAGGGAAGTTCGTCGAGCGGATCGGGCTCGGCGGGAGCTTCCTCGGCGGCAGCTTCTTCAGCCGGAGCTTCGGCAGCTTCCTCAGCCGGCGCTTCGACGGCCTCTTCGGCCGGCGCCTCTGCGGTGTTCTCTTCTTCTACGTTTTCTTCTTCTGACATGGGTTCCTACTTGGCGCTGGTTTCGCGCTCGAGGTCGATATTGCGCTGCTTGGCGATGGTCAGGAGCCGGGCGAGGTCCTTCTTGGCGCGGCCCAGAGCGGCCGTGTCCTCGAGCTCACCAGTGGCGTGACGGAGGCGCAGGTTGAATGCCTCCTCGCGGACTTCCTTGAGCTTTTCGACGAGCTCGACGTCCGCCATGCTGTGTGCGTCTGCGGCCTTCACTGCTCCGCTCCTTCCCGCTGAACGAATTTGGTCTTGAGCGGAAGCTTGTGACCGGCGACGCGCATGGCCTCGCGGGCGAGTTCCTCCGAAACACCGGAGACCTCGAACATCACGCGACCGGGCTTGACTACGGCGACCCATCCTTCGGGGTTGCCCTTGCCCTTACCCATTCGGGTTTCGGCCGGCTTCTTGGTGACCGGCTTGTCCGGGAACACGTTGATCCAGACCTTGCCGCCACGCTTCATCTTCCTGGTCATCGCGACTCGGGCAGCCTCGATCTGGCGGTTGGTGATCCAGCCGCGCTCGAGCGACTTGAGACCGTACTCGCCGAAGGTCACGGCGGTGCCGCCCTTCGAGTTGCCCTTCCGGCGGCCACGCATGACCTTCCGGTGCTTGACCCGCTTCGGCATCAACATCAGCGACGGCCTCCCCTGCGATCGTCACCACGGCCGCCGCGGCGGTCGGGACGATCGTCAACCGGTTCGTCCGAGGTCCGCGAGGACTCGAAGCCCTCGGGCATGACCTCGCCCTTGTTGATCCAGCACTTGACGCCGATGCGTCCGGTGCCGGTCTTGGCTTCGACGAAGCCGTAATCGATATCGGCGCGAAGGGTGTGGAGCGGCACGCGGCCGTCCGAATAACCCTCGGTTCGGGCCATCTCGGCGCCACCGAGGCGACCGGAGATCTGGACCTTGACGCCCTTGGCGCCGGAACGCATGGCGGAAGTCAGGGCACGCTTCATCGCGCGACGGAAAGCAACGCGGTTCTGGAGCTGCTCGGCGATCGACTGGGCGACCAGCTTGGCGTCCAGTTCGGGGCGCTTCACCTCGCGGATGTTCACCTTGACCGGCGAACCGGTGATCTTGTGAAGGTCCTTGCGGAGCGCGTCGACTTCACTGCCCGACTTGCCGATCACGATGCCCGGACGGGCGGTGTGGATGTCCACGGCGACTTCGCCGCGACGTTCGATCGTGATGTCGGAAAGGCCGGCGTGAGCAAGCTTGTTCTCGATGTGATCGCGGATCGCCAGGTCCTGCATCAGCAGGTCCGAAAATTCCTTGTCGGCGAACCAGTTGGACTTCCAGTCGTGGATGTAGCCGACTCGGAAGCCTTCGGGATGGATCTTCTGTCCCATTGGTCTTCTATTCCTCGTCTTCCGGTGTCAGCGCCACGGAAATGTGGCAAGTACGCTTGTGAATCGGGGTGGCACGACCCATCGCCCGCGGCCGGAACCGCTTCAGGGTGGGTCCTTCGTCAACCCGGATCTCGGCGACGACCATTTCGTCACCGATCAGGTCATGGTTGTTCTCGGCGTTGGCAGCGGCCGACTCAATCACCTTGGCGATGTCGTCAGCGGCCGAACGAGGCGAGAACTGCAGCAGCGAACGGGCGTCGTCGATGTGCTTGCCCCGGACCTGGTCGGCGACCAGGCGGGCCTTGCGCGGCGACACGCGAACGTACTTGGAAGTGGCGCGAACCAGCACCGGCTCAGCGGCCTCTTCGGTCTTCTTGGTCTTGGCGGCCATCAGTCCTTACCGCCGGTGTGCGACTTGAAGGTACGGGTCGGGGCGAACTCGCCCAGCTTGTGACCGACCATCGACTCGGAGACGAAGACAGGCACATGCTTGCGACCGTCATGAACGGCGATCGTGTGACCGACCATCTCCGGGAAGATCGTCGAACGACGCGACCAGGTCTTGACCATGTTCTTGTTGCCGGCCTCGTTCATGGCGTTGATCCGGCTCATAAGCCGCTCTTCCACGTACGGGCCCTTCTTGGTTGACCTACCCACGGTCTACCTACCCTTCTTCTTTCCGCGACGACGGCCGCGCACGATGTAACGATCGGACTGCTTGCCCTTCTTTCGGGTGCGGTACCCGAGGGTGGGCTTGCCCCACGGAGTGACCGGGTGGCCACCGGGGGTCTTGTGCGCCTCGCCACCGCCGTGCGGGTGGTCGACCGGGTTCATGGCGATACCGCGCGTCTGCGGGCGCTTGCCCTTGTGACGGTTGCGGCCGGCCTTGCCGATCTTGACGTTCTGATGCTCGGCGTTGGAGATCGTGCCGATGGTGGCGCGGCACTCCGCGCGGACCATCCGCATTTCCGAGGACGGAAGGCGCAGGGTGACCATGTCACCGTCCTTCGCGACCAGCTGGATCGCGGTGCCGGCGCTACGACCGAGCTTGCCGCCCTGGCCGGCCTTCAGCTCCACGTTGTGGACGGTGGTACCGACCGGCATCTCGCCGAGGGCGAGGCAGTTGCCGGGACGGATGTCCGAACCCGGGCCGGAAGAGACCACGTTGCCAACCTCGATCTGCGAGGGAGCAAGGATGTAAGCCTTCTCGCCGTCTGCGTAATGCAGCAGGGCGATGTATGCGGAGCGGTTCGGGTCGTACTCGATGGTCGCGACCTTGGCGGGAATCCCGTCCTTGGTCCGCTTGAAATCGATCTTCCGGTAGCGCCGCTTCGCTCCTCCGCCACGGTGGCGGGAGGTGATGCGGCCGTTGGAGTTGCGTCCACCGGACTTCTTCAGACCTTCGACGAGACTCTTCTCCGGCTCGGTGGCCGTAATCTGCTCGCGCAGCTGGTACGTCGCGAAGCGACGCCCGGGGCTTGTCGGTTTTGTTTTGCGAATTGCCATTAGCTAGTTCCTCTAAGCCCTTACTCGACCGCTGCGCCTTCGAACAGCTCGATCGTGTCGCCGGGGGCGAGTTCGACGATTGCTTTCTTCCAGGAGCGGCTCCGACCCGAATGCAGGCCGCGGCGCTTCGGCTTGGAGCGGACCTTCGAGGTCCGGACCTTCACCACTTCAACTCCGAAAGCCTTCTCGACCGAGTCCTTGATCTCGAACTTGTTGGCCCGGTCGTCGACCCGGAAGGTGTACTTGCCGGCCGCGATCAGGGCGTATGCCTTCTCGGAAATGACCGGACGGATGATCACGCTGCGGGGATCCATCACTCACCGTCCTTTGCGGAGTCTTCTTCGGAACCACGGGTCGGCTCGGCGGACTGCTTTGCCAGCACCTCGAGGGCACCTTCGGAAATCACGATCGAGGCGGCACCGATCACATCGACCACGCCGGTCGCGCCCACCTCGAGCACGTCGACCCGGGGGATGTTGCGGAAGCTCTTGAGCAGCCCGGTCTCTTCCCCGAGGATGATCACCGCGGTCGACCGCTTGGCGCCCCACTTCTCCAGGGCCGCCGCGGCGTCCTTGGTCGAAGGGGTCTCGAAGTCTTTGGCCTTGACCACAGCGACGCTGCCACGCTCGGCGTGAACCGAGAGGGCGGAGCGCATTGCCTTGCGGCGGGCCTTGCGGTTGACCTTGACCGTGTAGTGCCTCGGCTTCGGGCCGAAAGCGGCGCCGCCGCCGTAGCGGTTCGGCACGCTGAGGGCGCCGACACGGGCACGACCCGTGCCCTTCTGGCGCCAGGCCTTGGCGGTGGTCATCGAGACCTCGCCGCGGGTCAGGGTCGAAGCGGTGCCCTGACGACGCGCGTTCGCGTCGGCCCGGGCAGTCTCGTGGACCAGTGACTGATGGAAAGCCTCGTCGAAGAGGCCGGCCGGAAGATCGGCCTTGGTTGTCTTGCCCAGAACGGGCGCCTTGGCGCTAGCCATCGGTACGGATCTCCACAATTGAGTTCTTGGCTCCGGGAACGGAGCCCTTGATCAGCATCAGGTTCTTCTCGGCGTCGATGCCGGCGATGGTCAGACCGAGCTGCGAGCGGCGCTTGCCACCCATCTGGCCCGGAAGACGCATCCCCTTGAAAACGCGGGCCGGCCACGCGGAAGCGCCGATCGAGCCCGGGGCACGAACGTTGTGCGAACCGTGAGAAACCGGTCCACGGCCGAAGTTGTGCCGCTTGACGGTGCCCTGGAAGCCCTTGCCGATCGTGATGCCGGCAACCTTGACCTTCTGGCCTTCTTCGAAAGCCTCGACGGTCACCTTCTGGCCCAGCTTGACCTCGCCGTCGGCGTCACCATCTTCACCTTCAGCGGCCGGGAGTTCCACGTCGCGGAACTCGACCAGCACGCGCGAAGGCGCGGCGTCGGCCTTGGCCAGGTGGCCAAGTTCGGCCTTGCTCAGCTTCGACTCCTTGACTTCGTCGAAGGCGAGCTGAATCGCCGAGTATCCGTCGCGGTCTTCGCGCCGGATCGCCGTGACCGGACAGGGCCCGGCCTCAATCACTGTTACGGGCACGACCTCTCCGTCTTCCCTGAAGATCTGGGTCATACCAAGCTTTTTTCCGAGAATCGCCGACATGGTTGCCTACAGTCGGATCTCGATGTCGACGCCGGCCG
>JAEZIQ010000020.1 GCA_023436605.1 Actinomycetes bacterium | reverse complement strand
AGCCCAAGCCGGGCTCGGGACGGGAGTCCGGTCCGCGCGATCGGATCGACGAACTGTTCACCGGCGGATGAAATCCCGCCGGAAGATCACCAGCCTCGACCCGGAGGATGCGGCGCTGATCGAAAGTGACGTGGCCGAGATAGCGGCCTCGATTCCGGCCCATGTGTGGGACGGACACAGCCTGCCGGTCCCGGTCGAGGAGATCGCCCGCGAGGTCTATGGACTCCGGGTCTGCCACGTCAGCCACGACCAGATGAAGGAAGTGGTCGGGGATGACAGTGTCGAGGGCACTCTCTCCGGTCTGCTCCTGACCGGTATCGGCGAAATCTGGGTCAATCAGGAGGAGGCAGCTCACCCGGAATGGGGGACTCGCCGGAAGCGCTTCACCATCGGGCATGAACTCGGTCACTTCGTGATGCATCAGGTCGGCCGCAAGCCGATCTTCTGCCGGGACGCCGAAGTCAACAACGGCTCCGAACCGACGCCGCGCACGGTCCCGGAGGTCGAGGCGAACACGTTTTCTGCCGCCCTGCTCATGCCCGCGACCCTGGTCCGGGCCGAACTGCGGGAGGACCGTACGGATCGGGAGAACCTGGCGGTCCTGATGGAACTCTTCGAGGCTTCCGACAAGGCGATGCGCCGCCGGGTGGCGGCCCTGAACGCGATCGCCTGACTACGCGAGAGTGCCGGCCAGGCGGGCGGCGAGGGAGGAGTAGCGGCGGCCCGCCTCGTCGCGGCGGACGCCGTTTTCGAGGGCGAGACGGTCGCCGACCATCACGCACATCTCCCGGGCCCGGGTGATCGCGGTGTAGATCAGGGGACGGGAGAGCATCCCGGTGTGGGACCGGTGACAGACGAAAATCACAACCGGGATCTCGCAGCCCTGCGATTTGTGAACGGAGATCGCGTAAGCCAGCTTGAGGTCACCGGTCTCGCTGTAGGGCAACTCGACCGACTGGCCTTCGTCGGTTTCAAGCACGACCATCTCCTCGTCGGGGTCGTCGTCGACGAGGAAGCAGATCGTGCCGTTCATCAGCCCGAACTCGTACGCGTTTCGGGTCTGGATCAGCCGGTCGCCGATCCGGAACCGGTCACTTACGGCTTTCCTGCCGTCCGGGTTCAGCCGTTGCTGGAGCTCCTTGTTGAGCACGTCGATGCCGGCCTCGCCGCGGTAGATCGGGGCGAGGACCTGGGCGTCCCGGATCGGATCGAGACCTAGACCCGCTTCGACCCGCTCGCCAACCATCTCGACCACGGCGCTGCGGACCCGTTCCGGGGTCACCCGCTCGACGAAATGGAAGTCCTGAACCTGATCGGGACCCGGGGAGAGGTGGGGCGGACGGCCCTCGTTGATCTCGTGCGCAGCAGTGGTAATCATCGACCGGGCGGCCTGCCGGAAGATGTGGGTGAGACGGGTGACCGGCGCTATGCCTGATGCGATCAGGTCGCCGAAAGGCTTGCCGGCCCCGACCGGCGGCAACTGGTCGGCGTCACCGACGAAGACGATGTGGGTGTCGTGGCCGAGCCCGTTCAGCAGCACGTCGGCCATGTGCAGGTTGATCATCGAGGCCTCATCGACGATCAGCAGTCCGACCGGCAACGGGTGGCCGGGCTTGTAGGTCGGCTCTGACCCCGGCCGCCACTCGAGCAGCCGGTGGATGGTCATCGCTTCGGCCCCGGTTGCTTCGGTCATCCGCCGGGCCGCCCGGCCGGTCGGGGCACAGAGCGCGATCCGGATGCCGGCGGCCTTGGCCTCACGGACGATCTCCCTGGTGCAGACCGTCTTGCCGACGCCCGGCCCGCCAGTCACCACCGAAAGGCGGGAACTGAAGGCGCCGAGCACGGCCTGCCACTGCTCGGCAGTCAGCTTTTCGTCACCCGAGTGGTCGGGCGAGTGTTCGAGGACCGGTTCGGCCGCGGCCCGCTCGTTGAGGTCGCTGGCCAACCAGCACTCCCGGTCCAGGGTGGATTGACGGTAGACGCGTTCACCCTCGGTGATCAGGCCGGCTGCCGAGACGAGGACATCCGGGTCGGGCCGGTAGCCGAGCAGCTTCGCCGCCTTGGCGGTGAGTTCACCGAGTGGCAGGTGGGTGTGGCCCTGACGCTCTGCTTCCCCGACCAGAAACCAGGCTGCGGCCTGGGCCCGGCGGTCTGACTCGGCCGGAAAACCGGCGGCGATCGCGATCGTGTCCGCCCGCGCGAACCCGACCCCGTCGATCTCGGTCAGGCTGTATGGGTCCTCACGGATCGTGCGCATGGCCCGGTCGCCGAAGCGTGCGTGGATCTTCCCGGCCAGATGGGCGAGTCCGTGCGGTGCAAGTTCGACGTGGAGATCGCGGACCGACCGGGTCTCGTACCAGCTCTCCAGGGCAGCCTCGCGCTGCTTCGAACCGAGGCCGGGCAACGAGCCGATGATCCCCTCCGGGTCGGCGGCGATCTTCTCGAGGACCTCGGGTCCGTGGAGATCACAGAGGGCCTCGGCCCGGACCGGCCCGATGTGGCGCAAGGAGCTCAGGTAAGCGACCTGCCCGGCCCGGTCGGAGGGATCCATCGGCAGGGCGGTGAAAACCTGGACCTGCGGGCCGAACTTCTGGTGCTCCGTCCACTGACCGGTCAGCTTCGCCCGTTCGCCCGGCTTCAGATGCCCGATCGTGCCCGTGGCGACGAATTCTTCGCCAGAGTCGTCGCGGACCTCGACCACGGCAAAGCCACCATCGTCGTCTGCCGACCAGATCACATGGACAACTTCGACCGCGCCGTTGAACGAGGCCTCGCTTTCGAAAAGTTGTCCTGGACTTGATTCCACCTGTTGAGAGTAAAGGGCGATCCGGAAGTAGTCGCTCGTCATCCGGCGGCACCGATGCCCCCGAAACCCGGCACCAAGTGACTCAGGGGAATGTGAGATCGGACTCCGCTCTAGACTCAACGGCAATGGCTGAGCCATCGAAACCGCTTGGAGATGCGGTCGCCGAAGCGACCGAAGCTGCCAGCCTGCCCAAGTCCCCCCGGCGCAAGAAGACGGGCAAGGCCCATGACGTCTTCGGCGGGGAGATGCGGCGACGGGACCTTCTGCCCCTGCTGATCTTTCACCTGATCCGCAACGAGCCGTCCTACGGAAACCAGCTGATCGATGCGATCGAGACCCTGACCCAGGGCGTGATCTCGGTCAATCCCAACACCATGTACCCGCTGCTTCGCGACCTCGAAGCCAAGGGGTTGATCGAAGGGAGTTGGGAACATCCCGACAAGCGGACCCGGCGCTTCTACTCGATCACCCCGTCCGGAGAGGCCGCCTACGGCGAACTTCTGACCGAAATCGAGCCCTTCCTCGACTCGGTGATCCGCTCCGTGACGATGATCAAAGCCGAAGTTTACGGCTCCTGATCCGCACCAGAGACGCTCCAAGTGGTAATTTGCGCGCGTCAGGCCGGGAGGAGAGAACCGGCACCGCATCATGATGTTGGAGGAAGTTATGCCGACTGGGACAGTCAAGTGGTTCAGCGACGAGAAGGGCTTCGGGTTCATCACACCTGATGATGGCTCCAAGGACGTCTTCGTCCACCACTCCGCAATTCAGTCCGACGGGTTTCGCACCCTGGCTGAAGGCGCCAAGGTGAGCTACGAATCCGAAGAGGGCCCGAAGGGCCCCGCTGCCGCTTCCGTCGAGACCATCTGAACCCGGTCTTGGAAGTGTAGAAACGGCCGCCTCCGGGCGGCCGTTTTATTTGCAGGACCTCGGAATCACGCTTCCATGGGTTGAGACGGGAACGGCGCAGGAGTAACTTGCGGGGGCATGTACAGCACCGGTGGCATTGCCGATCGTTTCGTTCCCCTCTGGTCGCGGGTCGAAGACCGACTCGACTCGCCTCTACCGGCCGCGATCCGGTTCTGGGATGGCAGCGAGATCGGACCCGGGGAAGAGGGGTCGTGCCCGGACGTGATCGTGCTGCGAAGCAAACGGGCGATGACCTATGTGGTGACCAGACCCGACCAGCTCGGAGTAGCCCGGGCTTTCGTCTCCGGCGACCTGGTTCTGGAAGGGAGCATCGAACGGGTCATGGCGGCCGGCGCCAGACTCTACGGCTTCGACTTCACCGCCCAGGACAAACTCGAGGCGGTCAAGCTCGCGGTCACCTTGGGGGCGATCAAGGTCCCACCCCCCAAACCTCCTGAAGTCGAGGCGAAGCCCAAGGGCAGGCTCCACTCGCTGCGGCGCGACTCCGAGTCGATCCAGCACCACTATGACGTCTCGAACGAGTTCTATCGCCACATTCTCGGTCCGACCATGGTCTACTCCTGTGCCTACTTCGAATCACCGGAAGACAGCCTCGAAACCGCCCAGACCCGAAAGCTGGATGTGGTCTGTCAGAAGCTCCAGCTCGAACCGGGTGAGCGACTGCTCGACATCGGCTGCGGCTGGGGCTCGATGGCGATCCACGCCGCCGCCAACTACGGGGTCAAGGTCGTGGGGGTAACGCTCTCGATCGCCCAGGCGGAACTGGCCCGGCAGCGGGTCGCCGATGCGGGACTCTCGGATCGGGTCGAGATCAGGATCCAGGATTACCGGGAAGTAAGCGACGGTCCCTTCGACAAGATCTGCTCGATCGGGATGTTCGAGCACACCGGTTCCGACATCGACACCTATTTCGCCGAGACTTCCCGGCTCGGTAGGCCCGGCGGGCTCGCCCTGCACCACGGCATCTGTCGACAGCACAGCAATGAGGAGTCCCCCAACACCTTCATCACCCACTACGTATTTCCCGACGGCGAGCTCCACCGGGTGGCGCGGGTCATCGCCGGACTCGAAAGGTCAGGCCAGGAACTGCGGGATGTCGAGAACCTGCGCGAGCATTATGCCCTGACCCTGCGTCACTGGGTCCAGAATCTGGCCGACAACCAGGCCGCCGCGATCGCCGAGGTCGGCGAGGAACGCGAAAGGGTGTGGCGGCTTTACATGACAGCCAGTTTCCTCGCCTTCGAGCGAGGCGACATCGGGGTCAACCAGATCCTCGGAGTCATTCCCGATCCCGAGCGCGTGGCGCTCTACAGGCCCTCGCCCGGGCTGCCTCTGGCCCGACCCTCGTACGTGCGGGAATCAGTTTCCGTGGATCAGGTCGGGTAGACCCGAACCGCTCAGGAAATCGGTGGCTTGGTCGACCCCGAGCGGAGGAGAGATCAAGTACCCCTGGGCCAGGCTGCAGCCGAGGTCCCGGACCATCTGGAGCTGGGTCTCGGTCGAAACCGCCTCGGCCACCACCAGCAGCGAGAGTGCCCGGCCAATCTGCGTGATCGCGTCGGCGATCGCCGAGTTGCCGGGATCACCCCGGCCCAGACCCTCGACGAAGGCCCGGTCGATCTTGATCGCATCGAGGGGAAACTCGCTGAGGTAACTGAGCGACGAGTAGCCGGTGCCGAAGTCATCGAGTGCCAGCTGAACCCCGAGGTCGTGAATCTCCCGCAGGACGTCGTCGATCACGGCGCTGCCGGTGAGGAGGACGTTCTCGGTGATCTCGATCGCGAGGTTCTCCGGCCGCGAGTCGTGCACGACCAGGAGCTCAGCGATCTCCGAGGCGAGGTCGGGTTTGCGGATCTGCCGGGAAGATGCATTGACCGAAACCGTGATCCTCTCGTCGGGCTCCCGGTCCCGGTTCCAGATGCTCGCCTGCCGGACGGCCTCGGCCATGATCCAGCTGTCGATCCGCGCGATCAGGTCGCTTTCTTCCGCGATCGGAATGAAAAGGTCCGGCTCGACCAGACCTTCCTCGGGATGGTTCCACCGGGCGAGCGTCTCGAAGGCGCGCAGCTTCCCGGTGCGTAGACTCACGATCGGCTGGTAGACCGCTTCGAGCTCGCCATTATCGATCGCGTTATGCAGTTGCCGCTCGACGTCGAGCCGGCGGATCACCCGGTCGCGGATCGGCTTGCCGAAGGACTCAACCCGAGCCCGTCCGGATTCCTTGGCCAGGTACATCGCCGCGTCCGCGTCCCGGATCAGGTCTTCCGCCGACTTCGGCTCGTCCTTTCCCGGCTGGTGGGTGGCCACCCCGATGCTGGCCGTGATGAACCGCTCGGTACCGGCCACCGGAATCGGCTGGGAGATGTTCTCGAGCATCCTGGCCGCGACCTCAAGTGCTTCGTCCACAGACTTGATCGAGGCCAGTACGATGCCGAACTCGTCGCCTCCGAAGCGGGCCACGGTGTCACCGCGCCGGACGCTGGCCGAAAGCCGTGGTGCGATCTCGCGCAGGAGCTCATCGCCGGCGTGATGGCCGATCCCGTCGTTGATCAGCTTGAAGTGATCGATGTCGAGGAAGAGCAGGCCGACGATGCCCTCCCTCGAGGCGGTTTCGTCGATTGCCTCCGCGAGCCGCCTCGTGAACAGCTGGCGGTTCGGCAGGTCGGTCAGCGGATCGTGGTTCAGCCGGTGCTCCAGCGACTGGTCGGTCCGGCTTCGTTCGATCGAATTCCCGAGCACGTTGGCTGCGGCACGGAGGAAGTTTCCGTCCTGCTCCGAGAAGGCACTGAGTCGGTCGGAGTGGACGATCAGCACCCCGAACTGCTCGATCGCGCCCATGATCGGGGCGATCATCGAACTCTTGACCGGCTCCGGCAGGAAGGGTGCGAAGCGCGAGAGCCGGGGATCATCGAGCCAGGACGGGATCAGGACAACGTCGCCCTGGGTCAGGTGGCTGTCCGGGTAATGCTCCGGGTCGTAGGGAAGCTCGCTGGACCAACCGAGGTTGGCCGAGCGATGGTGAAGGTGGAGGCGCTTGTAATCTTCCTGCTCCCAGACCGAGGCCTCCAGTACCCCGTCCATCTGACCGACCCAGTCGACCGCGTATCGGAGCAGCGAGTCGGGATCCTCACCCCGGATCGCCATTTCGCCTAGCCGGGCGACCAGCACCTGTTGTTCCGCCTTCAGCTCGATGGCTGCTTCGGCAGCTTTCAGCGCGGAGATGTCCTGCATCACCCCATGCCAGACCGGGACGCCGTCCTCGCCACGAACCAGTCGGGCCCGCTCGTAGATCCAGACGTAATTCCCGTCTCGTGTTCTCAGCCTGTACTCGGCCGGTGGATGAAGATCCAGGCCGATCAGGCGTTCGTCCTCGAAAGCCAGTGCGTGGTCCCGGTCCTCGGGATGGATTGACCGGTACCAGAGGGTCGGGTCCGATGTCCACTCTTCGGGGGTGTAGCCGAGCACCTTTTCGATCTGGGGACTGGCGTAAATCCAGCGGCCGGATTCGCCCATTTCCGCCTTGTAGAGAATGGCCGGCACCGAGTCGATCAGGTCCTCGAAACCTTCGGCGTCCATCGCACGCCGGTTCACCTCGTACTCGGATTCGGTCGGACCGGGGCCCCGGTAGGAGCGTGAGTTTCGTTCGTTGGCGGGATCGGAATACTGTCGCAACCAGACTCCCAGCGAGTTCGTGGCAGCTTCCAGATCGTTGATCCGCGCGGAACTTTCGGGAGCCCAGGCGGCGGAAAGGCGCAGACCATCCTTTTCGGGGTGAAAGCTGGCGACCGTCATTCCCGCCAGGGGGCTTCCGGCGGGACCGACCCCGACTCCGGGAGGGAGTGAAGTCAGCTCGGCGATGGCCACCGGGTCCAGTCGGGTCGGCCGGGCCGCGATCGGACCATCGGCGTCGCTGATCACCGCACCGATAGCGCCGAAGAGCTCGACCGTCGCCCGCGCGGTGGCTTCGGCAGCTTCACCAACCGTTCGGGCCCGGCGCAACTCTCCGAGAAGCGTCTCCTGGGAGGGCTGGGTCATTCCTCTCGGCTGGCGTCGGTCGGGGCTCACGAGATTTCTGCAATTGACCTTACGGCAGCTTCGATCAATTCGGGAGACGTGCCGATGTTGAGACGGAAGAAACCTTTTCCGCTGGTCCCGAAACCGGGTCCACTCGATACTGCCACCCGTGCCTCGTCAAGGATCGGAATCGACGGGTCAGGACCGAGATCGAGCCGGTTGGCATCCACCCAGGCAAGGTATCCGGCGGCAGGCGGGCGGTATCCGGCTTCCGGCAAGTGTGTGGCGATCAGGTCGGCCAGGACACCCCGGTTGACATCGAGCTGGGAGATCACCTGGTCGAGCCAGTCCTCGCCCTGCTCAAAAGCGGCTATCGAGGCGATCACTCCGAGGTGGCCGGGATGCCTGGCTCCGGCCGGAAGGCGCGAAACCAGACGCGCTGCCCGGTCGCTGGCGGTGACGATCACGGCGCAGCCCAATCCGGCGATGTTGAAGGCCTTCGAGGCGGAGGTGACGCAGATCCCGCAATGGCGGGCGGCGTCGGACACATCGAGGAAGGGTGTGTGCGTCGCCCCGGGGAGCGTGAGCGGGGCGTGGATCTCGTCGGAAAGGACCCAGGCGTCGCACTCGGCGGCGATCTCGGCGATTCGTTCGAGTTGTGATCGCGAGGGAACGGTTCCGGCCGGGTTGTGGGGGCTACAGAGGATCATCGCCCTGGCGCCGTCCCTGAAGGTCCTCTCGATCGCATCCAGGTCGAGCTGTCCGTCATCGTCCAGGGGAACTTCGAGCAGTTCGGCTCCGACCTCCGGGATGATCGAAAAGAACGGAAAGTAGACGGGTGGATTGATGATCACGCCCTCGAGGGGCCCGGTCACGAGGTCGAGCAGCGACCTGAGGCCGCCGACCACATCCGAAGTCGCGGTGACCTGCGCCGGGTCGACTTCCCATCCCCAGCGACGCTCCGCGAACCGGGAGAATGAGTCGGCCAGCCGCGAGTCGGGCGCGTTCGCGTAGCCCGTGTCATCCAGTTCGATGGCTTCGATCAGGGCATCCTTGACCGGTCGGGCAAGGGGGAAGTCCATTTCGGCCACGAATGCCGGCAGCACATCGTCCGGCCAGGTGGTCCACTTTGCCGAGCGACGTCGCCTGAGTCGCTCCAGCGGCAGGTCGGTCAGGTTGTACTCGTAGCGGGGCAAGGTCAGCTTGGTTCTTCGATCGGTTCGGGCGACCCATTCTCGCCGGGCAGCAGCAGACTGACCAGAAATCCGGGCAGCGGCAATGCGGCAATCACGATTATCACCGTGGTCAGGCTGGTCTGGTCGGCGAGCAGGCCCAGCAGCCATGCGGCCAGCCCGCCGAATCCGATCGCCGCACCAAGGGTCACGCCCGAGGCGACTCCGATTCGCGTGGGCAGGAACTGTTGCCCCATGACCACGGCGATCGAGAAGGTTCCGAAGAGAAAGAATCCGATCAGGGCGACCAGCACGAAAGCGCCTGCCTCGCCGACCGCGAGCAGCGCGAGAACCAAGGGGCAGACCATTCCCAGTGAGATGACCAGCACCGGCTTGTTGCCGATCCGGTCGGCGAGTCCTCCGCCGAGGATGGTCCCGATAACACCAACCCCGAGTAGCACCGTCAGGGCGGCGTTACCGACCGCATCCGAAGTACCGAGTTCGGTAATCAGGAAGATTGGCACGAAGGCCTGGAGGCCGAAGTAGGCTGCCGATCTGAATCCAGCCACGGAGGCGATCCCGGCGAACGGAAGCCACCGGTCCTCACCCCTGCCGCCCGGTAGCGCTTCAGATTCGGCGATCGCGCGCAGTCTCAGCGCGTCGATTCGGGGCAGCTCGCGGGCCAGCCAGATCGCCCCCAGGGTCAGCGGCAGCGCAAACCAGACGATTCCCGAGAGACCGAAGGCAAGAACGAGGGCGGTAACGATCACCGGCCCGATCGCAAAGCCGATGTTCCCGCCGACCCCGTAGAAGCTCATCGCCGTGGCGCGTCGTCTGGTTCCGGCGACAAAGTTGGCGTTTCGGGCCCCTTCGGGGTGGTAGGCGCCCACCCCGAGGCCGGCCAGCCCGACGGCCACCACGGTCAGGGCCCGCGAATCGCTCAACCCGGCCAGCCCGACACCCAGTCCACCCAGCAGGACGCCGGCTGGCAGGAGCCACGAAATTGAACGGCGATCCGTGAGGTATCCGAACAGTGGCTGCAGCATCGAAGAGCAGACGGTCATGACCAGCAGCAACGACGTGGCCTCCGCGTAGCTGTAGCCGCGACGGGAGATCAGGAAGGGGATCATTGCCGGGACGGCTCCCTGACAGGCGTCGACCATGGCATGCCCCGAAGCCAGGACCCCGATCGAACGACGATCCATCTCCTCGGCAGATCTTTTCCCGGAGGTCACCGACCAAAGCCTGTCAGAACGCCCCGCCATCAACGACACCTCCCTCGTGACTACCTATCCCGACCACAGCTCGCCGGTCCGGAAAGCCAGAGATCTTGCTCGCACCAACGTTCCCTGCGCCCGCTGCGGCTTCGGTGGTGAGCCGGTGCTTCGCAAACCCAGACCGTACTCGCCGGATTGGGGCAGAGACCGGAGCACATACTTTGGTTGCTCCTCTTGCGGATTCCTACTTGCCCGGCTCTCCGGCCCGGCTGCAAACCGCCCTTCGGATATTTCCGCGGACCGCCTGCCGGACCCCGCCGGACTGGTGCGAGACCGGATTCAGCCGGAACTGGAAGGAGTCCCGGCAGACGAGCTGGCCGGAACTCTGGAGCGGGTGGCGACGGCCGCCGCCGCGGAACACGGACTTGCGTTCCGTCCCGGATCCGGGTTCACGTTCCTCTGGCGTGGCGAACCATGGCTGGTTCTCACGCTCGCAGGGGACCGCGTCGTGATTCTCTGACCCGGTCGCCGTTCAGGCAGCGTCGGAGAGGCGACGGCTGCCGAGACGGGCCTGTTCGGCGTTCAGGCCGGCGAGGTTGAGCCAGGCCGGGCTCACCGCTTCGAGATCACGCCGGGCCGATGGGGGGATCGGTTCGAGACTGGCCTCGAGGCAGGCGTTGAACTGTCGCGAGAGATCCTCGTCACTCTCGGCCTGCTCGCGCTTCCTGAGGAACGAACGGTGCCAGCTCTCCAGTGCGCTGCTGGCGCGGGTGAATATCTCCGCCGGTCCGGGCCGGGCGGCTCCGTAGTGTGCGAGGTAGACGGTGTCGGCCTCGTATGCCGAAAGCTTCCGAATCGACGCAAGCGAGTCTTCCAGGGAAAAGTCCCAGGGCGGGGTGGAGGGCCTGACCGCGCCGCTGCCCGGCAATTGGACGCCGAGCGCGTCCCCGCAGAAGAGTGAAGAAGTCGAACGATCGAGGAAGGACATGTGCGCTGCCGTGTGGCCGGGCGTGGCGATCGCTTCGATCGTGCGGTCGCCGAGGTCGATCAGATCACCGTCCTCGAGCGCGGTGATCCGGGCCCTCTCGATCGCGGCCGGCTGACCGTAGATCGACTCCACCTTTTCGCCATAGACCTTCTTCATGTCCGAAATCAGCGCCGAAGGGTCGGCCAGCCTTCCAGTCGCCCCGGCCGGCGCAGCGATCCTCGCGCCGGCGAAGTGGCGGGCGATCACTCCGGCTCCGGCAGCGGCGTCGGGATGAATGTGGGTGAGGAGGATCAGGTCCACGTTGATCCCCCGGGACTTCAAACCCTCGAGCACACGCGGGGAGGCATTGGCCGAGCCGGGATCGATCAGGGCGGTGCGCCTGCCCTGGATCAGGTAGGAAGAGGAGCGGCCGGGAGTTTCGTTCAACATCGGGTCGATCAGGACCGGATCGCTGCCACTGAAGTCTGCCGGGGTGACGGGCTGCACTTCCCCGTCGCGGTCAGGTCGCTCGCCGCGTTTGCGGCGGTTGCCAAAAACCTTGCTCGGGACGTGGAAGCGCGTGTTCATTTGACCTCTGTCTTCTCTAACCATGCATCTTCCCGATGGATGCGCTTTTCCCTTTAAGTACCCACTAAACGTTTGTCGAACGACACAATGCCGTCCCGATCGGACACCGGGGAGGTCTGGCCCGGAGCGCTTAAAGCGAAACGCCCGCCGGTTGGCGGGCGCGCTCGCGTTGCTGCTTTGGGGCTCTTGCCCCAGGTGGTTCAGCCTCAGACGGGCTCGACCGAAGCGGCGGCCGGACCCTTGGGTCCGTCCTCTGCCTCGTAGCTCACCTTGGCGCCTTCCGCGAGGGTGCGGAAGCCGTCCGACTGAATGGCGGTGTGATGGACGAAAACGTCCTTCGAACCGTCATCCGGCGTGATGAAGCCGAAGCCCTTTTCGTCACTGAACCATTTGACTGTGCCAGTAGGCATTTAGTCCTCCAACATCGGTGCTGCGAAACGCGGAGGATGCTGGTAAAGCAACGACTGCGAGCGCTACACACGTCTTTGCCGGGTTTCTCAACCCGACCCTATCCGCGGACCGTAGCAGTATCTGCCCGATCTCGCAGGCTTTGTTACAAGTGTTACCTGCTCCGCTGGTGCTGCTTGTTGCGGTTTCGGTTCGAAGCGTTGCTCCGGTTCCGCTTCGGCTTGCCCGTCCGTTTGCCCGCGCCTGAGTCAGCAGAGCCGTTCCCTTGGGGTGAACCGTTGCCCTTGCGGTGCTGGCTTTGACCACGCTTCTGGCCGCCGGACCGCTTCTGCGTCGTGTGGCTCTCGGCCCGGAAACCGGCGCCGCTTGCCTCGAACTCCTGATGGAGACCGAGCGAGCGGGCGATCTTCGCCATGTCCCTGGCCTGCTCTGACATGAAGAAGCTGATTCCGATGCCGTCGGCTCCCGCCCGACCGGTACGGCCGACCCGGTGGACGAAGGTGTCCTGATCCTCAGGGATGTCGAAATTGATCACGTGAGTGACGTCGGCGACATCAATGCCACGGGCGGCAACGTCGGTGGCGACCAGGGTGTCGACCTTGCCGTCCTCGAAATCGGCGAGGGCGCGCTGGCGCTGATTCTGGGACTTGTTGCCGTGCATCGCGACCGCGCGGACCTGCTTGGTGCGCTTGCTCAGCTTCTTGACCAGCCGGTCGGCCCCGTGCTTGGTCCGGACGAAGACCAGGGTGCGGCCGCGGTTCGGCTGTTCGAGCTCACTGACCAGGGTTTCGATCTTGGCGTCATGTGAAACGTGGACGAAGCGATGCTCGATCTTGCCCTTGTTCTCGATCGACGGCTTGTTGACGTGAGTCTTCGGGTCGATCGTGTAGCTCGCGGCCAGCTTGCCGGCGGCACCTTCGAGGGTGGCCGAGAAGAAAAGGGTCTGGCGTGAAGGATCGACCTGTTTGACGATGCGGTCGACGGCGGGCTTGAACCCCATGTCGAGCATGCGGTCGGCCTCGTCGAGAACCAGGTACCGGACGTTGTCGAGGTTGAAGGCGCCGCGCTGAAGCTGATCCTCGAGCCGGCCGGGGCAGGCGACGATGATGTGAGCTTTGGCGGCCCGCTTGGCCTGCTGCTGCAGGCCGACGCCGCCGTAGACGGCTTCTATCTTGAGGGCCCGCGCATGGCAGATCTCGTACATCTCGTCGACGATCTGGCTGGCAAGTTCGCGGGTCGGCGCGAGGATCAGGGCCGACGGGCGCCGGTCCTCAGCCTGGACCAGGTCGACGAGGGGGACGCCGAAAGCGAGGGTCTTGCCCGATCCGGTCGGGGACTGGACCAGGACGTCGTCGCCCTCGAGGATGTCCTCGATGACCTGGCGTTGAATCGGAAACGGAGCTTCGATTCCACGCCTGCTGAGTGATTCGACCACGGCATTGGACACGCCGAGATCGGCAAAAGACTGCTGGGACATGCTTGTTCTACTTCCTGATGAGGGGTGTGAGGGGAGATCCGGTAACCCCAACAACGCTGATGAATCAAGCGAAAACAGGAAGGAACTGAACCTCGATCGCATCCGGAAATGGACAGCGACCAGGAGACAAGATAACAGGCCGGCTAAAGAAAACCTCTGCACAGGTCGGTTTTCGGTCCGACTGCCCGGCAACGTGGGCACAGTCCCGATAGCCTTATTGACCCGCGAGTCAACTTCTCGCATTCAGCTTCGGGCCAATCGCCCGAGAAGCTCTCAACTCAAAGCCCCGGAGGACCAAGAAACCTCATGTTCGTACACAAGGCAGCCGTCGTCGGCGGCGGCACCATGGGCGGTCAGATCGCTCAGGCGATCGCCGCAGCCGACATCCCGGTCGTGATCAAGGACGTCGATCAGAAGTTCGTCGACGCCGCGATCGAAGAAGTCAAGAACGTCACTGCCGGCCAGCTCGGCAGCAAGGTCAAGAAGGAAAAGATCACCCAGGAGCAGGCCGACGCCCGCCTGGAAGAGGTCCTTGCCAACGTCACCGGCACCGTCACCTACGATGAATTCGGTGATGTCGACTTCGTGATCGAAGCCGTCCCGGAGAAGATGGCCATCAAGCAGGCGGTATTCGCCGAGCTCGACGCCGTCACTCCCGGCCACGCCATCCTCTCGTCCAACACCTCGGCTCTCTCGATCTCCGAGATCGGCGAGGCCACCCTGCGTCCCGACAAGGTCGTCGGTTTTCACTTCTTCTACCCCGCCTCGGTCATGCCGCTGGTCGAAGTGGTGATTGGTGACGACACCTCCCCCGAGACCGCCCAGACCGCTTCGAACTTCGCCCAGGCCATCGGCAAGTCACCGATCACCTGTGGAGAGGTACCCGGCTTCGTCGTCAACCGCATCCTCAACTCCGCGGTCGGTGAGATCTGGCGCGCCCAGGAAGAGCGCGGCCTCTCGATCGCCAAGATCGACGAAGGCGTCGGCGCCGCGAACGTTTCCCCGATGGGTCCGTTCATCCTGATCGACGTCCTCGGTCTCGACACCGTCTTCCACGTCGCCGAGCACCTCAACGAGTCCTACGGTGAGCGCTTCTACGTCCACCAGGGCATGAAGCAGCTGGTCGCCGACGGCAAGCTCGGTGCCAAGACCGGCGGCGAGGGCATGTACAAGGACGGCCAGCCGAACGTTCCCGGTGACGCTGACGCGGACGCCGAAGAACTGACCGAGCTGTTCCTCGCCAAGTCGCTGATCGAAGCCTGCCTGCTCCTCGAAGAGGGTGCCTGCAGCGCCCGTGACATCGACTGGGGCATGATGAACGGCGCTGGCCTCAACCCGATGAAGGGTCTCTTCCCGCCCTTCTGGAAGGCCGACCTCGAAGGTCTCGACGTTTCGCTCGAGCGGATCGAGAAGCTGAACGAGAAGTACGGCGATGAGCGCTTCCCGGTGCCCGTGACCCTGAAGCGCCTCGTCGCGCAGGGACGTCTCGGCTTTGCCGCCGGCCAGGGCTTCTACGCCTACCCGCAGCCGGATGAAGGCGACCAGCCCGAGAAGGTCAAGCTGGAAACCCGCGGCAACGTCGCGATCGCCTGGCTGTCCAACCCGCCGATGAATGCGATCTCGCCGCAGGTCATCGAGGACCTCGGAACCGTCTGGGAGAAGGTCAACGCCAACCCCGAGATCGGTGCCATGGTCATCGCTTCGTCGACCGGTCCGATCGTTTACTCGGCCGGCGCCGACATCAAGGCGTTCACCAAGATGGACACCGAGGGTGGAGCCGCGTTGATCCAGAACGGTCACGACCTTCTGAAGAGCTTCGGTGAGGGCCGCGTCGCGACCATCGCCGCCGTCAACTCGCTCGCCTTCGGTGGCGGTTGCGAGCTCGCCATGGCCTGTGACTTCCGCATCGCTGCGGAGTCCGCCGTCTTCGGTCAGCCGGAGATCAAGCTGGGCATCATCCCCGGCTTCGGTGGAACCCAGCGCCTGCCGCGTCTCGTCGGCTGGGGCAAGGCTCTGGAGATGAACACGGTCGGCGACCCGATCTCCTCGATCGAAGCGTTCGAGTCCGGTCTCGTCAACGAACTGGTTCCCGACCAGGAACTGTTCGACGTCGCGCTCAACTGGGCCAAGCGCCTGGCTGGCCAGGCCCCGCTCGCCATCGAGCAGGTCAAGCAGGTCAGCTTCCGCGGCGGCGACCCGGACGCCGGCATCGACGCCGAGAAGCAGGGCTTCGCCAAGGTCTTCTTCAGTGAAGACGGCAAGGAAGGCATCTCGGCCTTCCTCGGCAAGCGCAAGCCGAACTGGCAGGGCAAGTAGACGCTGCCAGTCAGCAATCTGCTGCTTCGAAAGGGCCGCCTTCGGGCGGCCCTTTCTCGTTAATGCTGCTGCTCCCGGGTAGCCCGCAGGAGCCACCAGCCGACCGCTGGACTTCGTCAACACTCGAACCCCTGAGATGGTGCCGCAGGTTTGTTGTCATCACGCTTACAAACCTGCGGCACCGTTTGGTCTGGGTTGATGGTGATGCGGGTT
>JAEZIQ010000012.1 GCA_023436605.1 Actinomycetes bacterium | reverse complement strand
CCCGCCTCTATCGGCCCCCGCGCCGGAGGGGCCCCAAGCGGGTCGCGAGCGGCTTCCGCCGGACGACCGGGGGCCAGCAGGATCTCGACTGCACCTGGGGTCTCAGCAGCCGGCCTACCCCGACCGGCTCACAGATCGAACAGTTCGGAAACATCTATGCGTCCATGGTCCTGCCGCTTGACGTCAAAATCGGGCAGCTACGCACGCTCGGGGTGAAGAAGAAACTGATCCGGACGATCCGGGTCGGCGGTGACTGCGGCAGCCCGGTGGTCTACCGCGGCAAGAAGATCCCTTCGGATACGACCAACATGCAGGACGGCGACTGCGTGGTCGACGGCGATTACGTGATCACGATCAAGCGCCTCAACCGCTCGACCAGGCAGAGCGTTCCCCTCAACTAGGGTCGCGGGGATCCGGACATGGCCTACGACGAGGAACTTGCCGATCGCATGCGGGCCATGCTCGACGGCCGGGATCCTGTCGAAAAGAAGATGTTCGGTGGCCTCGGGTTCATTGTCGACGGCAAGATGGCAATTGCCGCTTCGAGCCAGGGCGGAGCGCTGGTCCGGGTCGACCGGGACGAAGCGGACGATCTCTGCAACCAGCCCGGCGTCGCGCCGATGGTCATGAAGGGCCGGCCGATGAAAGGCTGGCTCAGGGTCGACCTCGAACAACTCGACGAGGATCAGGACCTGCGGGCATGGATCGATCGCGGCCTCGCCGCCGCTGCCGCCGCCGACTGATCGCGCGGCCTGGCCCGGTCGGTTAGCGTCAGGGCATGGATGGCTTTTTGGTCGGCCGGCCGGCACCCCGGCTGGCACCGTTCATCGAGAGCTATGTCGGTTACCGGCTGCTGGGCACCGCCCCGGGCCTGCACCGCGGTCTGCCCTCGAAGTTCGCCACCTTCATCGTCAGTATCGGTCAGCCGATCGAAGTGGTTCGCCAGACTGACCCCTCCCAGGCCCCGGACGACTATCGCGTGGTCTTGAGCGGGCTTCAGGCGACCGAGGCCGTGATCAGCCATGACGGCGATCAGGAGGGGGTCGCGATCGAACTGAAACCAGCCGGGCTGAAAGCGCTGTTCGGTACGCCGGCCCGGGAACTCTGGGATGCGACCGTGGAGATGTCGAGCGTCGAACGGGCGGGCGACGAGCTCTGGGAACGGGTCCAGGAAGCGCCGACCTGGACGGAGCGTTTCCGGGCCTGTGATCTGGTCCTGACCCGCCTCCTCGGGCTGCGCTCCGAACGGGAAACCAGGCCGGAACTGGTCAACGCCTGGGAGCTCCTGGCGGCCTCGGCCGGAACCCTGCCGATCGACGAAGTTGCCCGTCGGGTCGGCTGGAGCCGGCACTATCTGACCCGTCGCTGCCGGGACGAGTTCGGCCTCGGGCCGAAGTCCGTGGCGCGGGTGATGCGGTTCGAGCGGGCGCACGGAATGCTGGGTGACGGGGACCCGCCGGCCGAGGTTGCGTTTGCCTGCGGTTACTTCGACCAGGCCCACATGAACCGCGATTTCGTTTCGCTCTCCGGCCTTTCCCCGGCCCGGCTGATTGCCGAAAGAAGGGGAGAGGTCCCTTTTTTCCAAGACGCGGGAGCGACTGTCTAGGAGCATGGGCGCATGGATGAGAACAGCAGTGAGAACAGCGGTATCACGACCGTGGCGGATCGAATGAACGGCGAGTACATGCGGACCCGGACCTGGCCGTGCCTGGTCTACGAGGATGCCCCGGCCGCGATCGAGTTCCTCAAGTCGGCCTTCGGTTTCGTGATCGGTGAACTTCACGAGGCCGAGGGTGGAGAGATCGCCCACGCCGAACTGCTTTGGCCCGAAGGTGGCGGGGTGATGCTGGGAACCGCCGGGCTCGGAGATTCCCCGTTCGCCAACCGCAAGACCGGCAATGACGCGGTCTATGTGGTCTGCTCGGACCCCGACGCGCTCCTCGAACGCGCCCGGGCGGCCGGGGCCGAGGTCTTCATGGAACCGCGGGATACCGACTACGGATCACGCGATGTCGGCATCCGCGACCCGGAAGGGAACCTCTGGGATTTCGGGACGTACCCGGGCAGCAGCCTCTAGCGCTTCTTCTTGACCGTCTTCTTGACCGGTTTGAAGAAGTTCTTCGGCCACTTGAACTTCTGGTAGGTGCCTTCGAGGCCGTCCCGGAGGATCGTGGCGACGCCAGGGGCTGGCAGCTTCAGCTGCTTCTTCAGCTTGATCGTCTTGAACTTCCAGCCTTCGGGCATGCCCATGCCGGGGTTGCTCCCCAGCTTGTCCAGGTTCCTGGCCCGCAGTGACTTGTCGATGTTGGTCGTGTAGGCCTGAAGCGCGTATTTACGGCCGTCGGGCGAGACCAGGAAGTGGAGTTTGCGGCCCTTCCGGTACACCCAGGTGGTGGTGCGCCCGATCTTCATCTCGCTGAAGTTCTCGGGGGTCAGGGTGGGGAGGTTCAGGACCGCCACCTTGCGGACCTCGAGGCCGGCCAGGGTTACCGGGGGATCGGCCTTGCCGCCAAGGACAGCGTCGATCAGCCAGCGGCGGGGTCCGTTCGGCCGGGTTCCAAGGGCGCCGGTCTCGGCTTTGACCTGGTCCCAGTCGAGCGCGTCCCACTGGTCGCGGGGGCAGTCATTGAGGCCGACCGTGTTGAAGATGTCGATGCTGAACCCGGGCGGGTTCGGCGCGTGAACGGCAAAGATCTCGCAGTAACGCTGGTTGTAGAGACCGGTCAGATCACCGGTCTTCGCGGCCGAAGCCGATCCCGGACCAAGCGCGATCACCGCGGTCGCAGCGACCAGAAACGCAATCAGCTTCTTCACCTTCGTTCTCCTTCCCGGCATCATCACCCCATGGTAGCTGACGCGCGTCAACTTATGTGAGATTTCAGTAATCAGCGAAATCCGAGGGCAACACAAGGTCCGGTGGGCAACCGGGTTCAAAACACCGGGTTATGGCACCGGTAATTTGAACCTGGTTGGTTCGAAACGAGGGGGAGTAGGTTTGGGGCATGTCGATTGAGCCGACCCGGATTGACGCTGAACTGGCCGAGTACGTCCGGGCCCACGCCTGGGGCCGGGACGAGGCGCTCCGTCTGGTCGAGGATGAGACCGAGGCGATGGGTGAGGTCCGGCAGATGCAGACCGCGCCCGAACAGGCTGCGTTCCTCGAGATGCTGGTTCGGCTCGGGCCCGGCCGGCGGGCGATCGAGGTTGGGACCTTCACGGGCTACGGGGCGATCCGGATCGCCCGCGGCTTGGCCGATGAGGGGACCCTCCTTTGTTGCGAGCTCGATCCCGAGCGGGCCCGGATCGCCCGCCGGAACTTCGACCGGGCCGGGGTGGGAGAGAAGGTCGAGATCGAGGTGGGCCCGGCGATCGAGACGATCCGGAACCTGCCCGAGGAGCCCGCTTTCGACTTCGCCTACGTCGACGCCGACAAGACCGGCTACCCCGACTATTACGAGGCCTTGCTGCCCCGGATGCAGCCCGGAGGACTGATCAGCTTCGACAACGTCTTCATGGGCGGGCGGATCCTCGACGCCCAGCCGGACGAGGGCACCGCCGCGATGCAGCGGCTGAACGACCTCCTGGTCGACGACGGCCGGGTCGACTCGGTGATGCTCGGCATGGCCGACGGACTGACTCTCGCCCGGGTCCGCTGAAACCGGCAGAATGCCCGCATGACGCTATCGGCTTTCAGGGGAATGGCTCCCGAAGCTCCGCCGCTGTCGGGAGAAGACGAGTATCTGGCGGAGATCCTCGCCCGGCCGGTCGCCTCGCCGGCACCGGATGTGATCCAGGCGATCGAGTCCGGTCCCTTCGACCCCGCGCTCGCCCTCGAGAAGGCCGATGCGATCCGTCTTTGCGATCCGGCCCCGATGGAGATTGAGACCGGCTGGACCGAGCGGCCCGACGGCAGCGTCCAGGTCGCCTTCCGGACCGAACTGCCCGGGGTCACGGCCGAGATGATCGAGTGGTGGGCCGCCTGGCACCCGCTCCGGGATGACCGTTACCGGGCCTGGCATCCGACCGAACACTTCGGCAACCGGCTGCTTCCCGGCAACGCGATCCGGCAGGAGAAGAGCTACTGGGGCGCGGTGATCTACTTCGACGAGGTGGCGGGCCTCGAGCGCACTCGGCTCCGCACCGAGTTCACCTCGCCGCTCGGGTTCGGTTTCTCGCACCGCCCCTTCGAGCATCCCCAGGTCAAGGTGATCATCTCGGCCCGGGTCGGTGATGCGGTCATGACCCACACCGACATGGCCCACGTCTTCATCGAGGAGGGCGACGGCCTGGTCCTCCGCAGCCGGTTCTGGATCGCCGAGCACGTCCGTCCCCGGCTGCCCGGCCCGCTGGTCGCAGCCGAGGACATCGCCGAGAACCTCGCCAGCCGCAAGCTCGTCCGCAGCCTCGCCGTGCCGGAAGGGGTCGGTCCGGCGGTCGCCCGTCACGGGGCCGAGGAGTACGCCCAGCTCGGCGAGATTCTTCCCGGTCTCTACGAGCGTTTCGCCAACCTCTAAACGACTGTCGGGCGCCCGGTCCGTTCAGCAGGAAGCGAGCTGGCGGGCCAGAAGCTCACGCATGGCTTCACGATCGAGCCTGGAGCTCGCCCCGATCAGTGAATCCATCAGGATGCCGTCCAGCACCGCGATCAGCTGAGTTCCGTGCTCGCGCGGAGTCGAGCATCCGCGAGCGGTGAGCACTGACTCCGCCAGGCCGACAAACCGCTCCCGGGCCGGCTCGAAAGTCCGGTGCAGATCCGCGTTTCGTGACGCTTCGAGGACCAGTTCGTAGCGGGCCTTGAGCATGCTCAGGTTCTCGTTGGCGAGCAGACGCTCCACGTTGACCATCATCAGTTCAAGCGCTTCCTCATCGGTCAGCTCGAGGCGGGCGATCTCGGCCAGGACCGGTTCTGGCGGGGTGTCTATCTCGACGTGCAGAGCGAGGGCCGCCTCGAGCAGGTCGCAACGGGTGTGGAAGTAGATGGTGGTGGTTCCCGAAGGCAACCCGGCCGCCGCATCGACCGCCCGGTGGGTGAGTCCGCGCGAGCCGCTTTCACCGAGAACCCGGAGCGCCGCGTCGGCAACCTGATCCCTTCTCGAAATTTCCGCCTTGACGTCGCCCACTACGAAGCTGGTCCGTCTGGGTCGGAGATTGGACGAAACATTTTTCCCTCCCGGAAAGATGTTGGTTATGAGGAGCGGGAGTGGCCACGCTCTGGGGTCAATTTACCTCAGGATCGCATTCCCCAATCAGTCCCGAGGTTGCCGGCGAGCTCGATTGCGGGGGTCGAAGCGGCCGCCGGCACCCGGGGTTTTCGCCGTGTCCCTTTACTCGCTGACCGGCAGGCCGGCCTCGGCCCCGTCGAGATACTGAAGCGAGCCCGGTGTGTCGAGCAGCTCGCCCGTCTCGACCAGGGTCTTCAGCCCGGAGAGGATCATCGGCCAGCCGCCGTAGATCTGGTTGTTTGCGCCGTCGCGAATCTGGTCGTGGACCACGGTCAGCCGGCAGGAGGTGCCGACCGGTTCGATCTCCCAGGTAACCCGGGAGGTCGGTTCCGCCCGGACTTCGTCGGCCCAGAGTGCGTTGAAGGTCTGGACCAGCCGGTGGGGCGGGTCGACCTCGAGGTTTTCGCCGACCGAGATGTCGATCGGCCCCTGATGGTCCTCGACGATCGGGCCCCAGCTGGCCTTCGACTCGTAGTTCGATCCAGGGGTCCAGTCCGAGTAGACCTTGACTCCGAACGAGTACTTCGCCCGCTCCTCGGGATCGGTGATTGCCTGCCAGAGGCGCTCGGGGGTGGTCTTGATGTAGATCTCGAATACATGCGTTTCCATGATCACTGCTCCTTCTCGAGGTTCTGTTTGAGTTCCGAGAGGCCGGCGGCCCAGGGCTCGGAGAACTTGCTGACCCAGCGGTCGTGAACCAGCCGGATCGGGACGGGGTTGAGGAAGTGGAGCTTTTCTCGGCCGCGCTTTCTGGTCACGACCAGGCCCGCTTCCTCCAGCACCTTGAGGTGCTTCATCACGCCGAAGCGGGTCATCTCCAGACCCTGCTCAAGCTCCTGCTGGGTCTGGCCGTCCCGCTCGAAGAGTGCATCGAGCAGACCCCTCCGGGTCGGGTCGGCCAGCGCCTTGAACACCTCGTCCATGGAGCGACTATATGTGACTAATTAGTCACATGTCAAGCAGCGAGTTTCTTCCTCGCTGCTTCAGGCCCCCGGTTGAAGCGCTCGTCGGAGGCCTTCGGCGGCCCGGTCCCCGACCCGCTTGAACATCAGGGTCAGCACCGGGTCCAGCAGCTTGGTCAGACCCTTGGGGGCCACGTTCGCGTCGTAGGTCACGTCGGTCCCGGCCGCGGTCGGTCTGAAAGTCATCGTGTCCCGGATGTCGGTCTTGTCGTTGCCGCTTTCGAGCACCACCCGATGCGGCCGCTCCGAGACCACGGTCTCGTACATCAGCTCCATCTCGCGGCCCCCGAACTCGGTTCGGACCTTGTATCTGGAGCCCACCGCTCCCGGTTCACCTGAAACGCATTCCGAAGAGTTCGTGTTCGGATCCCACTCGGGTGCGTTGCTGAAATCAGCCAGGTAATCGAACGCCTCTTCCGGGCTCTTCGGACTGCTCACGGTCGTGTTGTAGTTCGCCACTTCTCCACCTTCTGTCGTTTGCCTCGAGGTACCCGGACCGGACATCACAAATCGGTGCCGGCTGCCTCTTCCCTGCATACGAGGCGACCAGCGCCTCCGGTTGCCCGACGATCGTGAGGTGCCCTTTCATATGGTCCCGGGCATGAGCCAGTCGAACAGTTCCGAGTCCCCGTTTCTTCCGGTCGAACTCCCCGAGGGGGTGACGGTCGGCCACTGGTCCGACACCGAGCGCTGGACCGGCTGCACTGTGATTCTCGGCCCGGAGAACTCGGTCAGCTCCGGCGAGATTCGCGGCGGCGGTCCCGGCACCCGCGAGTTCGAACTGCTTTCCACTTCGACCTCGACCCCGGGTGCCCACGCGGTGATGCTCTCGGGCGGTAGCGCCTTCGGACTTGGAGCCGCCAACGGCGTGGTCGACTGGCTGCGGGATAAGGGCCGCGGTTTCCCGACCCCGGTCGGGCCGATCCCGCTGGTCACCGCCGCGGTCTGCTTCGACCTGCCGATGGGCGAGTTCGCCTGGCCGGAACCGGAGAACGCCTTTGCCGCCTGCGAAGCGGCCGGGAGCAGCTTCGAGCGGGGCTGCGTCGGAGCCGGGACCGGGGCGACCGCCGGCAAGGTGGCGCCCGATGGCGGCTGGACCAAGACCGGACTCGGCGCCGCGACGATCAAGGTCGGTGACGCGACCATGACTGCGATCGCGGTTGCCAACCCCTACGGCGAGGTGGTCGACGCGGACGGCAGCATCATCGCCGGCTACTGGCAGGGCGGCGCGTTCCGCCGCACGGTCGACGTGCTGCGCGAAAGCCCGGCCGAAATGCCGCTGGGTGAGAACACGACCCTCTGCTGCATCGTCACCGACGCCAAACTGACCAAGGCCGAGGCCCACAACGTCTCGCGGGCCGCCGCGCCCGGCTTTGCCCGGGCGCTTTCCCCGGCCGCGACCGCGGTCGACGGTGACCTGACCGTCTGCCTCTCGACCGGCCAGGTCGAAGTCGATCCCTTCACCCTGACCATCTTCGCCTCGGAAGTGGTTGCGGAAGCGATCCGGGACGCGGCCCGCCAGGCCACCGACGCCGGTGACGTTCCGAGTGGCAGGACCCGCCTGGGCTGAGCGGGGGAGAGGTTTCTTCGCCGGGCCCTGAAGGGGGCATGGCGAAGAAACCGCGGGATGAAG
>JAEZIQ010000169.1 GCA_023436605.1 Actinomycetes bacterium | reverse complement strand
AGCTCGAGGAGCTCCTCGTCGTCGACCTGGTCGACCTTGTTGAGGAACACGACGATGTGCGGGACGTTGACCTGACGGGCGAGCAGGATGTGCTCGCGGGTCTGCGGCATGACGCCGTCAGCGGCGGACACGACCAGGATCGCGCCGTCCATCTGGGCGGCACCGGTGATCATGTTCTTGACGTAGTCGGCGTGGCCGGGGCAGTCAACGTGGGCGTAGTGACGGTTCGGGGTCTCGTACTCGACGTGAGAGGTCGCGATGGTGATCCCGCGCTCCTTCTCCTCCGGAGCGTTGTCGATCTCCTCGAAGCTCTTCTTGTCTTCGGAGAGAGTGTTGGTGATGGCCGCGGTAAGGGTGGTCTTGCCGTGGTCGACGTGACCGATGGTGCCGACATTTACGTGCGGCTTATCGCGCTCGAACTTCTCCTTGGACATGCTCTCCTGGGACCTTTCTAGTCTGTTTCTCTTGGAACTTGGTTTCTACGTCTGACTGAACTGCTAAAGCTTGGTGGCTCCGGACTTCACCCATTTTGGGCGAACCTCTGAAATATAGCCCTTCAGAGGCTCCGGGGGATTTCCGGCCTAGGCTTCTGCCCCGGCCGTTGCACCTGATCGGCTCTCGGCGATCTCTTCGGCGATGCTGCCCGGGACTTCTTCGTAGCGCTCGAACTGCATCGTGTACTGCGCCCGGCCCTGGGTCGATGACCTGAGGTCGGTTGCGTATCCGAACATTTCACTGAGCGGCACGTAGGCCTGGACCGCCAGCGCGTTGCCGCGCTGCTCCTGGCCCTGCACCTTGCCGCGGCGGCGGGAAAGGTCGCCGATCACGTCACCGAGGTAGTCCTCGGGCGTGGTCACCTCTACCGCCATAACCGGCTCGAGCAGGGTCGGGCTGGCCTTGCGGGCAGCCTCCTGAAGCGCCATCGATCCGGCGATCTTGAAGGCCATCTCCGAGGAGTCGACGTCGTGGTACGAGCCATCGATCAGTTCGACCTTGACGTCGACCAT
Source organism: Actinomycetes bacterium (assembly GCA_023436605.1). Classification (GTDB taxonomy): domain Bacteria; phylum Actinomycetota; class Thermoleophilia; order Solirubrobacterales; family 70-9; genus 67-14. Next base: position 23,972 of record JAEZIQ010000169.1, on the reverse strand, counting down.
CGGGTAGCCCGCCTTGACGCCGTTCTCGAGCGCTTCCTTGATGCCCTGCTGGACCGCCGGGATGTACTCGGTCGGAATTACGCCACCCTTGATCTGGTTATCGAAAATGAAACCTTCGCCCGGGGCGGGTTCGATGTTGATGACCGCGTGGCCGTACTGGCCGCGACCGCCGGTCTGGCGCGCGAACTTGCCGCTGACTTTGGGGACTTCCTTGCGGATCGTCTCGCGGTACGCAACCTGCGGCTTGCCGACGTTGGCCTCCACGTTGAACTCGCGGACCATACGGTCGACCAGCACCTCAAGGTGCAGCTCGCCCATGCCGTGGATCACGGTCTGGCCGGTCTCTTCGTCGGATTCGATCTTGAAGGTCGGGTCCTCTTCGGCCAGGCGCTGGAGCGCGGTGCCCAGCTTCTCCTGGTCGGACTTGGTCTTCGGCTCGATCGCCACGGCGATCACGGTGTCGGGGAACTCCATCGACTCGAGCTCGATCGGGGCGTCGGGAGCCGACAGGGTGTCACCGGTTCCGGTCTGCTTCAGACCAACACCGGCGCAGATGTCACCGGAGTAGACGCGATCGATTTCTTCGCGCGAGTTCGCATGCATCATCAGCAGTCGGCCGATGCGCTCGGTCTTGCCGGTAGTCACGTTGAGCACGCGGCCGCCGGCTTCGAGTGAACCGGAGTAAACCCGGAAGTAGGTCAGCTTGCCGACGTACGGGTCGGCCATCACCTTGAAGGCGAGCGCGGCGAAGGGGCCGGAGTCATCCGCCGGTCGGGTCGCTTCCTCGCGCTCCTCTTCGCCCTTCTTCGCGGGCAGCAGACCTGCGACGGGGGGGATGTCCAACGGCGAGGGGAGCAGTTCGACGATCTTGTCGAGCAGCGGCTGCACTCCCTTGTTCTTGAAGGAGGAACCACACAGAACCGGGGTGATCTCGATCGCCAGGGTGGCAGCCTTGAGCGCGGCGATGATCCGCTCTTCGGCGATTTCCTCGCCCTCGAGGTAAAGCTCCATCAACTCGTCGTCCTGGTCGGCGACTGCCTCCAGCAGGGCGGTGCGGTACTCCTCAGCCTGATCGGCGAGTTCGGCCGGGATGTCGGTGACTTCGAGGTCCTGACCCAGATCGTCCTTGTAGATCGTGGCCTTCATGGTGACCAGATCGACGATGCCGGCGAATTCATCCTCGGCTCCGATCGGCAGCTGGATCGGCACCGCGTTGGCACCTAGGCGGTCCCGGATCGTGTCGACCGACATGTAGAAATCGGCGCCGGTCCGGTCCATCTTGTTGATGTAGGCGACCCGCGGGACCGAGTACTTGTCGGCCTGGCGCCAGACGGTCTCGGACTGCGGTTCGACGCCGGCAACAGAGTCGAAGACCGCTACGGCGCCGTCGAGGACGCGAAGCGAACGCTCGACTTCGACGGTGAAGTCGACGTGCCCCGGGGTATCGATGATGTTGATCCGGTGACCGAGCCACTCGCAAGCGGTAGCGGCCGAGGTGATGGTGATTCCCCGCTCCTGCTCCTGCTCCATCCAGTCCATCTGCGAAGCACCCTCATGGGTCTCGCCGATTTTGTGGGTACGGCCGGTGTAGAACAGGATGCGCTCGGTCGTCGTCGTCTTGCCGGCGTCGATGTGAGCCATGATCCCGATGTTGCGGGTCTTTTCAAGGGGGAAGGAGCGCGCCACTTTTTCTCTCTGGTTCCTGGAAGTTTCCGTTGGGTTAGTGGCTGGCCACCCGGCCATCATCTGGCGGAGCCAACCTCTTGATTTCGACCGACCGGACCCAGCTGGAGTCCCGCCGTCGGGCACCGAGCCAACAAAAAGCCCCGCAGAAGCAGGGCTGACCCGAGCGACGGGCGACTATAGCAGGTGAACAGGGGTCCGATCAACTCGCCGACGACCTCCCACTCCAATAGTCTGGATGCCTTGCTTCGCCGGAGGAGAGAACGCAGTGAACCCGGAAGAACCCAAACCTGAAGACCGCGGAGAATCGGCATCCGACCGGGCCCAGTCGGCCCAGGATCGCCTCAATGCTCTGACTTCGAAGAAGCCGGAGCGGGATTCCGCGAAGCAGGGCAAGGAAGCTGACCGGAAGACGGTCCTCACCGAAAAGCAGCGGATCGAGGCCCGGCGGGCCCGTCAGGCGCGGCGACGCCGCAAGCCGGTCGCCGGCAATCCGCTCTCGAAGGGACTCAGGGTCGTCGGTTTCGAGGTCCGGCGCACCGCGGCTTTCCTCGGCAACAGCGTCATCGCCGCTTTGGCGGCCCTCGGACCGGTCTTCTCGGCAGTCGGGATGGGCCTCGTCTGGCTGATCGAACAGGTCGGCAAGGGACTGAAGACGCTTCAGAAGCTGTTCCTCAGGCTCCTCGCGGCCGCGGGGCGGCTCGTCCTCGCGGCGGACAAGGTTCTCACCCCCCACCGGGCGCTGCTTCTGATCGGCGCGGTCGCGGCGGTGATCCTCGGTATCTCTCAATACAAGGGCCTCGGTTCGATCGAGATCGGCCAGGCCGGTTACTCCGGGATCGAGGATCTGGCCCGCGCCCCGGCGATCGACAAGACCACCCCGGCCGGTGTTCACACCCGGATCTTCATTCCGCTCGCCGCGCTCGCTTTCGCCGCCGTGGTCGTGGTCGGGCTCGGCAGCGCCGGCAGCCTGGCAAAACGCCTTTCCGGGTACCGCCGCTTCGCTTCGATGGTGCTGGTCGCAATCGGTCTCCTGATCCTGGTCGTTGCCCTGCTGATCGACCTGCCGGACGCCACCGACACCACCGAGGCATCGCTCGCCTACTCCGGAGTCCAGGCCCGGATCCTCGGTGGCTTCTGGCTCGAACTGGCGGCGGGGGCAGCCCTGACCATCAGCGGTCTCGCCCTGCTGCTCGAACCTTCGCTGGGGCGGGCCCGAGACCCGCAGCGCCAGAACCGCAGGCGCGAGTCGGGTGAGCGGCAGGAGGAAGACCGGAACCTGGAGCGTGAACGCCGGCGTGAACGACGCCAGCGCGAAGGCAAGGACGGGCCGATGCCAGGAGCGATCAACGGGGGGTCGGCATGACCGGCCGCCTCGCCGCAATCACCACGCTGATCGGTGCCGCCGTCGTCATCCTCTCCCAGGTGGTCACCGCGTACTCTCTCGAGAACGAGCTCGGCGAAGTGCTCGACACGATCACTCTGCTCTCCAAACATGGCGTGCTCACCGCCATCCTCGGACTGGTCGCGGCGCTGGCCGTGGTCTTTGCCGTCGCGGCCGGCAACCGGTCGGCCACGATCGTGGTCATCGGGATGGGCGTCGCCGTCGTACTGGTCTTCCTTTTCGTCGATGTCCCCGATATCGGAGAAACCGGCATGTTCAATACCCCGACCGCCGGCAACCTCGACGCGACCGCCAAGGCGGCGCCCGGGCTCTGGCTGGAGCTGGTCGGTGGCATCATCCTTATTCTCGGGGGCATCTCGTTGCGCACCCTGAACGAGTCCCAATTGCGTTCAATCGGCCCGCGGATCAAGGGAGATTCCCGCGGTACCAAGGAGGAAATCCCCTAGTGAAGCTGTCCCGTGTCTCTGTCCTGACCACCGTCCTGGCCGCCTCATCCGTCCTTCTCTTCACCGGCTGCGGTTCCGATGACGACAGCCAGTGGAAGGACGAAACGATCACCGTCGGCTCCCTCTTCTCGACCACCGGAGACGGTGTGGCTTTCGGACCCCAGCAGGTCAAGGGAGCCCAGCTCGCGATTGAAGAGATCAACGAGGACGACGGCGTGAACGGCGCCGAGCTCATCCTCACTCAGCGCGACGACGCTTCTGATCCGTCCGTCTCGGCGAAGGAGATGGCCGGTCTGATCGAGCAGGAGAACGTGATCGCCGTGCTCGGCCCCACCTTCTCCAACTCCGCCGCCAAAGCCGACCCGGTCGCCAATGAGAACAAGACCCCGGTGCTCGCGGTCTCGAACACGGGACCCGGCATCGTCGGTGACTGCGACTACCCCTGCGACTTCATCTTCCGCGACTCACTCGGCGAAGCGGCCGCGATCCCGGCCAACGTCGACAATTTCGTCGCCGCCGAGAACCCGAAGGCCGCGGCGATCCTCCACGCTCCCGACGACCCGTTCGGCGAAACCACCGCTGAGATTGCCCGCCAGGCTTTCACCGGGGCCGGGGTGAAGGCGACCGTCTACAACGCCGACAAGTTCCTCGCTTCCGACCTGGGGAACCCGCCCGACGTGGTGATGATCACCGCTTCATCCGGTGAGGCGGGCGCGACCTACGTCTCCAACTTGCGCAGTTCGGGCTACCGGGGGCCGATCCTCGGTGGCAACGCCTTCAATTCCCCGCTCGCGGCCAAGAGCCTCGGCCCGCAGGGCAAGGGTGTCCAGTCGGCTGCCGCCTGGTACGCCGGCAACGCATCGGAGGAGAACCAGGAGTTCATCGCCGACTACCGGAACAAGTACGGCGAGGCACCCGACCAGTTCGCCGCCCAGGCCTACACCGGAGTCAAGCTCCTGGCCGAAGCAGCCGAGGATGCGGACTTGAAGTTCGACGACCTGGCCGCCGACCGCGAAGCTCTCAAGGCCTCGCTCGAGAAGGTCGACGAGGAGACTCCGCTCGGCCCGTTCAGCTTCACCCCCGACCACGACGTTCACCAGCCGATCTGGATCGTCGCCATGGACGGCAAGGGAGGCTGGCACCTCGTGGAGCAGGTCGACCCCTGACGGGAGCCGGACGGGGTCTGACCCGCCCTCCCATTTGTACCTGCAGTCGGCGAGCTTCGCTCCGCCTCCAAGTTCAACCCGCCCGCCCACTGGATCAACCAATGGATGGGCGGGCTACCTGGGGTGGCGGTCCGGGTTGGGGTTATCGGCGATTCGGTGAAGCAGGTTTGTGACCGAATCGGTTGCGGACCTGCTTCACCGAGTCGTTCGTGGGTTGCACTTGCGGGATCGGCGAGCGGGAGGGCGCCGGGAGGGTTCGGAGGTACCGGGGCTGGGATAGGTGATTCCTATCGTGCCGAGGCTTTCTTGAGTATATAACTCGACTTTCTCTAAAACTGCCCTTTGACTGGCATTCCCCCAGGAGCCGAGATGACCACTGCCACTGCCCCTCAACCCGACGTAGCTGATCACGCTGGCAATGACCCGAGCGCCCTGCCGCACTCCAGCCCTCTGATCCCGGCCGCCGAAAGGGTTGCGAAGGAACTCGCCTCCAGTGCCGTCGCCCGGGAACGGGCCGACGAGCTGCCCTCGGCAGAGATCAACCTGCTGCGGGAGTCCGGACTGCTACGCGCCAACGCAAACCCGGATGCCGGCGGCTACAAACTTGGCTGGTCCCAGCTGATGCGTCTGGTCGGCATCGTCGCCGCCGGTGACACCTCGATCGGCCAGCTACTCGCCTACCACTACGTGAACCTCTACTCGGCGGTGCTCTGCGCGACCCCCGAGGAAGGCCCTGCGCTGATCGAACGCTCCGCCCGCGAAGGATGGTTCTGGGGTGATGCGGTGAATCCCCGCGACCCGGCGATCGTCCTGACCCGGGACGGCGACTCCTTCCTCGCCAACGGGAAGAAGTCATTCACCAGCGGCTCGGCCGCGGCCGACCGGCTCTTCGTTTCGGCCGAACTCGACGGCATCCCGGTCGCGATCAACATCTCGCAGAAGCTCGACGGCATTTCCTTCGACCGGGACGCCTGGGACTTCATCGGCCAGCGCCTGACCGAGAGCGGACCGACCATCTTCGAGAATGTGCGGGTCGAAGCTACGGACTTCCTCGGCGGCATTCCCGAGTCCGAGGAGGAGATCCCGCCGCGCAGCACCCTGCTCATCCCGCTGATCCAGGCGGCCTTCACCACGATCTATGTCGGGGCCGCCCGCGGCGCCCTGACCGAGGCGGCACAGTACGTGCGGACCACCACCCGGCCCTGGCTCCACGCCCAGGTCGATCGTGCCTCCGAGGATCCGCCGATCCTTGAGCGCTTCGGCCAGCTCGAATCCCGCCTCCGTGCAGCGGAAGCGCTGACCGACCGGGCCAACGAGCAGGTCGAGGCGGGGCTCGCACTTGGCGAAGCCCTGACCGAACGCCAGCGCGGCGAGATCGCGGTCACCGTGTACTCGGCCAAGGTCTTCGCCACCGAGGTCACGCTCGACACCACCTCGCGGGTGTTCGAGCTCCAGGGCGCGCGGTCGGCCCACCGGGATTACGGCTTCGACCGTCGCTGGCGCGATGTCCGCACCCACACCCTGCACGACCCGGTCTTCTACAAGGAGCGGGAAGTCGGCGATTTCGCCCTCAACGACCGCGTGCCTGAACCCGACGGCAACCAGTACCGCTGAAGACTGGAAAGGAACCAGCCCATGTCACGCCCGATCAGGCTCAACGCCTTCGACATGAATACTGCCGTCCACCTCTCCCCCGGACTTTGGCGGCACCCGGACGACCGGTCCTGGCAGTACAAGGACCTCTCCTACTGGACCGAACTTGCGGCGCTGCTCGAACGCGGAAACTTCGACGGTCTCTTCATCGCCGACGTGCTCGGCATCTATGACGTCTACGGCGGCAATCGCGACTCGGCGATCCGCGAGGCGACCCAGGTGCCGGTCAACGACCCGATGATGCTGACCTCGGCGATGGCCCACGTAACCGAGACGCTCGGTTTCGGAATCACCGCTTCGATCTCCTTCGAGCACCCGTACCCGTTCGCCCGGCGCATGTCGACGCTCGATCACCTGACCGAGGGCCGGGTCGGCTGGAACGTGGTCACCTCCTATCTCGACAGCGGAGCCCGGAACCTGGGGCAGGTCGCCCAGATGAACCACAGCAACCGCTACGACGTGGCCGACGAGTACCTCGAGGTCTGTTACAAGCTCTGGGAGGGCTCCTGGGAAGACGACGCGGTGATCCGCGACGTCGAAAGCGGCGTCTTCACCGACCCCGCGAAGGTCCACGCGATCGAGCACGACGGCGAGTACTTCAGGGTTCCGGGAATCCACCTCTCCGAGCCCTCGCCGCAGCGCAGTCCGCTGATCTTCCAGGCCGGCGCCTCGAGCCGTGGCCAGCAATTCGCGGCCGAGAACGCAGAAGCGATCTTCGTGCTCTCGCCGACCCGGCCGCAGCTGGCCGACACGGTCAGCGGGATCCGGCAGAAGCTGGTCGAGGCGGGACGAGGTCCGAACGACGCCCTGGTCTACGAGATGATGACCGTGATCGTCGACGAGACCAGTGCCAAGGCGCACGCCAAGTACGACGAGTTCAAGCGGCTCGGAAGCGAGAAGGGCGCTCAAACGCTGATGTCCGGCTGGATGGGCATCGACCTCTCGACCTACGACCTCGACGACGAGCTCGGCGTGGTCGACTCGAACGCAATGAAGTCGGTTGTCGAGGCGTTCTCGGCGGTTGGCAACGACGGGCGGCCCTGGACGATCGGTGACATCGCCCGCTGGGGCACGATCGGCGGCGAAGGTCCGACCATCGTCGGCTCGCCGGCCGAGGTGGCCGACGAGCTGCAGGCCTGGGTCGACGAAACCGACGTCGACGGCTTCAACCTCGCCTATGCGATCACTCCGGGGACTTTCGTCGACATCGTCGAGCACCTGGTCCCGGAGCTTCAGCGGCGGGGGGTCTACCCGACCGAACCGGTCCCGGGCACGCTCAGGAAGCGGCTCTTCGGCCGGGGCGATCGCCTTCCGGACAACCATCGTGGCGCCTCCTACCGGGTCAGAGCAGGCAGTCCCGCCTGACCCCACCTAGCATCCGCAAGAGAAAGGGCCCGGGGATATCCGGGCCCTTTCTTTTGGCCTTCATCGACCAAGTGTCGTCGGTGCGGGAGCGCCGCCGCGGTCCTCAGCGGTAAAGCGAGAACTCCGGCGCGTTGCCGTTCAGCCGCCAGTCGCCGACTTCGCGGGCCTTGTAGGCGACCGGATCATGGACCGTGTGGGTGCGGACGTTCCGCCAGTAACGGTCGAAGCCGTACTTGGTCGTAGTCGCCCGGGCGCCCTGGATTTCGAACAGCTTCGAAGTCACTTCGAGCGCGATCCGGGTGGTCACCAGCTTCGCCTCGTATACGGTGACCGCGGCCTCGCCACGCTCGTCGGCGGTAAGCGCGTCGCCGGTGTCGATCGCCTGCTGCAGGACCAGGTTGGCGTGGTCGGCGATCAGGGCGCCGGCCTTCACATCGGCGGCCAGGTAGCCGACCGTCTCGAGGATGTAAGGGTCGTCCGTCGCTTGCTCGACCCCGGAGGATTCCCAGGGCCGGGCGTTCTGGCGGGTCCACTCGAGGGCTTCGTCGAGGGCGCCCTCAGCGGTGCCGATGTAGAAGTTGACGAAGGAGATCTGCCAATGGGGCGTAACCAGGGTCTGCCACGGCGTGTAGTCGTCGGGACCGAGCGGGGAGCCGAGCAGTTCGTCGGATTCGACCCGCACACCTTCCAGCACCACACCGCCGGAATCGGTCAGACGCTGTCCCATGTTGTCCCAGTTGCGAAGCGCGATCAGCCCCTCCCGGTTGCCGGGCAGGGAGATGAAGGCCAGCTTCTCTCCGAAATCGGCGGTCACGGCGAGCATGTCACCGACGCTGGCCCCGCTGGCGAAGGTACGAGAGCCGTCGAGGCGAAACGCCTCGCCATCCCTGGTCAGGGCCAGCCCCGTACCGCCCCGCTCGTTCTGGATCCCTCCCCAGAAGATCTTTTCCTCGGCGTTCCGGCGCGATTGCTCCTCGGCCTGCTCGGGCGTGCCGAAAAGATGCGGCAGACGGGTCTGGGCGTAGTGATAGCCGATCAGGTGGGCGATCGAGGTGTCCCCGCGGGCCAGCCGGCGGGTCACCTGGTTTGCCTCCGCGTAGTTCAGCCCGGCACCGCCGAACTCGACCGGCTCCTGGATCTGGAGCAGGTCTGCTTCCCGGATCAACTCGAGCTCCCTGAGGGGCGGCTCGTTGGCCCGGTCCCGTTCGGCCCCGTCCTCGCGCAGCTGAAGCGCGACCCGGTCGGCCGCCTCGAGGACGCTTTCGAGTCCTTTGGCCGGAGCTTCGGCTATCGCAGTGCCGTTCTGGTCAGTCATGTGTTCGTCTTTCCGACCCGACGGTCCGGCCGGGAACTTCCCGGACGGCCGGCTCAGGTCTGGTGGTAGGGAGAGGCGCGCCGGGCGAGCCAGTCACCGACGATCTGGACGATCGCGACGGTGAGGATGAGGATGACCACGGTCGCGATCATCACGTTGTGGTCGAAGCGCTGGTAGCCATAGGTGACCGCCAGGAAGCCGATGCCGCCGGCCCCGATCGTGCCGGCGATCGCCGAGTACTCGATCATCGCGATGGTCCCGATCGTGATCGTGCCGATCATCGCCGGCCAGGCCTCGTTGAGCTGGGCGGTCCAGATGATCTGGGTGTTCGATCCGCCCGAGGCGCGGGCGACCTCGGTCGTCTCCGGTGGCACGTCCCTCAGCGAGTTCTCGAGCAGGCGGGCGAAGAACGGGGTACCGGCCACGACCATCGGCACTACCGCGGCCCAGATTCCGATCGTGGTTCCGGCCACCAGCCGCGTAAACGGGATGATCGAGGCCATCAGGACGAGGAAGGGCAGCGACCGGCCGATGTTGATGATCCAGCTGAGGATGCCGTGGATCGTCCGGCGGGGGAAAAGTCCGCCCGGTCCGGTGTTGAAGACGACGACCGCCAGTGCGGTCCCCAGAATGACCACGAGGGTCATCACGATGCCGACCATCAGGAGGGTTTCCTTGTAGGCCGGGATCAGGAGTTCGTGAAGTTCGTTGACCGGTGTCGAGACGGCGTAGAGGAGGTTCATGCCGCGACCTCGACCCGGGAGTTGCTGGTGAGCGGCTCGACCGATTCAACCTTTTCACCGGAGAGGCTGAGTTCATCGAGAGCCGCCTTCACCTGCTCCGGCGGAAGTGGCGCAAGGCCCAGCGAGGCCTGACCGGCGCGAACCGGCCCGACCGGCTCGATCGAAGCTGAAAGCAGATGGACCGTCGTGCCGAGTCTGGTCGCCAGGCGCTCGATCCAGTCGGCCGGCACGTTGCGTCCGTTGTAGGTCACGTGCCAGACCTCCTGCCCTTCGACCGGCCCCTCGTCGGGGACCTTCGGCATCAGGGAACGACCGAGGGCGGAGCCGGGATCGGTGATCAGGTCGGCCACCGAACCCTGCTCGATGATCCGGCCGTTGTCGAGCCGCGCCACCCGGTCGGCAATCTCGCGGACCACCGCCATCTCGTGGGTGATCAGGAGGATGGTGAGGCCCAAGTCGCGGCGCAGCTCCTTGAGCAGCTCCAGGATCGATTCGGTTGCCGCCGAGTCGAGCCCGGAGGTCGCTTCGTCGGAAAGCAGGACCGAAGGCCGCAGGGCGAGCGCCCGGGCGATCCCGACCCGCTGACGCTGACCACCCGAGAGCTGATGCGGCAGGTGGTTGGCCCGTTCGATAAGTCCGACCCGCTCGAGCAACTCGGCCACCCGTTCCTCGCGCTGTTTGCGCTGCACGCCGAGGTATTCGAGCGGCAGCGCGACGTTCTCGGCGGCCGTCCGTCTGCTCAGGAGAGCTGAGGACTGGAAGACGGTGCCGATCGAGCGGCGGGCGTCGCGCAGCTCGCCGGCGGAAAGGGCGGTGAGATCCCGGCCGTTTACGAGGACCTTTCCCGAACTGGGCGGGTCGAGCAGGTTGACGCAATGCGACAACGTGCTCTTGCCAGCCCCGGAAGGCCCGACGACGGCGAATATCTCGCCGCGCCAGACCTCCACGTTGATGTCCTCGAGGACGACCAGCTCACTCCGGTCCCGACCGAACTGCTTCGAGACGTCGATCAGTTGGATCGCCGGGATCTCACCTTCCCTGGTCATGACTCGGTCCCGGGCTCCGTCCCGTCAGCGGTTTCCAGGGGCAGCAGCTTGTAGGGCAGGTCGTTCTGCTCGTTCTCCAGATAGTTCTGGATTTCCGGATCGCTGAACGCCTCAACCAGGGCCTTGATGCCCGGGGTGTCCTTGAAGTCGGAACCGATGGTGAGCACGCCGATGAAAGCGTCCGGGGTCGGCGAACGGAAGATCTCGTGCTCGGGGGCGACCTCGGCGATCACGAAGACCTCGTTGTAGCCGGCTGCGGCGTCGACGTCATCGAGGGTACGGGCCTGGGCCGTGTACTCGAGCAGCTCGAACTTGAGGTTCTTCGGGTTCTCGACGATGTCGTCCTGGGTCGCCTTGGAGGGCTCGACGTCGGGGTCGAGCTTGATCAGGCCGGCGGCTTCGAGCGCAACCAGAGCGTGTGCTTCGTTGGCCGGATCGGACGGCAGGGTGATCGTGCCGCCTTCGGGGATGTCCTCGACCGAGTCGTGCTTGGTCGACCAGATGCCGAAGGCCCAGCGGAAGACCTGGGTCGCGGCCTCTTCGTTGAAGTCAGGGTTGGCATCGAGAACCTGCTCAAGCCAGTCCTTGTGCTGGTAGATCGTGCCGCCCACTTCACCTTCGCTGACCGCGCGGTTGAGCTGGGTGCTGTCGCTGATGCCGCGGAACTCGAGATCGATGCCGTACTTCGGCGCGATGTTCTCGTCGATCCACTCGATCAGGGCGACCTCGGCGACGTTTGCCTCGAAGGTCGAAACGGTGATCGGTTCCGACTTGTCCTGGTACTTGCCGGACTTGTCGTCACCACTGCGGGCGAAGGCGAATCCGGCGACCGCGAGTACGACAACGGCGATCCCGGCGAAGATCGGCCAGCGTCGCTTCTTCTTCAGTTCGAACCCGCGATCCTCGCCCCCCGAATCGCCGGTCGGCTTGTCGTTCGTTTCCTGCTGTGACATTTCCCTTGCTCCTTGTGAAGTTCTCTGTTTGGGCTGGCGAGGACGCCCTGACGGACTCCCCTACCGGCGATAGGCGGAGGATTTTTCGCCCGCGCGGGCCGAGAGTCAAATAGGAAAAGCCGACGCCTCGATAGGTGCTTCCTTGCCGAAAAGCGCGATTCCGCTTGACATCTGGGACAGCGGGAACGACCGGTGATAACCTTTTTCTACTTTTTTGATCAACTTTTACGAGATATGCCTTTAGATGCGACTCCGCCAACTTGAATATGTGACCGCCGTGGCCCGATTCGGGTCCTTTCGGCAGGCGGCTGAAGAGCTCCACATCTCCCAGCCCGCACTGAGCGAAACGGTGCGGAACCTGGAACGCGAGTTCGGCGTCTCGGTTCTCGACCGGCACCGCTCCGGCGCTACCCTGAGCGAAGCCGGGCGGGAGCTTCTGCCCTACATGCTCGATGTGATCGAAGCCGTCGACCGCCTCAAGCGGGCCGCCGGCGATCAGCACAAGAGCAGCCGCATCGTCCGGCTCGGCACGGTAAGTGCAGCGACCGCCCCCGTCCTGACCCTGGCGATCCGCAACTTCCGCGAGAGCCACCCCAACACCCAGGTCGAGGTGGTGACCGCGCAGCAGAAGGAGATCCAGCGCGCGCTGCTCGACGGAAGTCTCGACCTCGGGCTGGTCAACTACCTTGACGACGACGAAATCTCGGAAGACTTCAGCACCACGGAACTCCTGCGGGGAAAACCGGTCGTGGTGATCCACCCCGACGACCCGCTGGCCAACTTCACTTCAGTCGACGCCGACGAGCTCGCCACTCACCCGTTGGTGATGATGCGCGCCGGGTACGTGATGCACCGCTACCTGACCGGACTGCTCGGTGATCGGGAACCGGTCTTCTCCTACTCGACCGACGGAGCCGAGATGGGCAAGCTGATGGTGGCAGAAGGACTAGGCGCCGCGGTCCTCCCCGACTACAGCGTGATCGGCGACCCGCTTGAGACCCGCGACGCGATCACTTACCGCGAGATCGATGACGACACCGAGGTGCACCTGGTCATCCAGCGCCGCCGTGGCGCCTCCCCCAGCGCCGCCTCCCGCGACCTGCACTCGATGTTCGTCGCCCAGGCCGCCGAGTACTCGAAGAAGTTCCACCGCCCGGTCACCAGCTGACCCACTTAAACCCTCCGGGGCAAGTCGGCTCGGGCGCCGGACGGTGACGCAGGTTTGATGTCGTAACGCTTACAAAGGTGCGTCACCGTGGGCCGGGACGAAGAAGGACGCCCCGTCCACCCAATAAAAAAGGGCGGCCCGGAGGCCGCCCTTTTTGAAGCTGATCGTGCCTGCTACCAGCGGTAGTGGGCGAAGGCCTTGTTGGCCTGGGCCATGCGGAAGATGTCGTCCTTCCGCTTGTAGGCGTTGCCCTGCTGCTTGGTCGCGTCGAGGATCTCGTTGGCGAGACGCTCGGACATCGCGTACTCGTTGCGGGCGCGGGCGAAATCGACGAGCCAGCGGACCGCGAGGGTGCGGGCGCGGCGGGAAGGAACCTCGACCGGAACCTGGTAGGTGGCGCCACCGACGCGGCGGGAGCGGACCTCGAGGGCCGGGGTCAGCTGCTTGATCGCCTCTTCGAGGGTCTCGACGGCGTCCTCACCGGAACGCTCGCTGACCAGGGCGAGGGCGTCATAGACGATCCGCTCGGCCGTGGACTTCTTGCCGTCGCGCATCACCTTGTTGATGATCTGCTGAACCAGACGGCTGCGGTACTTGGTGTCCGCCTCGAGCGGGCGGATCACTGCGGCATTACGACGTGCCATTAGCTCGCCTTCACTCCGTACCGGGAGCGGGCCTGCTTGCGGTCGGAAACGCCAGCCGCATCCAGGGTGCCCCGGACAACCTTGTAACGAACACCCGGCAGGTCCTTGACTCGGCCGCCTCGAATGAGGACGACGGAGTGTTCCTGCAGGTTGTGCCCCTCACCGGGGATGTACGCGGTGACTTCCATGCCGTGGGCGAGGCGCACACGGGCGATCTTCCGCAGAGCCGAGTTCGGCTTCTTCGGGGTCACGGTGGCAACACGGGTACAGACGCCACGACGCTGCGGTGCGGCGACCTTCTTCTTGTTGCCCTGCCCGGACTTCAGGCCGGGAGTGGTCACTTTCTTCTTGGGCTTCTTGCGGCCCTTGCGTACGAGTTGATTGGTATTAGGCACGGCGAGGGATACTACAGATCCTTTGGAAGCAACGCCATCTCGTCCCACGCCGCGCCATCCCGCTGGCGGTCCCGAAAAGCGTCCGATTCTCGCGATCGATGTCGACGGCGTGATCAGCCTGTTCGGATTCGAGGGTCCGCCGCCCGCCAATTTGGGCCGCTTCGAACTGATCGACGGGACCCCTCACTTGATCTCGATCGCAGCCGCAGAGCGGATTCTGCGCCTCGCCGGTCGCTTCGAGCTGGTCTGGGCCACAGGCTGGCAGGACCGCGCCAACGACCGCCTTTCGCTGCTCACCGGGATCGGCCCGTTGCCGGTGATCGAGTTCGACGCTCATCGCAAGAAAGGTGCCACGGCAGAGACGACGGCCGCCCACTGGAAGCTCGCGGCGATCGACGAGTTCTGTGCCGGACGCCCGGTCGCGTGGTTCGACGACTCCTTCGATGAGAGCTGTTTTGAGTGGGCCGAGCAGCGGGAAGAGGCCGGGCTACCCACCCTCTTGGTCCCGACCGAACCCGAGATCGGTTTCGAGGAAGCCCAGGCCGCGGTCATGGCCGAGTGGGCCGACTCGCTCGCTTCGGGCCGGGTCCCCGACCATTTACACTGAGGGGATGGACGGATTGTGGCCCGTCATATTCATGCTCGTACTGCTGAAGATCCCGGCGATCGGGATGATCTGGCTGCTCTACTGGGCTGCCACCAACGAGCAGGAGAACGGTGTCATCGACGAAGGTGAAGGTGGTGGCGGCAAGCGGCGTCCGCGTCCCTTCCGGCCTCGTGGTCCGCGGCGCGGCCCTCACGGTGGCGACACGGTGACTCCTCCGTCCCGTCGCCCCCGCACGGCCGAACCGGCGGCCGGGCACCGGATCCGTTCCGGCTCGCCCCACCCCGAGCCCGCCCGGGCCCGCGAGCACGAACCGACTCGCTCCTAGACCAGAGCTTTCGCCCCGGCCCGTTCGCGTGAGCGTTCCCGCTCCCGGGCCAACGTCCGCATGTAGGGGTCGAAGTCGACTTCGACGGTGTGTCGCTTCGAGTTGATGAAGCGACGGCCCATCTTTGCCTGTTCGAGCGCTACCTCCCGGGTCATTTCGAGCCGGTCCGGCAGCGCGCCCTCGCCGTTGATCAGTTCGGCTACCCAGTCACACTGGACCTCCGCCAGGGGCATGATCGCCCCAAGCGGCTGAATCAGCCCGATGAAGTAGAGACCGGCCCGGCCCGGCGGAACCACCCGCTGGTATAGATCCACCTTGTTGTCCTTCGCCTCGAACACCTCGGGGTCAAGGAAGGGAAAGGTGATCTTGTAGCCGGTGCAGTAGACGATGATGTCGATCTGCTCCCGGGTCCCGTCTGAAAAGACGACCGAGTCGCCGTCGAGCCGCTCGATGTTGGGTTTGACCTCTATGTCGCCGTGACCAAGCCGGCCCAGAATCTCCTGCGAAACGGTCGGGTGGGCGTGGAGTGGCATGTGGTCGGGTTTGGGCAGCCC
Source organism: Actinomycetes bacterium (assembly GCA_023436605.1). Classification (GTDB taxonomy): domain Bacteria; phylum Actinomycetota; class Thermoleophilia; order Solirubrobacterales; family 70-9; genus 67-14. The sequence goes on along the minus strand of JAEZIQ010000169.1, from coordinate 8,504 downwards.
GTAATCCGTCGGGTCTCCGACCGCCAACTTGAGCGAGAGCCAGAGACCGAGGCTCTGGACCTTGAGCGGCAGCTTCGACACGAAGCCGGTGGTAACCCGGTCGGTCGGCTTGCTGCCGAAGTACTTGGGCAGGATCCAGGCTCCCCGTCGCATGGCGAGAAAGGTTTCTTCGGCGTGGCGCGAGGATTCGACCGCGATGTCGACCGCGGAGTTGCCGATACCGAGGACCAGTACCCGCTTGTCCTCGAAGATCTCGGGAGTGCGGTAATCGTGGGCGTGCATCTGGACTCCGGTGAAGGTGTCGGATCCGGGGAAGGCCGGCTCGGGCCAGCGTTTGTCCCAATGGTGGCCGTTGCAGACGATCACGTCGGTGTAGTGGTCGGTGCCGGTCTGGCCATCGCGTTGAGCCCAGGTGACGTCCCAGCCACCGCCCTCGGCCGGAACGACCGACTCGACCTCGGTCTGGAAGCGAATCGACTCCCTCAACCCGAAGTGATCGACAAAGTCCTCGAAGTACCGGGCGATCTGGAAGTGGTCGGGGTAATCCGGGAAATCCTCCGGCATCGGGAAGCGGGCGTACTCCATCATCTGCCGCGAGGTGTTGATGTGGAGCGACTTGTAGGCGGCCGACTGCCCGTTGTCGTTGTCGTACTTCCAGTTCCCCCCGATCCAGGAACCCTTCTCGAAGCAGTCGAACTCGATGCCCTTGTCCTTGAGGCTGCGCATCGCAGTAATCCCCGAAGACCCGGCTCCGATCACGCAGACCCGTGGCCTGCTTCCCCGATCGGGCCCAGCCCCGTTTGAAGAGGCACTCTCGGTCAGGTCAACCCCGGAAGCTTCCATGAGAAAAGTGTAACCCAAAACTGACAAGGGTTCGTGTCAGTTAACTCTCCCCCCCCCCGGCGCAGGGTTGTTCCGGTGAACCCGGGAGCTGACGCGCCCGCAACCGGAGCAAGGGTCAGATGTGGTTGGCTGGTGGGGGCTGGTTCAGGGCGCGGTAGGAGCCCTGGTAGAAGAGCAACGGATCGGGAGCCTCCTGATGCTTGCCGTGCGAGATCACGCGTCCGAGCAGGATCTCGTGATCACCACCGTCGTCAATTCGTTCAACCTCGCACTCAAGGTGTGCCACAACTCCACCCAGGACCGGCAGCCCCAGCTTGCCAGCCGTGAATTCATGCAGCTCAGGCTCCAGGCGGACGCCGGTCTTCGCGAACCAGTTCGAGTGGTCCTGCTGGCCGTCGGCGAGGATGTTCGCGACGAAACCACCCCGGGCCCGGATCATCTCCAGGGTCTGGCTCTCGCGGGCCAGGCAGACGATGATGAGCGGCGGGTCGAGTGAAACCGAAGTGAAGGCATTGGCGGTCGTACCGCAGGGCTCGCCCTCGACGTCGGTGGTGGTGACCACGGTGACGCCGGTGGCGAAGTGGCCGAGGATCGAACGGAGCTGGCGGGAGGCGTCCTCCGACTCGGCCGAGGCTTCGATCGCCGGCCGGACCTCGGCGACGTGGCGGGCGACCTCGTCGACCTCGACCATCTTCAACTGATGCTTTGCCGCGAACCCGGCCAGGTAATCGGTCCCGGCCGAGTCGCCTTCCTCGTCGAGAACCTGGCAGAGCACCACCGAGTCACCGGTGCCGGCCAGCCGGCTCAGGTCGATCGCCGCCTCGACGTGGCCGTTGCGGGCCAGCACGCCACCTCGGCGTTCCCTCAGAGGGAACACGTGTCCCGGCCGCACGATGGTTTCCGGACCGTTGGCCGGGTCGATCGCGACCTCGATCGTGCGGGCCCGGTCACCGGCCGAAATGCCGGTCGAGACCCCTTCGGCCGCTTCGATGGAGACGGTGAAGTCGGCCTGGCCGACCGGAACCCGACGTTCGGCCAGGGGTTCGAGACCCAGCTCGTCGCAGCGGTCGGCGGTCAGGCCGAGGCAGATCAGGCCGCGTCCTTCCTTGGCCATGAAGTTCACCCGTGCCGCGTCCGCCCCCCGCGCCGGAACCACCAGGTCGCCGTCGGTCTTGGAGTGCCTGCCGCCGCAGACGACCAGCATCCGGCCGGCGCGGAACTCCTCGATCGCCTCTTCGGCAGAGCAGAACCTCGAGATGGTGGTTGATGCGGGGTCGAACATGTTGATCCTTAGTTGATGTTTTAAATCGACAAACTCGGTATAGCCGGCGACTATACGGATTCAACCCGCTCACAGCTATCGGAACGCGCTATCACCCGACAGCAACATCCGATTTGACCGGCCTCCGGACGGCAACAAGAATCCACGCCCCATGCCGAATGACAGATCGATCAAACTTCATTGGTTCCTCCCCACCCAGGGCGACGGTCGTCGCCTGATCGAGACCGGAGAGGCGCCACCCGAAGGAGTGGCTGGTGGCTATCGGCCGCCGACGCTCGCCTATCTCTCCCGGATCGCCACCGCCGCTGAGGATCTCGGATTCGAGGCGGCACTGACCCCGGCCGGAGTCTGGTGCGACGACGCCTGGATCACCACGGCGATGCTGAGTCAACTTTCGTCCCGCCTCAAGTTCCTGGTCGCCTACCGGCCCGGACTCGTCTCTCCGACCCTGGCCGCCCAGATGGCGGCGACCTTCCAGGAGAAATCCGGCGGCCGGCTGCTGCTCAACGTGGTGACCGGCGGCGAGGATCATGAACAGCGCTTCTATGGTGACTTCCTCAGTAAGGACGAACGGTACATCCGGACCGGCGAGTTTCTCGAGATCGTGCAGCGACTCTGGCAAGGTGAGGAAGTCAACTTCGAGGGGACCTACGAGAGCGTGGAGGGAGCCCGGCTCAACCGCCCGCCCGACCCGGTGCCGGCGATCTACTTCGGCGGATCGTCGAAGCCGGCCCTCGACGTCGCCGCCCGGCAGGTCGACGTCTACCTGACCTGGGGCGAGCCTCCGGAGGCCGTCAAGGCGAAGGTCGAGACGGTGCGTGAACTGGCCGAACAGAACGGACGAAGCCTGCGTTTCGGGGTCCGCCTGCATGTGATCGCCCGCGATTCTGAGGAAGATGCCTGGGCCGAGGCCGATCGCCTGCTCGACGCGCTCGACCCGGCGATCGTCGAGAAGGTACAGCACGAACTCAAGCGTTCCCAGTCGGAAGGCCAGAAGCGGATGCTCGAACTTCACCGGGGCAGCCGCAGTGATCTCGAGATCCATCCCCACCTCTGGGCGGGTGTCGGCCTCGGCCGAGGCGGCGCCGGCACCGCGATGGTCGGCAACCACCTCCAGATCGCCGACCTGATGCAGGAATATGTGGATGCCGGAATCGACGAGTTCATCCTCTCCGGTTACCCTCACCTTGAAGAGCTCTACTGGTTTGGAGAAGGAGTCATGCCGGAACTTGAGAAGCGCGGACTCATCGAACGGCCCGCCAGCGCCAAGCCGGCCGGCTCCTCGAACGTCAACCACGTGGTTCCTTTCACTGCGCAGGCCTCGGGAACGAGGGGTTGAGCGACTCGCCGGGTTCAGATCGGGCGATCGAGCCGGCCAGCATCGGCATCGTCGGCGGTGGTGCGGCCGGGACTCTGGTCGCCGTCAACCTGCTGCGGGAACTCGATTTCCCGGCCGAGATCCTGCTGATCGACAAGTCAGGCGAGTTCGGACCGGGGATCCCCTACCGGACCCCGAACCCGGAGCACCGGCTGAACGTGCCGGCGATCCGGATGAGCGCCTTCGTCGACGAACCCTCCCACTTCCTCCAGTGGCTCAAGTCCAGGGACCCGGAGGCCGCGGATGCCTCGTACGCAAGCCGGGGAACCTATGGCGAGTACCTGAAGGAGCTCCTGCGGGAAGCCGAGCTGAACTGTCCGAGACACCTGAGCCTCACCCGGATCGCCGGCGAGGTCACCGACGCCCGGCTTGAGAACGGACCGGGAGCGACCGGTCACGGGCCAGTCCGGATGACCCTCGACGGGGTCGACGTGAAACTCGACCATCTGGTCATCGCGACCGGACCGGTCGGTGGCGGCGATCCGGTACCAGTTCCCGAATCGCTCCGGGAGAAGGGCATCTACGTTCCGAACTCCTGGGACGAAGAGGCGGTCCTGCCCGCCCTTGGCGACGAGCACGTGCTGATCATCGGTACCGGCCTGACCATGGTCGATGTGGCCCTGACCCTCGGCGCCGGACGCGGCATCGGTACCGGTTCAATGGTTCGTGCCGTCTCCCGCAACGGTCTCGTGCCGAAACCGCATCGCGAAGGCCTGACCAACATCTCCGCCCCTTCGGTTCCCGCCGAGGGACCGGTCGGCATCAACGACCTGCTCGGCGCCTTCTCCACGGAGCTGCTCCGCGCCGGCACCGAGGGCCGCGGTTGGCGCGATGCGATCGACTCGATGAGGTCGGTCACTCCCTCTGCCTGGCGGCGGCTTTCCCGCGCGGACAAGCTGTGGTTCATCCAGAACCTGAACCGGATCTGGGAGGTCCATCGCTACCGGATCGCACCCCGGGTGGCGGCCAGCTTCGACGAGCTGCTCGCTTCCGGACGACTGACGGTCCAGGCCGCCCGGATCGGATCGATCGAGGACGCCGGATCCAGGGCGAAAGTCAATCTGCTCACCGCCTCTGGCACCGAGACGGCCGAGTTCGACCGGGTGATCAGCGCCTGTGGGGCCAGCACTTCGGTCAGCGTCGATGCGCCCGCCCCGATCCCCTCACTGATCGGGTCCGGGGCGATCCGGGCCGATCACATCGACCTCGGCCTCGATGCCGATCGCGACGGCGCGATCCGCGACAGCGAAGGCAACCGTTCCCCGTTCTTCAGCACGCTCGGCTCGCTCCGCCGCGGAGTCGAGTGGGAGACGATCGGGGTCACCGAACTGCGCTGGCAGTCAGCCGAGATCGCCCGCCGCCTCGCGACCGAGCTTGGCAAAGGCACCCAGAACCGATCTACCCAAGCCACAGCCTAGACCCGCGAGATCCAGGTTCTCGCCGCATAGAGCTGACTTTCTGGATCTCACCGCTTCGAGAACGACGAAGGGCGCCCGCAGGCGCCCTTCGCTGACCTGTTGCCCGGCGACTGCCGGGCAGTGAGAGGCCGGATTACTTCTCGGCGCTGGCGTCGATCTCCTGGGAGATCTCGTCCAGCTCGGTGGCGAAGGAATCGCCGAAGCCGTCGGCGCCCGAGCCGTTGGCACCGTCGCCGTCCTCGACCAGGAGGTCTTCCTCGAGCAGGACCGCTTCCTCCGCCGGGGCGAAGGGCTCGGTCGGCTCGATGGTCATCGAGCGGTAGTGCTTGAGACCGGTCGCAGCCGGAATCAGCTTGCCGATGATGACGTTCTCCTTGAGGCCGACCAGACGATCGCGCTTGCCTTCCAGCGCGGCGTCGGTCAGGACCTTGGTGGTCTCCTGGAAGGAGGCCGCCGAGAGGAACGACTTGGTCGCCAGTGAGGCCTTGGTGATACCCAGGATCTTCTCCTGGGCCTTGGCCGGGGTGCCACCGTCGGCCTTGACCTGCTTGTTGATGGCCTTGAGGGTCTGACGATCCTCGAGCTGACCGGGCAGAAGCTCGGTCGAACCCTTGGTCTCGATCTCGACCTTCTTCAGCATCTGGCGGACGATCACTTCGATGTGCTTGTCGTTGATCTCCACGCCCTGGGCCTTGTAGACCTTCTGGACTTCGGCGACCAGGTACTGCTCGACCGCGGTGCGACCACGGATCGTGAGCACGTCGGCCGGGTACAGAGAACCTTCGTTCAGCTGCTGGCCGACTTCGACCTTGTCACCGGTCTTGACGCTGAGACGGGTCCGGGGCGGGAACGTGTACTGGCTCTCTTCGCCGTTGGCTTCGAGGACCGTGACCACGATCTGCTTCTCGGTCTGCTCGACCGAGACCTTGCCGGCCACTTCAGCCATCTGGGCGAGGCCCTTCGGCTTGCGCGCCTCGAACAGCTCGACCACTCGGGGCAGACCCTGGGTGATGTCCTGTCCGGCCACACCACCGGTGTGGAAGGTACGCATGGTCAGCTGGGTGCCCGGCTCACCGATCGACTGGGCAGCGATGGTTCCGATCGAATCACCGATCTCGACCATGAACCCGGTCGCCGGCGAGACGCCGTAGCAGGAGCGGCAAATGCCGTGGTGGGACTCGCACTTGAAGGCGGAACGAACCGGCACGGTGGCCTCTTCGTCGCCTTCGTAGGCCTCGATCAGTTCGGCCGCATCGGCCTTGCTGATCAGCTGGTTCTTCTTGAGCAGCTCACGCCCGCGCTTGGTCTCGAACTTCTTCGCCGACAGGCGGCCAACCAGGTTCGGGTTCGGCTCGCCGTCGATGTAGAGCGGCATCTCGATGAATTCCTTCGTCTTGCAGTCGTCTTCGAGGACGATCACGTCCTGCGCGACGTCCACCAGACGACGGGTCAGGTAACCCGAGTCGGCCGTACGGAGAGCCGTATCGGCGAGACCCTTACGGGCACCGTGGGTCGAGATGAAGTACTCGCCGACCGACAGTCCTTCGATGAAGTTGGACTTGATCGGGCGCTCGATGATCTCGCCCTTCGGATTCGCCATCAGGCCTCGCATACCGGCCAGCTGGCGGATCTGCTTGAAGGAGCCACGAGCGCCGGAGTTGGCCATCATGAAGATCGGGTTGAGCTGACGGAGGTTGTCCTCCATCGCCTGACCGACTTCCTCGGTGGCCGCATTCCACTTGTCCGTGACCTGCTTGTGACGTTCCTCGGCGGTGTGCCAGCCCTCGTCGAACTCGGCCTGGATCCGGGCGGTCTCCTCGTCGTACTTGGCGAGGATCTCTTCCTTCTCCGGCGGCGGCACGACGTTGTTCTTCGACACGGTGATGCCGGCCCGCGAGGAGAACGTGAATCCCAGCTCCTTGAAGGCGTCGAGCACCTGCGAAATCGCCGGGGCACCATAGTTGTCGACCAGCCAGCCGACCATGTTGTTGATGTCCTTCTTCTTCAGCGATTCGTTGACGAAGGTGTAGGCCGACGGGTCGTACTCGTCTTCGAGTGCTTCCGCAAGCGCACGCTCGATGCGGTCGTTGAAGATGATCCGCCCGACCGTGGTCAGGAAGTGCTCATCACCGTGGCCGCGGTACTCCGCGAAATCGTGGAGCGCGACGACGCCGTTCTCATATGCGAGCTCGGCTTCCTGCGCGGTCCGGAACGGATGCGGCGGCTTTTCGAGCTTCGACGGATCGAGCTCGGCCACGTCCTCGGCGGAGTAGGTCAGGTAGTACAGACCCAGCACCATGTCCTGCGTCGGGGTCGCCAGGGGCGAGCCGTGGGCAGGCGAGAGGATGTTGTTGGCCGACAGCATCAGGACCCGGGCCTCGGCCTGGGCTTCCGCGGAAAGCGGCACGTGCACGGCCATCTGGTCACCGTCGAAGTCGGCGTTGAAGGCCGAGCAGACGAGCGGGGGGACCTGGATCGCCTTGCCTTCGACCAGGATCGGCTCGAAGGCCTGGATGCCGAGGCGGTGAAGCGTAGGCGCGCGGTTCAGCAGAACCGGGTGCTCCTCGATCACTTCTTCGAGCACGTCCCAGACCTCGGGCACCATCGACTCGACCATCTTCTTGGCGGCCTTGATGTTCTGGACGGCCTTGCGCTCGACCAGCTGGGCCATGATGAACGGCTTGAACAGCTCGAGCGCCATCAGCTTCGGCAGACCACACTGGTGCAGCTTCAGCGACGGGCCGGCCACGATGACCGAACGGCCCGAGTAGTCGACGCGCTTGCCGAGCAGGTTCTGACGGAACCGGCCCTGCTTGCCCTTGAGCATGTCCGAGAGCGACTTGAGCGCCCGGTTGCCCGGTCCGGTGACCGGACGGCCGCGGAGGCCGTTGTCGAACAGGGCGTCAACCGACTCCTGCAGCATGCGCTTCTCGTTGTTGACGATGATCTCCGGCGCACCGAGGTCAAGCAGTCGCTTGAGTCGGTTGTTGCGGTTGATCACGCGGCGGTACAGGTCGTTCAGGTCGGAGGTGGCGAAGCGGCCACCGTCGAGCTGAACCATCGGGCGCAGCTCCGGCGGGATCACCGGAACGGCGTCGAGCACCATGCCCATGGGCGAGTTGCCGGACTGCTGGAACGCCGCGACGACCTTCAGACGCTTGAGCGCGCGCAGCTTCTTCTGGCCCTTGCCGCTGCGGATGACCTCGCGCAGCGACTCGGCCTCGGCGTCGATGTCGAAGGTCTCGATGAGCTTCTTGATCGACTCCGCGCCCATGGCACCGGTGAAGTACTCGCCGTAGCGGTCGACGAGCGCGCGGTAGAGCACCTCGTCCACGATGAGCTGCTTGGGAGCCAGCTTGGTGAAGGTGGTCCAGATCTCGTCGAGCCGGTCCAGCTCACGCTGGGCCCGGTCGCGCAGCTGGCGCATCTCACGCTCGCCACCGTCGCGCACCTTGCGGCGCACGTCGGACTTGGCGCCTTCCTTCTCCAGCTCGGCCAGGTCGGCTTCGAGCTTCTGGGCCCGGGCCTCCAGGTCGGCGTCACGCTGATCCTCGACGGCCTTCTTCTCGACGACCATCTCGGC
>JAEZIQ010000163.1 GCA_023436605.1 Actinomycetes bacterium | reverse complement strand
CTTTAACCCGCTTGGAAGCTGTGTTCCTCACGGTAGTGGCGACGATGTACTGGCTTCCCTGCGCCATTTTTGCGGCGGCCGCCACCTTGACGACCTTTGTCTTCGGTGCTGCCTCCGCTGCACCTGCCATCAGACAGGCTGCCATCACCCAGAGGCAGCCGGCAGCAGCCAGCTTCCTGAGGCGAGGCGCAGCCGTCCTCGTTCCTTGCGAGCCCAATTCCGGCCCTCCTTCTATTCGTTTGTCTTGGCGGGCCAAGAACCCTTCCCTGGCGTACCCGCGCAGCCAGTCTTCCATGAGTGGAGCCATGCGCGTATGTACGTAGGTACAACAAAAAACGGGCCCCTTCCGGGGCCCGTTTCGGTCGTCCTTCGGCTCCGATCTGGTCAGGGGACCAGGAAATATCCGGAGTCAGGTCCGGCTTGTGATCCCAGTAGAGCCATTGGTGCCAGTAGTTCTTCAGCTTGACCCTCTGGGCACCTTCGAACCCGCTGATGTCCAGGGCCGTCTTCACGGCCTGCTGAGTGGTGACGGATGAGTAGCCGTACTTCTCCATCAGGGTCTTCGCGTAGGCCTTCATCTTTTCGTCACCGACGATCTGGGCGTACCCCTCGAGCGCGGCCGCGGGACGGTCATAGGCGGCCATGCCGTCGAACAGGTTGACCGGGTCACCGTCGAGGGTCGCCGGCGGGATTGCCCAGTCGTCCTCTGGCAGTGCGTAGATCTCGTCGAACGACGTAGCCCGGGTTCCGGCGGCCAGCCACTCCGCCCAGGCCGCCCAACCCTCGTTGAACCAGATCTCGAGCCAGGTCGCCGGCCCGATCGTGTCACCGAACCACTGGTGGACGTACTCGTGATTCAGGGTGCTCACGCCGACGCTCGGACCCGACCCGTTGAACGGACCAGCGAAGTGGGATTTGCCCTGGTTCTCCAGTGCGTATCCGACTCCGGCCGCCCGGCCAGCGACGATGCCGCCCGAGTTGAGCGGGTACGGCCCGAACCAGGGGGTGTAGAAGTCGATGATCGACTGCTGGGAGGCAAACCTCGTCTCGAGGGTCGCGATCTGGGTCGGGTTGGCAGTGACGTCGTAGAGGTTGTACAGGGGACCGGTCTTGGCCGGATTGGCGCTGTTGTCGGTAAACGACGACTCCTGGTAGACCATCGGTGCGACGGTCGCCGTGTGGAGATACGGAGCCAACGGGATCTCTTCATCCCAGCTGAAAGTCCGGGTGCCATCACCGTTGAGCGTGTTCGAAACCAGCTCTCCCGAACCGAGCGCGGTGTGCGTCGCCGCGTTCGCAGCCGGGATCGTGGTCGTGGTCTGGAAAGTCGCCTTGTCCTTGCCGGCGAGATTGTTGCTCGGGAAGTAGCTCATCGCCCCGAGTGGCTCGCTGGTCGTCCAGGCGCCATGGCAGTCCGGGTTGTTGGGGCCGGGTGTGCCGCTTCGGCAGTATCGGATCCAGCCGTCGAGCGCCGTATCCGGGTCGACCACCTGATCGACATAACCGCTGTAGGTCACCGTCACCTCGAACTCATCACCGTCCTCGGTGTACTGGCTCGGATCGAGCTCGATCACCAGCTTCGCATCCGGGTATGTGGTCTCCTCGCTCAGGACGACATCCTCGAGTGCCCAGGATTGGACCGGAGTTCCGTTCACGGTCACTTCGCCGATCGTCATCGACGAAGGCATGAAGTCGAGACTGAAGCCGCTCAGATCCTGGGTTGCGGTGGCGGTCATGGTCGACTTGGTGCCGGCGCCGAACCGGTTGGTGACCGGGTCGTAGACGAGGTTCAGCGAGTAGTTCTTGGCGTCGTAGCCGCCGTTGCCGATCCCGTGCAGCAGTGGATCGTTACCGGTGGTCGCTCCGTCGGTAAACCCTCCAGGTCCGGTCGGCCCGGTCGGACCGCTTGGGCCCGTCGGTCCGGTCGGCCCCGTGGGACCTCGGCTCGAGGAGATCGTGACCGCCCGTGACTTGCAGGAGCCGCGGAAACAGGCCGAGATGAACCACCGGCCGGTCCTGACCGTGTTGGGGATCCTCGTGCCGGCTACGAAACGCGCATTGGAGCGCTTCGGGATCCGGACTCTGGTCCGACCGATGACCTTGCCCCCCGGTCTCCCGCGCACCTTCGACAGCGAAACGTTCACCTGTCCGCGGATCGTCCTCGCGAACTTGTTACGGACCTTTCCTGAAGCGACGTACTCGTTCCCCAGCACCATCTTCGGCCGCGCGTTCACGTTCAGCACGCTGGTCTTGCCGGCCGCCTCTGCCCCTGAGGCGAACCCGCCGAAAAGCAACGCCGCCGCGACGAGCGCCGCCAACCCGGCGGAAAACCTGTTCGCCGTCCTGCCTTTGCTTGAAATCAATGTTCCTCCTGTTCCGGGAGGTCCCCCGCCCTGCAGCGCTCTAGAACACTATGTGCCCAGTACGGGCGCTGGCCAATCCGCCTAGCGACGTTCTTCGGCCGGGACCGAACCACTGTCGGTTGCGATCGCGACCGGCGGCCAGGGGCCGAACCAGTTGTCGCGGGCCCCGTCGAGCGTGATTACCGATCCGGAATGGAAGGCTCCGGCATCGGAAGCGAGGAAGGCGATCAGCCAGGCCATCTCTTCGGATTCACCCACCCGTCCCAGCGGGATCGTCTTGTGGACCGATTCGACGATTTCCTTCGGGTACTTGTTGACGAAGGTGTCGGTGGCGAACTGGCCGGCGGCGATTGCGCAGGTGCGGATGTTGAATCGTGACCACTCGATCGAGAGGGTCTTGGTCATGTTCTCGACCGCGGCCCGGGCTGCTCCGGAATGGACCATGCCCGGCATGCCGTTGTGGGGCGAGAGGGTGACATTGATGATCGCCCCGGATTCCTGCGGGATGAAGGCCTTGGTCGCGGCGGCGTGACTCATCAGCCAGGTGCCGGTCACGTTGAGCTCGATCACGGTGCGGAAGCCCTTCGGGCTGATCATTTCGGCCGGACTCAGGAACTGCCCACCGGCGTTGTTGACCAGAACGTCGATCCGGCCGTGCTTCTCGACGATCCCGTCGAAGAAGGAATCGATCGCTTCCTCGTCGCGGATGTCGAGGGTCTCGTACTCGAACTTGCCGGGTAAATCCTCGGCCAGCCCGGCGGTCTCTGCGAGCGGTTCGGGACGTCGGCCGCAGCCGACTACAGTCGCGCCGAGCCGGACCATCTCGAGGGTGGCTTCGCGTCCCAACCCGGTACCGGCCCCCGAGAGGACGATGACCTTGCCGTCGAGCAGGTCATCGCGGAAAATCTGTGAGCGTACGTTTTGTCCCATCTGCCGGTCCGAATCCTATCTGCGGACGGTCCGGCGGTAAGGTCCGACTGTGAGCATCCACGCTGAATCCAGGCCACTCGAAACCCCGCTTCCGGGTGGGAAAGAAGGTGCCACCGTGACTGTCGAGCCGATGGTGACGGGAACCTTCAGCAGCCCCCCGATCCTCCATGACAGCCCCAAGGGGAAAGCGGGTTCGCTGGCGATCCTGCGCTCGACCCGGGAAGAACGGGAGCCCACACCGATTCCCTGTTTCCTGATCCGCCACCCCTCCGCCGGCCTGATCCTGGTCGACACCGGCCTCCATCCCGCCGTCGCTTCCGACCCGGCCAAGAACCTGGGTCGGTTCACAACCTGGCTGATGCGCCCGGCCCAGGAGCCGGGCCAGGATGTGCTCTCACAGCTTCGCGCCAAGGGCATCGACCACTCCGAGATCCGGATGGTGATCTTCACTCACCTCCACTACGACCACGCCTCGGCGATCAGCGAGTTCCCCGATGCGACCCTGATCGTGAACGCGGTCGAGTGGCAGTACGCGGCGACGGTCCGTAACCCGGACTTCAAGGGTTACCACCGTCAGCAGTACGACTACGCCTTCGACTTCCGCACTATCTCCTTTGATTCCGACAAGGTCAGCTCGTACGCCAGCTTCGGCCGCACGCTTGACCTGTTCGGCGACGGCTCGATCCGGATCGCCTCCACCCCTGGCCACTCACCCGGCCATCAGTCGCTGATCTGCCGTCTCAAGGAGCAGGACCTGGTGATCAGTGGCGACGCGATCTACGAGGAATCCAAACTCGAACCGGGAGCCAGCCTGCCTGGCTCGATGTACGACGAGCACAACTACAAGCGCTCGCTCCAGGAACTGCGCCTATTCCGCCAGACGTACCCCTCGGCGGTCATCACCGCCGGCCACGACACGGCCTTCTACGAAAACGCCCCCGAACGCTGGGAGTAATGCGGTGGGGGCGATCCGCCCGCCATACGCAGGAGGTTCGCCCCACCCTGCCTACGACTGGATCGTCTTGCCGGGTGCGGGCGAGACCGTCTCCCGCAGTGCCTGATTGACGCCCCGCCGACCCTTTTCATCCAGCGCCGTGTACATCGTCTTGACCTGGTCGAAGACCTCTTTGGCGCAGTCGAGCTGCTGTTCCCGGGTCGGTTCGGCGACCACGGGGAAGCTCATCGGCTCGCCAAACTGAACTGTCACCTTCGGCAGGACCAGCTTCTTCCACTTGCGAACCGAGGCCGAGCCGTGGATTGCGACCGGCACCACCGGCACCCCGTTCTCGAGGGCGATCCGTCCGATGCCCGGCTTTGCCTCACCGAGACCGCCGGTCCGTGACCTGCCGCCCTCGGCGTATACCAGGACGCAACCGTCGTGCTCGAGGATCCGGTTGGCGGTTATGAAAGCTTCTTCATCCTTGTAGCCGCGCCGGACCGGGAACACGCCGCCGTACTTGAAGATCTGGGTCAGGACCGGGGCCCCGAAGAGCTGTGACTTCGCCATGAAGCGGATCTTCCTGCGCAGATAGACCCCGGCGAAGAAGTGGTCCATGTTCGAGAAGTGGTTCGGAGCGAGAAGCACGGGACCTTCGGCCGGCACGTTCTCGGTGCCGATCGCCCGGGCCCGGTAGAGACCGACCGCGATCGGGGTGAGTACCGCCCGGACCGCCTCGTAGACCCAGTTCGGCTCGTGGTTTCTCGACCGTTCGTGAATGTGGTCGAAGTATTCGGCGGGACGCGGGTCTTTGTACTTCTGAGGCTTGATCTCGGACATGGGTTACGGATCGTTACCCCACCCCTGGCTGGCAGTTACACCGGCTGAGCCCTCCCATCCATTGGATGTTTCTGGTGAGAGGGCGGGTTTGGCCGGGAGGTCGGGCCGGACCCCGCCCGACCTGCAGTTAAGCCCCGGCCCAGTCCCGGGAACGTTCGACGGCCCGGTGCCAGTCAGCCAGCAGCGAATCTGCCTGGTCCCGGCTCATCTTCGGTTCGTAGCGGGCGGCTGATTTCCACATGCCCCGGACCTGGTCGATAGTCCAGGTGCCGCTGCCGATTCCGGCCAGGCAGGCCGCGCCGAAGGCGGTCGTCTCGCTGATCTCGGGGATCTCGACCGGCACTCCGAGCAGGTCGGCCTGGAACTGCATCAGCCACTTGTTGGCGACCGCGCCGCCGTCGGCCCGGAGTACCTCGAGTCTCTCGCCGGAGGCAGCTTCCTGGGCCCGAACCGCGTCAACGGTCTGGTAGGCGATCGCTTCGAGCGCTGCCCGGGCGATGTGTGCGCGACCGGTCCCACGGGTCAGACCGACCATGGTTCCGCGCGCGTAAGGGTCCCACCAGGGCGAACCGAGCCCGGTCAGTGCGGGCACGAAGTAGACCCCGTCGTTGGAGTCAAGCGAAGCGGCCAGTGCTTCGGTCTCGCTTGCGTCCTTGATGATCCCGAGCCCGTCGCGCAGCCACTGGACGGCGCTGCCGGTGACGAAGACCGATGCCTCGAGCGCGTAGTCGACCTCGACCTGGCCGTCCTCTCCGTCGATGCCCCAGGCAATGGTGCCGAGCAGGCCCTCGCCCGGTTCAGGTTTCTCCCGACCGGCGTTCAGCAGCACGAAACTGCCGGTGCCATATGTGTTCTTCGCCATGCCCGGCTGGTGACACATCTGCCCGAACAGCGCCGCCTGCTGATCGCCGCCGATTCCAGCCACCGGCACCTCACCGCCGAAGCCGGAGGTCGTGCCAAAGGCCCCGGCCGAGGGCCGCACCTCGGGAAGCGAGTCGGGCGTGACGCCGAAGGTCTCACAGAGCTGCGGGTCCCACTCGAGCTTGCCGGTGTCGAAGAGCATGGTCCGGGAGGCGTTGGTCAGGTCGGTGACGTGCTCGCCGCACATCCGCTGGACCAGCCAGGAATCGATCGTGCCGAAGACGGCCCGGTCGGCCCCTTCCACGTTCTGGCGCAGCCACTCGATCTTGGTCGCCGAGAAGTAGGGATCGAGCACCAGCCCGGTCCGCTCCCGGACCAGCGGCTCCAGACCCTCGGACCTCAGTTCGTCGCAGCGGGCGGCACCCCGGCGGTCCTGCCAGACCAGGGCGTGATGGAGCGGTCTGCCGGTGTCCGGATCCCAGGCCACCACGGTTTCCCGCTGGTTCGTGATCCCGATCGCGTCGAGGTCGGGACCACTGATCCCGGCCCCGGCCAGCGCCCGGGCGGCGACTCCCCAGGTCGTTTCCCAGATCTCGTCCGCGTCGTGTTCGACCCAGCCCGGCTTCGGGAAATGCTGTCGAAACTCGGCGTAACCCCGACCGCGGATTCGACCTTCGCCATCGAAGACCAGCGCGGTCGAACCGGTCGTTCCCTGATCGATCGAAAGGATCATCGGCGCCTCAACCTCCCGTTTCGTTTGTCGTCAACGAACAGGGACGAGAGGAACCCGAAGACCCAGGCGGGGAGGAACACGAACGAGGAAACGATCCACTTCTGGTAAAGCGGCAGGTTCTCCCCGCCCCAGGCCTCGGACGGAATCGGACTGTCCACGAGCCAGGCGACCAGAACCGGGAGCGGCGTGACGAAGACCGAGGCGGGTGCGCCCGCGTTCGCCCCCAACATGACGTAACCGAGTGCCGCCACCCCGATCATCGCCCAGCCGCCGAGCTCCGAAGTGACCCCGTTGTAGAAGTAGTCCCCGAAGAAAATGATCAGCACGGACTCGTAGGCGAGAAAGAGTCCACAGACGATCGCGAACCGCTTCCAGTCGCGAGGCACGGGTTCGCCGACGTCGTCCGCCCCGGGCAGGACTTTCCTAACGCCGCGACGCATAGACCCTCGCGAAGTCGAGCAGTTGCCGGAAGCGATGGATGAAGCCCTTGAGGGTTTTTCCGGTCGCCTTGTGGGCGAGGTCGATCTCATATTCGCCGAGCCGGTAGCCGGCCCGAACCGCGTCGATGGTCATACCGGTTTCCATTCCGTAGGCGGGAGCAAACGGCAGGACCTTGCGCAGGACTTCGATGCCCATCGCCCGCTGGCCGGAGATCGGCGCTTCGGGTTCGGCCCCGCACCGCTTGCGGATCACCCAGGCCGAGAACCCCAGGGCAAAGCCGAAGCCGCCCCCCACCCGCTTCGCGAACATCGCGACCGCCAGGTCGCACTCGTCGTTTTCGACCGCCTTGACCAGCGGGCCCAGTTTCCCGGCCGAGCCGGCCAGGTCGCCGTCGCAGAGGAGCACGTAATCCGGGAGGTCCGGGTCGGAGAGCATCGCCTCGGCGCAGGCGGTCATGTTGCCGCCTTTGCCGTGCGGCCGGCCGCGGCTCACCACCTTGGCCCCGGCTGCCATCGCGGCGTCGGCGGTGCCGTCGTCGGAGGCGTCATCGGCAACCCAGATCGTGGCTCCCGGGAAGGCTTCCCTGAGCGAACCGATAGTCGCGGCGATCACGTCCGCCTCGTTCCGGGCCGCGATCAGGACCGCGAGTGAGTGAGGTTGTGAACTCGCCACCGTGAGCGGACTCTAGAGGACCGATCCGCCGCGACCTCGTGGCGCCCGGTGGCGGTAAAGTTCCGGTCCATGGCGAACATCGAAGCTCATATCACCGGGAACGTCTGGAAGATCCAGGTCAAGGTCGGCGACGAAGTCTCCGAAGAGGATGAAGTAATCATCCTCGAGTCGATGAAGATGGAGATCCCGGTTGAGTCCGAGGACGACGGGGTGGTCAAGGAGATCCTCTGCGAAGAGGGTCAGTCCGTGTCCGAAGGCGACGTTCTGATCGTTCTCGAGTAGTAGTGAACGTCGAAACCGGCACCGAGAAGGTCCGACTCGACTTTCCCGCCGAGGCGGTTGCCCGCCTCACCATTTCCAATCCGCCCAAACGGAACGCGCTCGATCACGAGATCCTCGACGCGATCACCGCGACCGTCCCGAAGCTGGACGAAGGCATCGAGGTTCGCTGCCTGGTGATCACCGGCGAGGACCCGGTCTTCTCGGCTGGATACGACATCGGCGGCATCCCGGCCGAGAGCTTCGAGGAGGATGCGGAGGCGCTGGTCGCCCATCCCTTCACGGCTGCGCTCGACGCAATCGAAGCTTTCCCCTGGCCGACCGTCGCCGCCCTGAACGGCCACTGCCTCGGCGGCGCGCTGGAGATGGCGGTCACCTGCGATCTCCGTATTTCGGCCCCGGACACCAAGCTGGGCATGCCCCCGGCCAAACTCGGCCTGATCTACGGCCACACCGGCCTGATCCGCTTCATCCGTACGGTCGGCCTGCCCCGCACCCGCGAACTCTTCCTGACCGGTGACATGCTGACCGCCACCCGGGCCGACGAGATCGGCCTGGTCAACCGGGTGATCGAGGGCGACTTCGAAACCGAATCGGTTGCTTTCGCCGCCGGCATCGCCGCCAACGCGCCGCTTTCGATGAAGGGCAACAAACAGGCGATGAAGACGATCGTCGAGAACCCGGTGCTCTCGGAGGAGCAGGTGAACGAGCTCGTCGCCCTCCGCGAATCCTGCTTTTCCTCGGAGGACTTCCTCGAAGGGATCACCGCCTTCGGCGAAAAGCGCAAGCCCAACTGGACAGGCCGCTAAACCCGGCAAATTGAATCTGTCGGCAAATAGCGCCGACAGATTCAACCTGTCGATCCTTCGGTACCCGAACTGATCAGTTTCCGAGACTGGCGCGGAGCTGCAGGGTGCGGTTGACCGCACGCGTGAACTGGGCCCGGGGCAGCTTGCCTTGCCGGAGGCGGGAGGCGATTGCCTTCTGGCCCTGGCCGGCTGACTGCCAGTCGCCGTAGAGCAGGATGTCCATGCCGGCGCGGGCGGCGAGGATCGCGGCCCGCTGCACGCCCGCATAAGAGGTGACCGCGGCCGCGCCCATGGCGTCGGTGATGGTCACGCCCTGAAACCCGAGGCGCTGGCGGAGCTCGCCGCGGATGATCTTCGGTTCGAACATGGCGGGCCTCGGACCAAGGGCCGGATAGATCGCCGAGCCGACCATGACCAGCTTGCCGCGATTGGCGGTGAAGTTCTCGTATGGGGCCATGTCGACTTTGCGCAGAACGGCCTTCGGGAGACGGATCCGCTGGACGGCAAAGTCGGTGTTTTCCCGGGCAGCTCCCAGCCCGGGGAAATGCTTGGCGGTGGCGGCGACCCCGGTCCGCTGGAGGGCACTGGCGAAGGGGATCGCGGTCTCCGTTACCTTGCGGACCGTGGAGCCGAAGCCGCGGTCGGTCTCGGCGATCACGCCGCCCGGCCTCGCCACATCAAGCACCGGAGCGAGGTTGACGTTGAAGCCGGCGTTCTTCAGGTTACGGCCGGTCAGGGCCCCCTGGCGGCGGGCGTAAGCGGTGCCGCGGGCCCCCATCTGCTCGGCCGATGCGCTCGGAGCGCCACTCAGGCGCTTGACCAGGCCACCCTCCTGATCGACCATGATCAGCAGCGGGTAGCGACGGAGACCCTCGGGCCGCGGCACCCGTTCCAGCGAACGGGTCAGACGCTGGATCTGCTTCCGCGAACCGAGATTGTTGGCAAAAAGGATGACTCCCCCGATAAGTCCCGCACGGATCCGACGCTTTACGACCTGGGGAACGGTCGTGCCGGCGAATCCGACGACGATCCGCTGTCCGGCGAGCTGCCGGACGGTCAGTCCCTTGGAGAGTTTGGCGGCGCTCGCCCCGAACGGAGAACTGCCGCTTTCGGACTTGACGAAAGGTCCGACCGCGGCCGGGTTCCTGGCCTCCATGGCCGGTCCCGAACCGCCGTCGCGCGAGGTAAGCAGCAGCAGGCCGGCCAGTCCAGCGATCAGCAGGACGAGCAACAGACGGCGACTGCCGGAGGATTTCCGCAGCGCGGAAGCCATCGTTCGATCATACGCAGGCCCCGGCCTCGGCCTCCCGACCCAAGACCAACGGTTTTCCACATTATTTGTGGGAAATCGTTGGTCTTGGTCGCTAGCCGGCCGTCTCGATGACGTCGAGGGTCTTGTCGGCCAGTTCCACCGTCATACCCTCGTTCTCGAGCAGGGTGGCGAGGGCTTCGAGGTCCCGCGGCATCGATCTGGCCGAGAGGGCGACCCGGGCGACATCGCCCCGGATTGCCTTTGCCATGTGGGAGATCGCCTTGCGCTGGCCACCGGTCTCGGTGAAGCCGCGGACCGTGACCAGCCTGGCCTGCTTCGGCTTCCAGGCCGCCGAGTAGGCGCTCGAGCGCATGTCGAGCACCAGGCCGCCCTCGTCGTGGCCGGCCTCGGTCATCGCGGTGGCGAGTGACTCCCGCCAGAAAGCCGGCAGGGCTCCGATCTTCGGCAGCCGGGCCTTCATCGAGAAGCGGTAGTAGGGGATCTGGTCGGCCGGCGCAAGGAAGCCCCAGAGGGCCGACGAGATCAACAGGTGCTTGCCGGCCCGCTTCTTTCCGGTGGCGCTGAGCGAGGCGAAGTCGAGCCGGTCGTAGAGCACGCCGGTGTAGACCTCGGAGGCCGGAGCGACCGGCGCGGAGGCGAGCTCGGCGTCGCGGGCGATCTCGCCGGCCTGCCCCTTGGAGATGCCAAGCGCCTCGACCGCCTTCTTTTCCGGTCCCGAAGCGAGCTTCTCGAGGGCAGCAACCAGCGCGGCCCGTTTGGGGCCCAACTGGGCGGCGAAGGCGAGCGAGTCAAGATCGAGGCGGGCCTTGCCCGAAGGAGAAGCCTTGCCTTCGGAAGGCGGCAGAAGGATGAGCACGGCGAGCAACCTAATCGAGGCATGAAACTTCGCGACGGCTCGGGCAGAGCCCCTCCCAACCATTCGCTACTTCAAATGGGAGGGGCGGGTTGAACTGGGAGGCGGGGCGAAGCTCGCCGACTTACTTATGCCGGCGAAGCTCGCCGACTTGCGGTTAAGCAGAGATGAGGCCCTGATCCAGGGCGTAGCGGACCAGTTCGGCACGACTGCTCAAGTCGAGTTTCTTCTGGATGCTGGCGCGGTGGCTTTCGACCGTGCGGATGCTGAGGAAGAGTTGATCGGCGATCTCCGCGTTGGTGTGGCCGAGGGCGATCAGTCGCATCACTTCGACTTCGCGATCGCTCAGCGTGCGACCGCGGCGACCTTCGGCCCGGTCCTTGTCGGCCAGGTGCTGGTAGAGCGAGGGCTGGAGGTAGGTTTCGCCGTCAGCGGCTCGACGGACCGCAAGGACCAGCTCGGAATCGGCGGCCTCCTTCAGCACGTAACCCATCACCCCGGCCCGAAGCGCCTGCCTGGCAAAGGCCGGCTCATTCCTCATGGTCAGGATCACGATCCGGGTCTCCGGGGATGCGGCCTGGATGTCCGGGATCGCTTCGAGGCTGGGCCGACCCGGCATGTTCAGGTCGAGCACCAGCACCGATGGCTTGTGAGCCCCTACGTACCGGATCGCGTCATCAGCGGTACCGGCCTCGGCCACCACCTCGATGTCCGGTTCCGACTCGAGCAGAACCTTCAGGGCGGAGCGGACCACGGCGTGGTCGTCGACCAGCACCAGGGTCAGTTTCTCGACGGGGTTCTCCGAACCTGATTCCACCCGAATAAGGCTATCCATCAGAAAAGTTCCTCAGTCCGTACCTTTCCGCAGACTTCGAGGCGGGGTTTTTCCTGCCCACGCTTAGAATCCGACTCGTGGATGAGAGCGCCGTCAGCCTCGATGAAGGTCGCCTCCGAAGGCTGATTGAAGTGGGTCGCCTTCTGGTCGCCGAAACCGACCCCGAGGAAGTGATCACCGACGCGCTCGAGGCCGCCCGGGAGATGACCGGTGCCCGCTACGCCGCGCTGGGCGTTCTCGACAGCCGCCGTCATGAACTCGATCGCTTCCTGACCCGGGGGATCGAGGGCGAGTTGAAGGACAAGATCGGCAATCCGCCCCATGGCGGCGGGGTGCTCGGCCTGCTGATCGAAGAGCCGGAACCGCTGATCCTCGATGACGTGAGCCTCCACCCCCGCTCGCAGGGTTTTCCGCCCGATCACCCTCCGATGAAATCGTTCCTCGGGGTGCCGGTGAAGATCCGCGGCCAGGCCTGGGGCAACCTCTACCTGACCGAAAAGAGTTCCGGACCCTTCGACGAGACCGATATCCAGTCGGTCGAGATCATTGCCGAGTGGATCGCGATCGCGATCGACAACGCACGGGCGGCCGCCGCGGAAAGGGTGCGCCTGACCATCGAGGCGGCCGAGCAGGAGCGCGGTCGCTGGGCCCGGGAGCTCCACGATGAAACCCTCCAGAATCTGGCCAGCCTGCGAGTCCTGCTCTCCTCGACCCGCCGTCGGACTGCGATGGGTCCGGTCTCACCAATCCTCGATCAGGCGATCGAGCGAATCGACGAAACGATCGTCGAGCTCCGGCGCCTGATCGCCGACCTGCGCCCCGCTGCGCTCGATGAACTCGGGGTCGAGGCAGC
The DNA here is from genome assembly GCA_023436605.1 of Actinomycetes bacterium. Taxonomy (GTDB): domain Bacteria; phylum Actinomycetota; class Thermoleophilia; order Solirubrobacterales; family 70-9; genus 67-14. The sequence continues at coordinate 18,504 of JAEZIQ010000163.1, read as the reverse complement.
TCTTGCCTCGCTGGTCGAGCGGCTCTCTTCAACCGGAATCGAGATCGACATCTACGTCGACCTTGCTCCGGACAGGTCCGGTTACCGATACGAGCCCCAGCTCGAAGACACGGTGTACCGCCTGGTGCAGGAATCACTCAACAACGCGATCCGGCACGGCCACCCTGACCGGGCGATCGTCGAGGTGGTCGAAGAGGATGACGAGATCCGGATCCGGGTGGCCGACAACGGGACCGGTTTCGACCCGAACCGGCCCGGCGGTGGTTTCGGCCTGCTCGGCATGCGGGAACGGGTCAGCCTGAGCGGGGGCCACTTCGAGATTCGCTCGGGGGAGAATGGCACCACGATCACCGCCACCCTCCCTGCCCGCCGGCTCTGATCAGGCCCGCACTTCCCGGAAAGTACCGTTGCGGAGCTCGAGGATGCGGTCGAAGTTTGCCGGGTCGGCGATCGTGTGGGTGATGACCAGGATTCCGCAGCCCCGGTCGCGGCGGCCGACCAGGCAGCTTTCCAGCGAGGCGGCGCCATCAGGGTCGAGGTGGGCGGTCGGTTCGTCGAAGATCAGGAACCGCGCGCGGGAGAGGAAGACCCGGGCCGCGGCGATCCGCTGACGCTGGCCACCGGAGACCTTGGATCCTTCTTCGCCGACGAGCGAGTCGGCCCCGTCCGGCAATGAGTTGATCCAGTCCTCGAGACCGGCCTCGCCCAGCGCCTCGAGGATCCGCTCGCGGTCGGCTTCGGGCCGGCCGAGCTTGACGTTCTCCGCGATCGTCGTGTTGAACATGTAGGCGTCCTGCGGCGCGAGCCTGATCGCTTCCCGGAGTTCGTCCTGGTCGAGCTCGCGAATGTCGGTGCCACCAAATGTGATCCGGCCTTCGTCCACGTCGCGAAAACGGACCAGCAGCTCCGCCAGGGTGCTCTTGCCGATTCCGCTCGGACCCTTCAGAGCGACCGCTTCACCCGGCCGGATCTCAAGGTTTGCGCGGTCGAGGACCAGTCCGTCACCCGCCTTGTAGGCGAAATCAACTCCCTCGAGGCGCAGCGGTCCGCCGGCCGGGATCGGCCGGGGGCGTTCGGGATTCTCGACCGGGACCGGCCGCTCGGTCACTTCCTCGATCCGGCCGGCAGCTTCGTCGGTGGCGTCGATGATCGCGGCCGCCTGGCTCAGCGGAGTTATCGCTTCGAAGGCCCCCATCGAGAGCAGGGCGAGCGCGGCCAGCATCACTCCGTTCAGCTCGCCTGATGAAACAGCGGGTATCGAAGCAGCCGTCACCGCGACTGCGGCGCCCACCGCGAGCATCGTGCCGAGACCTTCGGCGAGGCCGCCGCTCATCGCGTCGCGACGCTGCAGCGAGACCAGGTTCCGGTCGTCCTCCAGCGCCCGGGCGAGCCAGTCCTCCTCACGTCCGGCGACCGCGATCTCGGCACCGCCGACCGCGATCTCATGGAGGTCACCGGCCAGGGCGCCGCGGGCCTTCGCCTGGCGACGACCCGCCGTGCGGGCGGACCAGCGGGTCAGCGCCGGAGCGGCGAGACCGCCGAGCAGCAGCATGACCGCCAGCACCAGACCGGCGACGGGCAGGATGATCGCTGCGAGCGCGACGCAGACCGCGGAGCAGAACATGGCCACCAACGGCGGGGAGAGGGCCCGCAGGTAGAGGTCCTGGAGCTTGTCCACGTCACCGACGAAACGGCTCATCAAGTCGGCCCGGCGTGAACCGTCGACTCCGGCCGGGACCAGCGGGATCAGGCGCTGGAAGAAGCGACCGCGCAGGTCGGTCAGGGTCCGGAAGGCGAGGTCATGCGAGCTGAGCCGCTCGCCGTATCGAAGCAGGGCCCGGCTGATGCCGAAGAAGCGCACGCCGACGATCGCCACGGTCAAAGAGAGGATCTCCGGCCGCTCGGCGGCTCGGCTGATCAGGTAACCCGAGGCAGTCAGGAGGCCGACCGCAGCCAGCACCGTGGCGGCTCCGAGCAGGACCGAAAGGAGGAGAAGTTTCCAGCGGTTGCGGGTCGCGAGCGCGGCGCGTCCGAGTGGGCTGCGCTGGAGGCGGGCGCCGATCATGCGATCACCCCTTCGGCCAGTACTCCTTCTGCGAGCACGAGCGTGCGGTCGGCCTGGGCGATCGGCTCCTCCCGGTGGGAGATGATCAGCGCGGTGCGGTCCCTCGCGGCATCATTGATTGCGGCGGCCAGTTCGACTTCGGTTTCCTGATCGAGGTGAGCGGTGGGCTCATCGAGGATGAGCAGGGGTGCCTCCGAGATGAGCACCCGGGCCAGGGCGATCCGTTGGGTCTGACCGGCCGAAAGGCGGCGGCCACCCTCTCCGACCGGAGTATTGAGGCCATCCGGCAGGCTGGCGACAAGCTCCCCCAGGGCGGCGGTCCCGACCGCGATCGCGACTTCCTCTTCGCTGGCCTCCGGCCTGAAAAGACGGAGGTTCTCGACCAGGCTGGCGCTGAAGATCGTCGGACGCTGCGGGACCCAGGCGATCTGGCGTCGCCACAGCCTCGCTTCGACCTCGGCCAGGTCGATTCCGCCACAGCTGATCCGCCCGGCGGTCGGTTCGGCCAGCCTCAGCAGCAAGTGGGCGAGCGTGCTCTTGCCGCCGCCACTCGGACCGACCAGGGCAACCGTCTCCCCCGGCTCAAGCTCGAGGTCGATCGACTCGAAGATCGGCGGGCGGTCGGGCCAGGCGAACGAGACCTCGGTCATGACGACCGGGGCTGAGCCGGGGTCCGGCGCTTTACTCTTTTGCCCGTCGGCCGGTTCGGACACCGCGGCCGGCTGGTCGATCATCTCGAAGATACGCTCGGCCGCGGCCATGCCGTCAGCGCTGGCGTGAAACTGCGCGCCGAGCTGGCGGAGTGGCATGTAAAGCTCGGGCGCGAGCAACAGCACGGTCAGCCCGGCGACCAGTTCCATGTGGCCGCCGACCAGCTGGATGCCGATCGCGGTCGCGACCATCGCCACGCCGAGCATCGCCAACAGCTCCAGAACCAGGGCAGAAAGAAACCCGATCCGGAGCGCGCCCATCGTTTCGCGGCGGTACTCCTCCCCGACCGTCTCGATCGAGCCTGCCTGCGAGTAAGCCTGGCTGTTGGCCCGCAGGGTCGCCAGGCCGCCGACGAGGTCAAGGAAGTGGGACGAGAGCCGCGACATGCGTTCCCAGCGCTTGCGGGTGCGCTGCTCGGTGAGCAGGCCGATCAGGACCATGAAGAGAATGATCAGGGGAGCCGTCACACCGAGGATCGCGGCCGAGATCCAGTTGTACTGGACCACCCAGACCAGCACCACGATCGGCACGATCGCAGCCAGAACCACTTGCGGCAGATAACGGGCAAAGTAGTTCTCGAGCGCGGCGACGCCTTCGATCGCCGAACTGACCAGCTCGCCTGACTGTTCGTCCTGAAGGGCGCCGGGCCGCTTCAGCAGCAGGTGCGAGGAGAGCTTCTGCCTCAGTTCCGACATCACTCTCGCCGCCCCGAAACGGCCGGCACTTTCGAACCCGGCCGCGGCCAGACCCCGCCCGACCGAGATCACGGCAAGCCAGGCCAGGAGCGGGGCCACGTCGGCGAACGATTCGCCGTCCATGAACACTCCGGCGATCACCTTTGCCAGCAGGGTCGCCTGGGCGATGATCAGGGCGGCCTGGAGAACCCCCAGGCCAACCGTGACGATCAGATGGCGGCGTGCGACCCGGCTTGAGCGGGCCAGGCGCCGCTGGGTCTCACGAGCCTGTCGGCTCGCTCCCGGTGCCCTGGTCCTGTCCCGAGCCACCGGCAGCCTCCTTCTTTTCTTTGTCGAACAGGTCGAACGGACTGGTCACGTCACCGAATCCCTCGGCGGAGATCCGATGACGGAAAACCCAGTAGGTCCAGGCCTGGTAGAGCAGGACGACCGGGACCAGCAAAGCCGCCACCACCGTCATCACGGCCAGGGTGTAATTGGTCGAACTGGCCAGGTTGAGGCTCATGTTGAAGGCCGAGTCGACGCTCGAGACCATCGCGTTCGGGAAGAGGTCGACGAACTGGGCGATGAAGTAGAAGGTGATGCCGGTCGCGGTGCCGATGAATGCCTTGAGCGGCTGTGACTTCGCGGTGAACACCGCGTAGACGAAGCCCCCGACCGCGACCGCCGCGGCAACCAGCGACAGGATTTCGAGCGAGTCCTGGCGGATCAGAGTCCAGACCATGAACACGCCGCCGAGCAGGGCCGCGACCGGGGTCGCCTTGACTGCCACCGCGCGGGCCTTCTCGCGAACGGCTCCTTCGGTCCTCAATTCCAGAAACAGGGCTCCGTGGGCGAAGAAGATCGCCAGCGAGGCCAGCCCGCCGACCAGGCCGTAGATCGACAGCAGGTCGAAGAAGTTGCCGACGTACTCGAGCGAATCGACGCCGTTGGTTGCCACCGGCTCGATCGGCACGCCGCCGATGATGTTCGCCCAGGCGACGCCCCAGAGCAGAGCCGGGAAGAGGCTGCCGAGCGCGATGCACCACTCCCAGCCGGTCCGCCAGGCCTCGCTGTCCCGTTTGCCCCACATCTCGAATCCGACGTTGCGGACGATTAGCGCGACCAGGATCGCGAAGAGGGCGATGTAGAAGCCGGAGAAGAGGGTCGCGTACCACTCGGGGAAAGCGGCGAAAGTAGCGCCGCCGGCGACGATCAGCCAGACCTCGTTGCCGTCCCAGACCGGGCCGATCGTGTGCAGGATCGCCCGCTTCTCTTCCTTGCTTCCTCCGATCAGCTTCATCAGCATTCCGACGCCGAAATCAAACCCTTCGAGGATGAAGTAGCCGATCCAGAGGACCGAGATCAGCACGAACCAGACGAACTGGAGTGTCGTTGTGTCTTCCATCGTTATTCCTCCGGATCCCTAGTAGGCCAGTCCCATGTAGGGCTTGTTCTCTTCGCCCTCTTCGATCTCGGCCGGGCCCTTGCCCGCCGTCCTGAAGAAGAGCCTTCCGGCGAAGACCGCCAGCACTCCGTACAGCAGCGTGAATCCGACCAGGGTGATCCAGACCTCGGTCGCCGAGACCGTGGGCGAGGAGGCGTTCTCGGTTTTCAGCAGGCCGAACACGACCCAGGGCTGGCGACCCATCTCGGTAAAGACCCAGCCGGCCGATGAGGCGACGAACGGAAGGACCGCCGCGGCCATCGTCAGCTTGAGGAAGAGCGGCGACTCGGAGAGCTTGCCGCGCCGGTTGAGGAACCAGCCGACCACGCCCAGCAGAGCCAGCAGGAAGCCGCAGCCCAGCATCACCCGCCAGGACCAGTAGGCGACCCAGACCACGGGCGCGTACTCGCCCGGTCCGTACTTCTCGCGGTACTCGGCATTGAGGTTGTTGACGCCCTCCACCTTTGACTCGGGCTTGCCGGTCATGATGAACGAGAGCGCATTGGGCAACTGCAGGTTCCGGTTGGTCTTCTCCGGGTTGCCCTTGAAATCACCGGTCGCAAAGAGCGACAGCCCGACACCGCTTTCGGTCTCGAACACCGCGTCGGCCGCGGCCATCTTCATCGGCTGCTGCTCGCTCATCAGCACCCCGTTGAAGTGACCGACCCCGAGATTGACCACGGCGGCAACGGCGAGCACGGGCAGCGCAATCTTGATCGAGGATCCAAATACGCCGGTCTCATTCTTCCGCAGCAGGTGCCAGGCAGAGATACCCGCGATCACCATGCCACCGGTCATCAGCGCGGCCAGCATGGTGTGGGCCATCGCGTAAAGCGCGGTGTTGTTGGTGAGGACCGCCCAGATCGAGGTCAGCTCGACCTTGCCGGTCGCGTCATTGAGTTCGTAACCGACCGGGTGCTGCATCCAGGAGTTGGCGGCCAGGATGAAGTAGGCCGAGAGGATGGTCGAGGCGGAGACCAGCCACATGCAGATCAGGTGGACTCTCTCCGAGAGCCGGCCCCAGCCGAAGATCCAGAGACCGAGGAAGGTCGATTCGACGAAGAAGGCGGCCAGGCCTTCCATCGCCAGGGGCGCGCCGAAGATGTCACCGACGAAGCGCGAGTACTGCGACCAGTTCATCCCGAACTGGAACTCCTGGACGATTCCGGTAACAACACCGAGCGCGAAGGAGATCAGCATCAACTTGCCCCAGAAACGGGTTGCGCGCAACCACTTTTCGTCCTTGGTCCGGTACCACCGGGTCTGGTACCAGGCGGTGAAGAAGGCCAGCCCGATCGTGAGCGGCACGAAGATGAAGTGGTAGAGGGTCGTTATCCCGAACTGCCAGCGGGCGAGCTCGAGACTGGTCATCGCGATACTGCTCATCGGTTCACCTTCATCATGCGGTCAGGCTAGAACGCCGCAGAACCGGGATTCTGCGGAAAATCACCTCACTCGCTGCGGGAAACTACCTAGGAGCAGCCGCAATTCAGCTTGGGCAGCGGCCCGCGGCGTGGAGAGCCTGGCGGTACCGCCGCATCGATCTGTGACGGAAGTCACCGTGAGTCTGATCCTTCATGGCCGGGACGAGTTCCCGGTGGAACCTCGAACTCAGGCTTTCGGCGTGGCCGATCACGTCGCGGATCCCGATCTCGTACCGGCAACGGAGCCACTTGGTCAAACGGATCGAAGCCCGCATCTGACGGTCATTTCCGAGCACGTCCCCGTCCCGGAAGCCGGTGTGTTCGATCCCGATCGTGACGTGGTTGAGGCCGACTACATGCCGACAGCGGATCCCCAGCGGCACCAGCTGGAGCACCCTGCCCTGGCCGGAGACGACGAAATGGGCACAGACGTTGGGGAGCTCGCCGAACTCGGCGTCGGGTCGGTTCTGGGCGAAGACGCGCCGCACCGCGGCCGCCGATGCGGACACCGCGACGTGCTCGACGATCTGACGGGGTTTGTTCAGGCGCCATGCCCGGATGCCGTAATGGCGCAGCGAGTAGCGGGCCATCTGCCGCTTGCGCCGGTCGCTGAAGGGGATGAAACGCTGGTCGATCCAGTCGGGAACCTGCCCGGCCTTCGACTTTGAAGCGACCGCCGGAGCCGAGGTCGCGGCCGGCTCCTGGCCCGGATACCCCGGGCCGCCAGCTCCCGCCGGACTGGCCAGGATCGCACCGGTCAGGGCGACCGCGAGGGCGATCGTGACCAGGCTTTTCATGCCGAAGCCGGAATCGGGATCAGTCGAGGCTGGACGGATCGAGACCGCCGGTCGCACCGAGGTCAGGGCCCAGGTCGCCGCCCGAGGTCCTCACCTTGTAAGGCTCGACCTTCCCGCGGAATGCGTTGCCGAACGTGTAGACCGGCATGCCGATCTCGGTGATGTTGTAGATCCGGGGCTGATCCGAGATGAACGTCCGCAGACAGCCGTGGCTGGCCGGGTAGTTCGGAACCGATTCGTACCCGTGGGTTGCGTATCCGCGGATGAAGTAGGAGGAGTAATACATCCCCTTCTCGTTGTACCCGGGATCCTTCCAGTAGAAGCTGTAGGTGCCGAGGATGGTCGGGGTGGCCGGAGCGCCCGAGGCGATCGGGAAGATCGCGTAGGGCTTCTTGCCCTTCGAAAAGACGATCACCTGCTTCGAGAGCGGAGCCTCCATGTGGTCGCCGAGACCGGGTCGGCGGACCCGGTAGCCCCCCTTGCCGTTGAAGACCCGCTTGACGATCGTCTTCGAGGCGCGGGCGTTGCGGCTCATATCGTTGAGCTTGCGATAGGCCAGGACCGCGCGTTCCATCTTGCCGTTGAAGCAGCGACCCTGGGCCGGGACCAGCGCGAGGCGGTTGAGCGCCTTGCGGAAGCCCGCCACGACACGGCCGCACTGATCGTGGGCAAGTCCGACGTAACGAACCCGGAAAGTCTTGTGTTCGGTCGTGTCCTTGCCGACCGGACGGTCCCCGGCCTTGCCCCAGTACTTGGCCCGGACCCCGTAGCGCGTACCTTTGCGAATCACGAAGTCGGTCTCGAAGGTGCCGTAATTCTCGCCGGCCTGCCTGACCTTGAGGCTGCGGGTTGAAAACCGCTTGCCATCGCGGTACAGGTAGACCCTGACCCGCTGCAGGTTGCGGAACGGCTTGAGTGAGCCCTCGACAGTGACGCGCTGCATGATCGTCGCCCGGTGCTTCTTCAGCCCCTTCAGCTTGATCTTCACGGTGGCCTTGGCCGGCCCGTCACCTTCAGCGGCCTGGGCGTTACCGGCAATCAGGAAGAGGGTCGTGACCGCGATTGCCAGGGCCAGGACTGCGGCGAAGCTACGGACAGAAACATGATTCAGCGATCGGACGTTCACGGATGCTCCCCTGCAGTTAGGCGTCAAGTCGGCAAATTGTAGAGAAGGAGCCGGATCAGGCCACCGGTGAGGCCGCTTCGGCAATCTCGGCTGCCTCGCGGGTTTCCTCGTCCGGGGCATCGACTTTTCCGCCGATCAGCAGGAAGGCGATCAGGACGCCGGCGACCGCCACCCCGACCGAGAGGGTCATCGCGTGGCTGAGGCCATAGACGAAGGCGTCATGACCGGCCGCGACCAGCCGGTCAGCCTTGGCCGCGGAGACCCCGTCGAGGTGCGGCGCACCACCGGTGAGCTGATGGGCGAAATCGTTTCGCTGCGACGCGGTCAGGCCGTGCTCCCCGCCGAGGGTGGTCGCGAGCCGGCTCTTGGCTTCGCTCTGGAACAGGGCTCCGAGCGCCGCGACACCGAAGGTGCCGCCGACCATGCGGAACATGGAAAGCACCCCGGACGCGACCCCCGCCTTGGTTTTCGGCACCGCGTTCATCGCCGCGGTCGACATCGGCGACATGGTCAACCCGATCCCGGCCCCGAGGATGATGAAGCTGGGCAGGATGCCGGAGAAAGTGGTCCCGTTCTCGATCGTCGAAAAGAGGTAGAGCGAAAGGGCGATCAGGGCCATCCCTGCCACGATCAGCCAGCGCGGCCCGATCCGGTCGGCCAGCCGGCCGGAAATCGGCGAAATCACCATGATCACGAGCGTCGTCGGCAGGAACCTGACCCCGGCCTCGAGGGCCGTGTAGCCGAGGATGTTCTGCATGTAGAGGGCGAGGAAGAAGAAGACACCCATCATCGCGAAGGAGATGATGAAGGCGGTGATCACCGAGCCGATGAAGTTGCGGCTCTTGAACAGGCCGAACTCGATGATCGGAGCGGTGACCCGGTTCTCGGTGAAGACGAAGCCGATCAGACTGACGATCGAGAAGGCGATCAGGCCGATCACCGCGGTCGAATCCCAGCCCCAGCTGTTGCCCTCGATCAGCGCGAGGACGAGCGCGGTCAAACTGACCGTGAGGATGGTGACACCGGTGTAATCGACCCTGCGGCCGACCGTGGTGTCCCGCGACTCCCGGACCACGAACAGGGCCGCGAGCACGGCCAGGATCCCGACCGGCAGGTTGATGTAGAAGATCGCGCGCCAGGACACCTGCTCGGTCAAAAAGCCGCCGAGCACCGGACCGATGGCCAACGCCAGCGCGGAAACTCCCGCCCAGGTTCCGATCGCCTTGCCACGCTCGTGGGCGGGGAAGGCGTCGGTGATGATCGAGAGCGTGCCGGGCATCATGAAGGCGGCGCCAATGCCCTGAAGCACCCGGCTGGCGACCAGGGCAAAGTTGCTGGGGGCGAAGCCGGCGGTGGTCGAGGCAACGGTGAAGATGATCACGCCGACGATGAAGGCCTTGCGGCGCCCAAAGATGTCGCCGATTCGTCCGCCGACCGCGAGCAGCACCGCGAATGAGAGGGTGTAGCCGTTGACGATCCATTCGAGGCCGGAGATCGAGGTTCCGAGGTCGCGCTGGATCGAAGGCAGGGCGACGTTCACGACCGTGTTGTCGAGCATCACCATGAAGAGCGCGAGGCACATCGCGCCCAGCGTCCACCACTTACGGTTCTCGTCGGTGATCAGGTGCTGGTAGCGGCTCATGGATGAACCGCTCCTTCCAGTTGTTCACGGATCGCGGCGAGGTCTTCCCGTTCGGTCAGTCGCGAGAGCAGAGAGTCGAGTTCGGCCAGTTCGTCCGGCTCGAAGCTGTTGGCGAGTTTGACGGCCCCGACGGCACGCCCCATCAGGGCGGCGTTGGTGAGCTTGTGGCCTTCCTCGGTTAGGGAGATCAGCCGACGACGGCGATCCTCCGGGTCCTCGACCCGCGAGACGAGACCCTTGCGGACCAGGCTGTCGATCGCCCGGCTGACGGCCGGCATCGATGCCCCGGTCGACTCGCTGATGTCAGCTAGGCAGAAGCTGTCCCGGGAATCGAACACTCCCAGGTTCATCATCGCCTTGAACTCGAGAAAGGAAAGGTTCGCGGCGCCGGAATCGAGCAGCGAGCTGGTCGCGGCACCGTACGAGAGCATCCGACGGAAAAGGGTTCCAATCTGGATCGCAACCCGCACCGCTTCGGGCGAGGCCGAATCGATCAGTTCCTGGCTGGCTGCGTGTTCCTCCGCAATTCTGGTGGCCTCCGCTGAAGTCATGCGGAGATATTTGCGCTTTTGCAACTATTTGTCAACAGGAAATATTGCCAATGTGACGTACATCACGCTTATCCCATCTCTGTAGAAGCCGCTTGCCCACCGCCAGACGGATGCGAGATCCACCAGGAACACGGAATGGGCCGGATCGCCCGGTGATGACGGCGATCCGACCCTCTTTGGGACTCCGTGGATCAGTTGCTGGCAGGCAGTGGGTCGGATTTCCGGTCCTGCTGCCGGTTATCCGACCCACCAGGTTCCGGGGTCGACTGCGGGAGCGGTTCGGGGGCTCCTTCGAGGTTGACCCTGGGAAGCCACTCGAGCCAGGCCGGGAGGTACCAGTTCCACTTTCCGAGCAGTTTCATAGTTGCCGGGACCAGCACCCCGCGGACGATGGTCGCGTCGATCAGGACCGCCGCCGCGAGTCCGACACCCATCTGCTTGAACTCCAGCATCGAGAGGGTGGCGAAGATCGAGAAGACGGCGACCATCACGATCGCAGCCGACGTGACCGGTCCAGCGGTGCGGCGCAGCCCGTACTCGACTGCTTCCGAGGTGCTCTTGCCCTGATCGTGGGCCTCACGGATCCGGCTCAGGATGAACACGTGGTAATCCATCGAGAGTCCGAACAGGACCACGAAGAGAAACATCGGCAGCCAGGCGGTGATCCCGCCCATCGACTCGAATCCGAGCAGGCCCTCGAGGTGCCCTTCCTGGAAGATCCAGACGAGCAGCCCGTAGGCGGCACCGACCGAAAGCAGGTTGAGCAGGATCGAGGTCAGCGGGATCACGATCGAGCGGAAGGCGACCAGCAGCAGGATGAACGCGGTCATCAGCACGAAGGCGAAGACCAGCGGCGCCCGCTCCTTCATCAGGTCGTTGAAGTCCTTCGACCCGGCAGTCATGCCGGTGACGTTGGTCTCGGCGCCCGGCACCTGGCCGATCGTCGCGGGGATCACGTCATCGCGCAGGCTGGCCAGAGCCGCGTTCGACACGTCATCGGTCCCACTGCCGGCGAGGGGCACGTTGACCACCTCGACCTGCCCGTTCGGGCTGATTGTCGTGGTGATCGGCGAACCGAACTGCTTCTCTCCGTTGACCGCCTCCTTGAGGGCGGCGATGCCCTGCTGGACTTCGGGCGAGCGGACGTCATCCGCCTTGATCACGACACCGGCCGGTTCGGGGCCGCCCGGGAAGGCGTCATCGACCTCGTTGTAGGCCTGGATCACCGGCAGCTCCTGAGGCAGCGACTCCACCCCGGGCACCACCGTGTGGAGCTTGAAGGCCGGCAACGCGACCAGGACCAGCAGGCCACCAGCGACGACAGCCGAGATGCCCGGGCGTCGCAGGACGGCGCGAACGAACTTCGCCCCGAACCCTCCCCCGCTGGCGCTGTTGGTTGCCCGACGCTGGCGCATCCGGGTGACGAACGGGATCCGTCCCCGGTCCACCCGGTCTCCGAGCCAGGCGAGCACGGCGGGCAGCACGGTGAGCGATCCGAGCACCGCCACCGCGACGACCAGGATGGTGCCCGTCGCAAACGAGGTGAAGGTCGCGTTCCCGGCCATGTACATGCCGGCCATCGCGATCATCACCGTGATTCCGGAAATGATCACCGCCCGGCCGGAGGTGGCGGCGGCAGCTTCCAGCGCGGCCGTTTCGGAGCGACCGGCGGCCCGCTCCTCGCGCTCGCGACGGAGGTAGAACAGCGAGTAGTCGACCCCGACCGCGAGACCGATCAGAAGGATCACCGAGTTCGCGGCGTCCGACATCGGTGTGATGTGACTGACCAACGCGGTCAGACCGATTGCCGCCCCGACCGCGGTCAGGCCGAGCAGCAGCGGCACGCCCGCGGCGACGAAAGCTCCGAAAGCGAGCACGAGGATCAGCAGGGTGATCGGCAACGAGGTGAGCTCGGCCTTCCTGAAGTCGTCCTCGAAGGCCTGGCCGATCTGTTCGCTGGCGGTGGCATCACCGAACTGCGAGAAGCCGAACCCGGGCGCGCGGGCCTGGGCCTCGTTCACCGCGTCCTGGGTCGCACCCAGCCGTTCGGTGAGTTCGTCTTCGTTTCCGGCCAGGTCATAGGTGACAAGTCCGGATCGCCCGTCGGACGAAAGCTGGGCCTCGTTGCCCGGCGCAAACGGACTCTGGACATGCGAGACGTACGGCGTCGACTTGAGCTCGCGGGTCAGGCCATCGGTCGCCGCCCGGAAGTCAGCGCTCGTATTCGAGCCGCCTTCCGGAGCCTTGATCAGGACCTGCTCGCTGGCCTTTTCGGGGAAGTTTTCGGAGCTGACCACCTCGGCGCGCCCTGACTCGCCGACCCCATTTTCGGCGTCGGTCAGGGTCTTGGTTCCCATCGATCCTCCAATGAAGACCGCAAGGACCACGAAGGCGAGCCAACCCCAAATCGCGGTCTTGCGATGGGTTGCGCTCCACCTTCCGGCTCGGGCAGCAATGTTGTGACTGGTTTTCATGCGGCAAAGCCTGCCGCCAGCAAGCTCGCCCCGAAAGGGGGATGACCGGTGTCTTTGCCGGGAGCAGACTGCCCCTTAGGGGTACGGAGAACCGCACCACTGAAACGGCCATTCGGGTGTTGACCACACCAACCCCTCCCCGATCATCGGTCAGAATCAAGCCATGGGAAGTGGCTTGACACTGCGCTCACGGCTCGCCTGGCTGGCCGTCGCCGGGTTCCTCTTCGGAGCCGGGGGCGCGACCATGGCCGCGCTCACCAACCAGCAGATCGACCAACCTGGGATCGAGATCACCGTAAGGGTTCTGACCGGATGGACCTGGCTGGGCGTCGGGATCTTCGCCTGTTGGCGCCGACCTGACAACTCGTTCGGCAAGTGGATGGTCTTCACCAGCTTTGCCTGGCTGGCCCAGTTCCTTACCTACGCGAACTCCTCGCTCGTCTTCACTGCCGGCCTCGTCATCTCCTACGTCTTCCCCTTCGCCCTGATCCAGACGCTGGTCCGGTTCCCGACCGGGCGAATCGAATCTCAGACCGACAGGTGGGTAGTCAGGCTGGTCCTGGTCGCCCTCGGGCTGGTGACCCTGGTTCTTTTCTTCTCGACTTCCGAGAACTTCGGTTACGACGACGCGCCGAACAACCTCCTGATGGTCACCGACTCCCTGACCACGGTCACGGTGCTTTTCATCGTCGCCAATGCGTTCGCGATCATCCTCGTTCTGGCTCTGATCCATAGCTTCACGACCAAGTACTCGTCCGCCTCGCCCCCGATGCGCCGCCTGATCGGACCGGTGCTCTGGACGTCGACCTTCCTTCTGGCGATGCTTGGAATCACCTCCGTCTTCTCGATCGCCGGCCTCGACGGAGCCGAGCAGGTCTTGGGTTTCATCAGCGCCCTCAACGCGATGGCTCTGCCGATCGCGTTCCTGGTCGGACTCGCCCGCAGCAAGTTGGTCCGGGGGCAGGCCCTGGGCCGGATGCTCGAGAAAGTCGCCCACGAGAACGACCCGGTCAAGATGCAGGCGGCGGTCGCCGAAGCGCTCGGCGACCCGTCGGTCGAGCTGCTCTTCTGGCTGCCCGAAACCAGGCAGTACGTCGACGCTCGGGGACTGCCGGCCAGGGAACCGGACTCTGGCTCCGACCGGGCTGCGAGTTTCGTGACGATGGATGGCCGCAAGGTCGCGCTGATCGTCCATGACGGGGCCCTGCTGGAAGAACCCGAGAAGATCGAAGCGGTCAGCCGCGGGGCCGCGCTCGCCTTCGAGAACGCCCGACTCGAAGCCGAGGTCCGGGCCAACGTCGCGGAACTCAGGGCCTCCCGGGCCCGCATCGTCGAGGCCGGGGACGCGGCCCGCCGCGAAATCGAGCGAAACCTCCACGACGGTGCCCAGCAGAATCTCGTTTCGCTGGCCCTGAAACTTCAGATGGCCCGCTCCCGGATCGATTCCGACCCGCAGACCGCGGTCGAGATCCTCGACGGGGCGAGCGCCGAGCTCGAACAGACCCTGGCCGAGCTGCGCGAACTGGCCCGTGGCATCCACCCCGCCGTACTTTCAGACCGCGGCCTTGACGCCGCCCTGCTCGCCCTCGCCCACCGGGCGCCGCTTCCGGTCGAGGTCGGCGAGATGCCCGACGAACGCCTGCCGGAACCGGTCGAGGCCGCCGCCTATTACGTGGTCGCCGAGTCGCTGACCAACGTGGTCAGGTACGCGGACGCGAGCCGGGCCAAGGTGGACATCATCCAGTTCGACGGCATGGTCCGGATCCGGATCGCCGACGACGGAGTCGGTGGTGCCGACCCGGCCCAGGGCTCGGGCCTCAATGGCCTGGCCGACCGGGTCGCCGCCCTGGATGGACATTTCATGCTGGCCAGCCCGACCGGGCTCGGAACGATTGTGGAGGCGATAGTCCCATGCGAGTAGTTGTTGCCGACGATTCGATCCTGCTGCGCGAAGGCGTGGTCCGGGTCCTGGAAGACGACGGTTTCGACGTCGTCGGCCAGGCCGGCGACGCGGAAGACCTGCTGCGCAAGGTCGGCGCCCACAAGCCCGACGTCGCCGTGATCGACATACGCATGCCCCCGACCCTGACTGACGACGGCCTTCAGGCCGCCAAGCGGATCCGGGCCGAGTATCCGGGCACCGGGGTCCTGGTCCTTTCCCAGTATCTGGAGGAGAGCTACGCGCTCGACCTGGTCGCCGACTCGGCCGAGGGCGTCGGCTACCTGCTGAAAGACCGGGTGGCCGAGATTGACCGCTTCACCGAGTCGGTCCGCCGGGTCGGCAGCGGCGGTTCAGCCCTTGACCCCGAGGTGGTCTCCCACCTGCTCGGCCGTCAGCGACGCGAGGACCCGCTTCAGGTTCTGACGGCCCGCGAGCGCGAGGTGCTCGGTCTGATGGCCGAGGGCCGCTCGAACATCGCGATCGCCGAGACCCTTGTGGTGACCGAGCGGGCGGTCGAGAAGCACGTCACCTCGATCTTCAGCAAGCTCGACCTCGCCCCCACCGCCGAAGATCATCGCCGCGTCCTCGCTGTCCTCACCTACGTCAAAGCGATCGGCGACTGACCCGGCCCGGCACCAAGTTGGGCGCCGAGATGCGAAAAGTCAGGGATTATCACTGACTTTTCGCATCTCGATGCCCAACTACTGGTCGTCGGCGAGGATCCGGCGGCGGGAACGGCGGACCCAGGCCCGGTTGAGGGCGAGGGCGATCAGGACGACGATCCCGATCGGAATCGCTATCGCCAGGGCGATCACCGTGACCCCGGCTGCGACGCCGAGCATCTTGCCCGCATCGTCGACCGCGTCCCCGAGCCCCCAGCTCGATGACTCATCGTCGGACGAGGTATCACCGCCCGTTTCGACCTTCAGCGCGACCGGCGTGTAGTCGGCCCGGCGCTCGAGCCGGTTGAGCCGCGTCTCGGCCCAGCGCTTCTGCTGGCGCTCCCAGCGGATCTGCTGTTCGAGCTCGGCCCGCTCCCCCTCGTCGTAGGTCTCTTCGAGTTCCCGGAGCAGGCTCTGGATCTTCGCCTCGGAATCAGCGATCCGATCCTCGGCCCGGTTGGTCGGGGCGGTGATGTCGGTCAGTTCCTGGCTGCGCGACCGGAGGTCGGCGATCCCGGAGAGGTCGGCTACGGCCGAGTCCATCTGACCCGAGGGGATCATCAGGCTGAAGGTCGCCCCGGCGGCCCCCGCTTCGCCATCAGTCACCTTCGAGTCCATGACGATCCCGTTGTGCTCGTCGGTCACCTCGACCACCTTGTTCGCCACATCCTGAACCCCCTCGGGATCGGTCCCGAGAGTGATCTCGGCCTCTTTGGCCACGTCCCGGTTGCCCTGCATCCGGGCGAATCCGCTGGCATCGGCGCCACCGGCACTTGCAGGCCCAGCCAGGTCCAGTTTCGATTTTTCGGATTGAACCGATTCCGGCGTCGCCATATCGGCTGAAGAAGCACCGGAGTACAGCCGCAGTTCGGGGCCACCTTCCGGGGCCGGTTCAGTGTCGACGATTGTTGTTCCATCGGTGCCGCCGCCGAGGCGGCCGGAGTCAATGGCGCCGACCACAACGGTTGCGACGATGAGCAGGCCGGCGAAGCTCGCCATGGCCGGGAGGAGGATGCGACGCCCGCCCATGCGGCGGCGGAAACGCTCGGTGAGGCTGCCGATGCCACCCCTTCCCTTCTTTCCGAGGGCAGCTTCGTCGGCCCATTCCGGCGGGAAGTGGTCGGCCACCGCCTGGTCGAGGCGCTCGGTGAACTCGGGCTCCGGGGTGGGCCGATTCTCGCGCAGGGCCTGGGCGAGGTTGCTGAGTTCCTGGTTCATCTCGAAACCCGTTTCGTTCTCGCGGCTCATCTGGCCACCTCCTCGTTCGCTGCCGAGCCATCCGTTTCCATCGCGCTCCGCAGTCGATTCATTGCCCGGCTGAGCCGGGTGCCCACGTTGGTGGGCGAGTAGCCGGTCGCTTCGGCGATCTCGACGTTGTTCAGGCCGGCGAAGAACTTGAGCGCAACCATCTCGCGGTCGGCCGGGGCGAGCCTGCCTAATGCCGCCATCAGGTCCGCCCTTTGTTCACGCTCGAGCACGGTGCCGGCCACCGAGCCCGGAGCCTCCTGCTCCGCGGGCTCGATCGCGGGCACTTCGCGCTTGCGTTTGCGGAGTTCGTCAAGGGCGGCGTTCCGGGCGATGCCAAAGAGCCAGCCCCGGGCGGTGCCACGCTTCGGATCGAAGCGGTCCCACTTGCGGAACGCCCGCTCGAAGGCGAGCGCGGTCACATCCTCGGCCGCGACCCGGTCCCGCAGCAACCCGGCCACATACGAGTAAAGATCGTCACGACTCCCCCGATAGAGATCCTCAAAAAGAGGACGAGGCCCGGCCTTCGACCCGCTCACGCCAGGGATCTGGGTTTCAGGGTCGGGGACTGCTTCCAGCAAGCCATTCATACCCAGACTACGGCGAGCCCTGAAATCCGTCACATCACCACTTCAGCGGGTCGTGCACAGGGGCCACCAGCCGTGGGCTGGCAAGGAGGTAAGCGCCGGCGGTGAAGGGGGCGCACTTTTGTGCGTTCCCGAGCCGTCAAGCGTCCGACGCAGCCAGCGCGCGGCTGGTGGTTCCTGGGCGCGTTGCCCGATTCCCTACTACCCGTCGTAGGGTTCGAAATCCGCCTTGCGGGCGCCGCAGACGGGGCAGAACCAGTCGTCGGGGATGTCCTCGAAGGCGGTTCCGGCGGGGATTCCGCCGTCGGGATCACCTTCGGCGGGATCGTAGATCCAGCCGCAGGATTCGCAGATCCAGAGTTGGGTGGTCGCGGTGCTCATCGCCGGGCAGGATATCCGAGGTGAGATACGGTTTGCGCTGTGAACTCGTTTCCTGAAGCGGGCCCCGGGGAGGCGATCAACCTCGGCAAACCTTCCGAACCCCGCCCCGCCGCCACCATCCTGCTGCTTCGCGACCGCGAAGAGGGCGGGCCGCTCGAGGTCCTGATGCTGAAGCGCTCGGCCGAATCCCATTTCATGCCGAGCGTGTGGGTCTTTCCCGGTGGTTCGCTCGACCCCGAGGACGGCGACGGAATCGACGGACTGCGTACGTGCGCCGCCCGCGAGCTCGAAGAGGAAGCAGGCATCAAGGTGGACCTCAGCAACGAGCTGATTCCGCTGGCCCGCTGGGTCACCCCGGAGGTGGTCAAGACCCGCTTCGACACCTGGTTCTTCCTGGCCCGGGCCCCGCAGGGCGCCGTGGCAAAACCGGACAACTTCGAAATGACCGAGGCGCTCTGGGTCAACCCGGCCGACGCCCTGGCCGCCGCCGAGGCCGGCGACATGGCGATCGTCTTCCCCACCCTGAAGCAACTCGAGGCACTGGTTCCTTCGGCCAACACCGACGAGGCAATGGAACGCGCGGCGGCCGATCCGGACGCAACGAAGATCGTTTTGCCGAAGGTGATCGGTGACGAGCGGAACGCCCGGGTCGTTCTGCCTTTCGAAGACGACTACCCGGACTGAGCGGTCGGGCCGGACGGACGCACACCGGCCGCGATCGGATGACCGGCCGTGTGCGCTCGCGGCTGGGGTGCGTCTCCGACCGGCGGCGGGTT
>JAEZIQ010000150.1 GCA_023436605.1 Actinomycetes bacterium | reverse complement strand
CTCGATACGGGGCTGGGCGGCACGGGTCGAGGCAAACAGCGCGAAGGACTGGAGGTTCAGGGCGATCACGTTGGCCCACTTGCCATCTGGCGTGGCCATGATGAAAACCATCGAGGCGAGGATCAGGATCAGAGCGAAGCCGTACCGCTCTGCCCCCATGTGGCGGATTTTGGTCAAGGGGTCGGGTCCGACTCGATCGCGATATCGGTGACCAGAGTCATGTTCGGGTTCCTGACCCGGCCGGCGGGAATGCTCGCGTCGGCGGCGACCAGTTTCGAAAGAGCATCTTCCTTACCGTCACCGGTGACCAGAAACATGACCTGGTGGGCGCGGTCAATCGCCTTGTAGGTGAGCGACATTCGCCGGGTTCCCTGGTACTCCCCGGTCGTGATCGCGACCTGCCGGTCGGCTACATCGAGGATCGGATCGTCGGGGATGAGCGACGCCGTGTGACCATCCGGTCCCAGCCCGAGGTGAACCAGGTCGAAGCGGTCCGGCAGGGAGTACTCGTAGCCGCTGGCGGCCGTGACGAGGTCATCGGCGCCGACCGGCATCGGACGGATCGCCGCCTGGCAGACCAGCGGCAAGGTCAGGACAAGATGGGTCAGGTTGCGTTCGGTGCTGCCGGTCGGGGCGATCCGCTCATCGACCTGGAAGAGCGATGTCCTGGTCCAGTTGAGACTGCTTTCGGCCAGGAGCTCCAGCATGCGCCACGGTGTCGTGCCGCCGCTCACCGCGAAATTGAACCGGCCCCGGTCGGCGATCGCGGCATCGGCGATCATCTCGACGAGTCGGGCAGCCTCAACCGCCGCTGCTTCCGCGTCTGCGACGAGCCTGGTTACCAATTAGCCCGCCTTGCCCTCCGCGGGCTTTTCGTCGTGGCCACCGAACTGCTTTCGCATGGCGGAGAGAACCTTGTCACCGAAGTCGCCGAGCCCGCGCGAGTAGAAGCGTTCGTGAAGCGCGGCAGTGAGGACCGGGGTGGGCACTCCCTCGTCGATCGCGGCGATCGAGGTCCACCGACCCTCGCCGGAGTCGGAGACCCGGCCCGAGAACTCTTCGAGCTGGGGTGATTCGGCCAGCGCTGCCGCGGTCAGGTCGAGCAGCCAGGAGCCGACCACGCTGCCTCGACGCCAGACCTCGGCGACCTGGGCCACGTCGATCTCGTACTGGTAGTACTCGGGGTTCTCCATCGGTGCGGTCTCGGCGTCACCATCACGCTGATGAAGGCCGGCGTCGGCGCTCCTGATCACGTTCAGACCCTCGGCGATCGCGGCCATCATGCCGTACTCGATGCCGTTGTGGACCATCTTCACGAAGTGTCCGGCACCGGCGGGACCACAGTAGAGATAGCCGTTTTCGGCCGGGGACGGATCACCGCTGAGGCCCGGGGTGCGTTCGGCCTCCTCGACGCCGGGCGCGAGGGTCGCAAAGATCGGCTCGAGCCGTTTGTACGCCTCTTCCGGGCCACCGATCATCAGGCAGTAGCCCCGTTCGAGTCCGAAAACGCCACCCGAGGTGCCGCAGTCCAGGTGGTCGATACCCTGCTCGCCCAGCTCCTTGGCGAAGTGGATGTCGTCGTGGTAGTAGGTGTTGCCGCCGTCGATGATCGCGTCACCGGGCTCAAGTTCGGCCGCGACCTTGCGGATCGTGTCGCGGGTGATGTCACCGGCCGGGACCATGATCCATACCGCGCGGGGCGCGGAAAGCTTTGAGGCCAGTTCAGCCAGGTCGGCCGCCGGGTCTGCTCCCTCACCGGCGAGTTCCTGTGCGGCCGACGGGTTCACGTCATAGACAACGCACCTGTGTCCGTCCCGCATCAACCTCCGGGCGATGTTCGCCCCCATCCGACCAAGCCCGACGATCCCGATTTCCATGTCGCCATATTAGAACCCGGGGTTGCGGTTCGTTCGCGGTGTTCTTCGGGGCGGGTACTCTGCCGACCATGAGCAAGAGCAAGGAGCGGGAAGCGACCGACGCCCTGGTGATCTTCGGCATCACCGGAGACCTGGCGAAGAAGATGACTTTCCGGGCGCTTTACCGGCTCGAATTGAGAGGCAAGCTCGACTGTCCGATCATCGGGGTCGGCCGCAACCAGGACTGGCATCACGAGACGATGCGCCAGCGGGCCGAGGAAGCGATTCGCGGTTCGGTCGAGGAGTTCGATGCCGCCGCTTTCAAGAGGCTGGCCAACCGGATGACTTTCGTCAACGGCAACTTTGATGAGCCGGAGCTCTACCAGTCGCTCGACGAGGCACTCGAGGATTACGAGCGGCCCCTGTTCTACCTGGAAATCCCCCCGCCTCTGTTCTCCGAAGTAGTTCACGGACTCGCCTCCGCGGGACTTACGGCCAACGCCAGGGTGATCCTCGAAAAGCCCTTCGGCCATGACTCGGAGTCGGCCCGTGAGCTCCAGGCCGACCTGACCCATGTGCTGAAGGAAAGCCAGATCCTCAGGATCGACCATTACCTCGGCAAGGAACCGGTCATGGACATCACCTACCTGCGGTTCGCCAATGCGCTACTCGAACCGGTCTGGAACCGGAATTACGTCTCCTACGTACAGATGACGATGAGCGAGAATTTCGGCGTCGAAGACCGCGGCCGGTTTTACGAAGGGGTCGGCGCGATCCGCGACGTGGTCCAGAACCACATGCTCCAGGTACTTGCGCTGCTGGCGATGGAAGCGCCGAACGCGAACCAGCACGACTCGATCCGGGCGAAGAAGCTTGAACTCTTCGAGGCGATCCGCTCGGCTGACCCGGCCAAGTGCGTGCGTGGCCAGTACGAGGGGTATCGGGACATCCCTGACGTCGCCGACGATTCTCAGGTCGAGACCTACGCAGCGATGGAACTGGCAATCGATAACTGGCGCTGGTCGGGCGTGCCGTTCTACCTGCGGACGGGCAAGAACCTGCCGGTCAAGCACACCGAGGTCCGGGTCGTCTTCAAGCGCCCGCCGCACACCGGGGTGGGGATGAAGTCACACAAGCCACCCCGCAATCAGATGGTGGTGCGGATCGATCCCCTGCCCGGAGCCCGGATGGCCTTCGTCGCCAAGGCGGCCGGCATCGAAGACTTCGAGGAAGCAGACCTCGACGTTCTCTTCGAGAAGGAACCGGGCACCGAACCTGAACCTTATGAGCGCCTGCTCGACGACGCGATCCACGGCCGTTACGACCTCTTCACCCAGTTCAGCATGGTCGAGGAGACCTGGCGGATCGTCCAACCGTTGCTCGATGACCCGCCGCCGGTCGTCCCTTACGAGATCGGTTCCTGGGGTCCGGCCGAAGCGGATCGTCTGGTCAAGGGCATCTGCGACTGGGACGCCCCCTGGCGCCCCGTCGACGATCCTCGCAAGCACGCGCTTTTCGGCGGCTGAGGCCGCCTCCTGCAGTCGCGCGGGTCAGCATCAGGAGTCGGGCGGGGATCGCATCTGCAGTCGCGCGGGTCTTCCCCCACGCTCCGATATGAACCCCGCCCCTCCCACTCGCATGTACCGACGGATGGGAGGGGCTCTGTATGGGGCGATACAGGTAGGATTGGGCGGATATGTCTGAGATCCTGAACGTGCTGGTCGAAGTTCCGAAGGGCAGCCGAAACAAATACGAATACGACGAGGAACTGGGCGCGATCAAGCTCGACCGTTTCCTCTTCTCATCGATGGTCTACCCGGTCGATTACGGCATGGTGCCGAACACGCTCGGCGCCGATGGCGACCCACTCGACGCCATGGTCTGCGTTTCCGAGCCGACCTTCCCGGGCTGCATCATCCCCGCGATTCCACTCGGTCTGTTCCGCATGACCGACGACGGTGAACTCGACGACAAGATCCTCTGCGTCCCCGCCGACGATCCGAACTGGAACTACATCGAGTCGCTCGACCAGCTCTCGAACCAGCTCAAGGAAGAGATCTCCCACTTCTTCGCGGTCTACAAGCAGCCCGAAGGCAAGCACGTCGAAGTCGACGGCTGGTACCCCCTCGAGTCGGCCCTCGAAGTCCTCGAGCTCTCGCGCGAACGCTTCGCCTCCGCGGCCAACGCCTAGAGCTTCACCCCACGCTTTACATCAAGACCCACGGTTTCCCACAATATGTGTGGGAAACCGTGGGTTTTGATCTTGCAGGACCGGTCAGGCCGCCGCGGCTTTGGCGGCGAGCTGGCCGCAGGCGGCGTCGATGTCGCGGCCGCGGGTGAGGCGAACTGTGGCGTGGATTCCGCGCTTCATCAATGTGTCCCGGAAGCGGTCGATCACTTCGCGCGGTGAGCCCTGGTATCCGGTTCCCGACGGGTTGTATGGGATCAGGTTGACCTTGAAGTCATTCTTCGGCAGGAGCAGGTCGGCGAGTTCGTGGGCGAGCTCGACCGAGTCGTTGACGCCGTCGAGCATCAGGTACTCGATGAAGACCTTGCGCTTGCGGGTGTGCCGCCACTCGCGGCAGGCGGCGACCACGTCTTCCATCGGGTAGCGGTCGTTGACCGGCATGATCTCCGAGCGCAGCTTGTCGTTCGGGGCGTGGAGCGAGAGGGCGAGCCGGACCGCCGGGCCCTCGGTGGTCATCCGTTCGATGCCCGGCTGCCAGCCCACCGTCGAGACGGTGGTGTGAGAGTTGGCGATCCCGATCTCCGGCAGCTTCTCGCAGACCGCAAGCACGTTGTCGAGATTCATCATCGGCTCACCCATGCCCATGAACACGGCGTGGTTGACCGGTTCGATCCGGCGGAAGTGGAGAGCCTGGTCGAGGATCTCCGACTCGGTCAGGTTGCGGCCGAACTTCATCGTGCCGGTGGCGCAGAAAGTGCAGGTGAGCGGACAGCCGGACTGGCTCGAAAGACAAAGCGAGCGGCGTCCGTCGCGGTAGCGCATCAGGACCGCTTCGACCGGCCGGCTGTCGGCGGTCAGGAAGAGCGCCTTCTCGGTCCCGTCGACTGACCTGGCCGAAGCGTCAACTTCGAGCGTCGAGATCGGCAGCCTGTCTTCCAGCTCCTGGCGCAGCCCGGCCGGAAGGTTGGTCATCTCATCGAAGGAACCGGCACCACGGGCCAGCCATTCCCAGACCTGGCCGGTCCGGTACGAGGGCTGGCCGAGGTCGGCCATGGTTTCTTCGAGCTGCTTCAGATCCACACACCAAGTGTGGCAGGAGCACGGTGGTGCTGTCTGTGCGTTCAGTCCGGGTGGGCGGAAAGCCAGGCGCGAATGTCTGCGCTGTTGCCGTTTTCCGCCGGGGGCTGGAGCCTGGTCTCGGCCGGGGTGCGGTCGAGATGAATCGGCGAGGCAGCGGTACGGACACCGTCGATCTCGTCGATCGGATCGAGGCCGAGCGCTTCCGCGATGGCGAAACCACGGTCGATCGTGTTGACCGGCCCGGCCGGCACCCCGACCTCATGCAGGGCCGACACCCAGGACTCAACCGTGTCGCGGGCCAGAAGGCGGTTCAGCTCGGCTTCCAGCTCGACCCGGTTCTCGACCCGGTCGAAATTGTCGATGTAGCGACGATCCCCGGCCAGCTCCGGCTCGCCCAGCACTTCGCAGAGGCTGCGGAACTGCCGGTCGTTGCCGACGCAGATCATCAACGGACCGTCGGCAGCATCGAAAGTGGTGAACGGCTCGATGCTGGGGTGAACGTTGCCGAGGCGTTTGGGCAGAACCCCAGTGTTGAGCCAGGCTGAAGCCTGATTTTCCAGGGCCGCGAGCGCCGAGCTCAGCAGGTCGCTCTCGACCTTCTGGCCTCGACCCGACCGGGTCCGCTCCTGCAGGGCGATCAGGATGCCGATCGTCGCGTTGAGCCCGGCGATCACGTCCACCAGTGCGACCCCCACTTTGCTCGGGTCACCGTCGGGCGGACCGGTGATCGACATCATGCCGCTCATGGCCTGCACCAGCGGGTCGTAGCCGGGCAGCCCGACCCCGCCCTTCGAGCCGAACCCGCTGATCGAGCAGTAGACGAGCCCCGGGTTTTCGCCCGACACCTCCTCGTAGCCCAAACCCAGCCTGTCCATCGTGCCGGGCCGGAAGTTCTCGACCAGGACATCGGCCCGACGAACCAGCTCGCGGGCCAGCTCGAGGTCGTCCGGTTCTTTCAGGTTCAGTTCGACCGATCGCTTGTTGCGATTGACCGCGAGGAAGAACGTCGCCCTGCCCTCGGCGTCGACTGGCGGTGACCAGGCGCGGGTTTCGTCCCCTCCGGGCGGTTCGACCTTGATCACGTCGGCACCGAAGTCCCCCAGATTCATCGAGACGAGCGGCCCGGCGAGAACCCGACTGAAGTCGGCAACGAGGATTCCCTCAAGCGCTGGCACGCTTTGATCATCGCGGCCCGCAGCGCGATTGTCCATCGGGTCGGCTCAGGTTCGGTAGTTCGCCGCAAATGCCCCGGGACCGCCGGCGCGCTCGCGCGGGGTCTCCAACCACTCGCGGATCACGTCGCCGTGCTCGTTCAGCGAGGGTGGCGCGAGACGGGCTTCGACCGGACTCGCGGAAAGGCCGATCGGTGAAGAAGTGGTCCGGATTCCGTCGATCTCGGTGACGGGGTCGAGTCCCAATGATTCAGCCATCGCGAAACCGCCGCCGATGTCGTTGACCGGGCCGGCCGGCACGCCGGCGTCGTTCAGGGCTTCCGCCCAGTACTCGACTGAATCGAGCCTCAGGCGCCGCTCGAGTTCGGAGCGGAGAACCTCGCGGTTCTGGACCCGGTCGAGGTTGCTGGCGAATCGGGGGTCGTCGGCCAGGTCCGGGGCGCCGATCGTGACCGCGAGCTGCCGGAACTGCCGGTCGTTTCCGGCGCAGATCATGATCGGACTGGTCGCCGTAGCGAAGGTGGAGAAAGGCTCGATGCTCGGGTGGACGTTGCCCATACGGCCCGGCGAAACGCCGGTGTTGAGGTAGGCGGAACTCTGGTTGGCGAGGGCAGCGAGGGCGGTCGAAATCAGGTTCACCTCGACCCGTTGGCCTTCGTGCAGGGTGTGTCGGTCGTGAAGCGCCGCGAGGATTCCGGTGACCGCGTTGAGGCCGGCGATCACGTCGACCAGGGCGACTCCGACCTTGCTCGCCTCGCCGTCCGGCGGACCGGTGATCGACATCATCCCGCTCAGGGCCTGGATCAGCGGGTCGTAACCCGGCATCTCCGCCCCGGCCCCGTCGCCGAAGCCGGTGATCGAGCAGTAGATCAGGGTCGAGTGGGCAGCGTGAACGGTTTCCCAGTCGAGCCCGAAGCGGGCCATCGTGCCCGGACGGAAGTTCTCGATCAGGATGTCTGCCCGCATCGCCAGCTCCAAGGCGAGCTTCCGGTCTTCCTCGTTCTTGAGGTCGAGGGTGACCGAGCGCTTGTTGCGGTTGGCGGTCTGAAAGTAGGTGGATCGGCCCTCGGAATCGACCGGTGGCAGCCAGGAACGGGTTTCGTCCCCTCCGGGCGGTTCCACCTTGATCACATTGGCGCCCAGATCGCCGAGTGTCATTGCCGCCATCGGTCCGGCCAGGACCCGGCTGAAGTCCGCCACGATGACGCCCGAGAGTGCACTCATGGTTTCATGGTGACGCATGCGAGAAGCATTGGCAACAAGCGATCCGGCCGGTCCCGCCGGGGGACCTTCCGCCCTTTCGATCCAGGGGCTGACCAAGCGTTACGCCGACGGAACCCTGGCCCTCGAGGAACTCGACCTTGAGATCCCGGCGGGCAGCTTCTTCGGTCTGCTGGGACCGAACGGGGCCGGAAAGACGACCCTGATCGGCGCTGTCTGCAACCTGATCAGGGTCAGCGGGGGCGAGATCTCTGTTTTCGGGCGTCCGGGCGGCAGCATGGCTGCCCGCCGGATGATCGGGATCGCCGAGCAGGAACCGAACCTCGACAAGTTCCTGACCGTCTACGAGACACTCCTCTACCACGGCGGCTATTACGGGATGGATGGCGCCGAGGCGTCCGAGCGGGCCGAGCAGATGATCGACGCTTTCGACCTGCGGGCCAAGCGCAACGTCGAGGCCCCGAAGCTTTCCGGCGGCATGAGGCGTCGCCTCTTGCTGGCCCGGGCCCTCCTTCATCGGCCGCGCCTGGTCATCCTCGACGAGCCGACCGCCGGCGTCGATCTCGAGCTGAGGCACGAACTCTGGAAGTACATCCGTGGCCTCCACGAGCAGGGCACGACGATCCTGCTGACAACTCACTACCTCGAGGAGGCCGAGGCGCTCTGCGACGAGATCGCCCTGATCAGCAAGGGCCACATCGTCGCCCGGGACACGGCCGAAGGACTGAAGCGATCGCATGGCGTCGGCACGCTGGAAGAGGTTTACCTGCGAACCGTGGCCGGGGGCCGGATCGCCATGGACCAACTGGAGGAAGTCGAATCTTGAACCCGCTGCCTCCGGCAGAAGTCGAGCCGCATCCGTGGCGCGGGCTCGTCTGGCTGACCAGGCGGGAATGCCACCGGGTGCTGAAGCTCTGGAAGCAGACGATCCTCGCCCCGGTGATCTCGGCGCTGCTTTTCATGGTCGTCTTCGGCCTCTCGCTCGGCGACAGCATCGCCGAGGTGAACGGGTTCGAGTACCGGGTCTTCATCGTGCCGGGCCTGATCGCGATGGCGATGGCCCAGGCCGCCTACTCCAACAATTCGTCCACGATCTTCCAGGCCCGCAACGACCGCTACCTCGATGACATCCTTTCCGCCCCGATGAGCGCGAGGCAGGTCCACCTCGGCTATCTGGCCGGCGGCGCGATGCGCTCGCTGATTATCGGTCTGGTGCTTACCGCGCTGGCCCTGCCGATCACCGGCGCGCCTCTGGAGCGCCCACTTGAGTTGATCCTCGCCGTGGCCCTGACGATCGCCGGTTTCGGAGCGCTGGGGATCATCGTCGGCATCTACGCCCAATCCTGGGACAACCAGTCCTTCATCAACAACATCGTGATCCTGCCGCTGATCTTCCTCGGCGGCGTCTTCTACTCGGTCTCCCGACTCGGCAGCCCCTGGGAGCAGATCTCGCACCTCAACCCGCTCTTCTACGTGGTCGAAGCAATGAGATACGGCTTCCTCGGCTCGGCCGATGTCTCACCCTGGCTCTCGCTCGGGGTGGTCGGGGCGATTGCCGTCGCCCTGCTCGCCTGGGCCCAGTTCCTCTTCAGCACCGGTCACCGCCTCAAGCCCTGAGGCCGCGGCCGCCGGTTCCCGGTCAGGCCAGATCCGGGATGTGTTCCTGGACGTGCCGGTCGATCGTCTCGCGGACCCAGCGGCGGGTTTCCGGGTCGGCCATGCGGTAGCGGCCGAGCAACATCTTCTGGTCGTCGAGCGGCAGTCCGGCGATCTCCCAGGAGACCGCGAGCCGCTCGAAGACGAGTTCGGTGCGGCGCTGCCAGACGTCATCGACCGAGTAGGCCTGGTTGCCGATCGCCTCGTTCACCTTGGCGATCGAGCCGGGACTGAGCGAGTCACGCAGGACCAGCGTGTTGCCCTCGGCATCCGTGTAACTGGAAGTCGAGATCTTCTCCCGCGGAGCCCGCTTTTTCGGCTTGCGCTTCTTCGCCACCCCCACAGCATATGGAGGCACACTGAGGTTGAAGAACGCGCCATATAGCGCTCCGTTCTTCAACCTCAGTGCGTCACTTCTTCCGTGGCGTCAGCCGCCGTTGCTGGCCGGGACGTAATCCCGGCTGGGCTGGCCCCGAAGGGCGGTCGGCGGCGGCAGCGGAGTGCCCTGCGCGTCTTCACCCGCGATCACCGGCAGGACCAGCTTCGAAGGAACCACGCCGCCGAGGCCGATCCGGTTGACCGTCCTGCCCTTTTCGATCGTGTCGAAGTTCCAGATCGTCCGGTCACCGCCGGGAGCCTGGATGTTGAGACGGATCTTCGATCCCGCCCGGAAGACGTGGGCGACCGGGAAGATCTGGATCCGCTCGTAGTTGAACTTGCCCTTGCGAAGCGGGGCGCCATCCTTCTTCAGCCAGGTCTGGACCGGGTTGTAGGAGGTCGACTTCTTCCGGTCGAGTTTCCGGTGCGTGGCCCGGAGCCAGCCGTTCTGGACATAGGTCTCCTTGCCGTCCGGCCGCACCTCGGTCAGGGTGACCTGGATGTCCGTGTTCCGGGCGCTGGACTTCAGGAAGAGGTCCACGCTGGAGGGGCCGGCGATGAATACGTCCTTCTCGAGGGCCGGGGTGATGAAGCCGAGGCCCTTGCCGGCGGCCACCGGCTTCCAGTCATAGGCGGGCTGCGGTTTCCAGGAATCGCTCTGGGCGTTTTCGCCGAGCGTCCTCGGCGGCCGGGCCGAGGGGTCCGAGACGTACTTCGCGGTGCTGCCCCTGGCTGGCTTGGACGAAGTCAGGCTGCCGCCCTTGCCGAAGAAGAACCTGGTCGGCTTGAGTCCGGGAGCGGGCCAGTCGGTGAACTGGGTCTCCCAGGCGGCCCCGATCGCTCCTGGTTGACCGGGGATCGCGGCACCGTTGTCCATCAGGATCCGGATCCGCGGGTCCTTGCGAAAATCGGCCTTGGCCGCGGCCACGTTCTGTGGCGTGTCGAGCATCAGCGCGTAGCGGCTCTGCTCGATCGGCAGGGCCGGAGATTCGGCGATCAGCTGATAGAGCAGGGGACCGGCGGCGATCACCACCGGGTTGATCCGGGGAATGCGCCCGTCTCCGGTGAACAGGTTCATGAACTCGGCCCAGCGTGAGATCGTGCTCGGGCCGAGCGAGTCGACGTGGACACCGTTCTCCATGGTCACCCACACGTCGCGGTTCGAGCGGGCCAGGTTGCGGACCGATTCGACCCAGTGGCCGCCGGTCTGTTCGTCCTGGAAGGCACCGACCCAGAAGACCGGCACATTTATGTTCCTGACCCAGGCCCCGGGTCCCCGTTTGGCGAAGAGTTTCGGGGTCCGGTACGGATTGGTTTCGATCAGCTTGTTGTAGTTACGGGTCTGGAGGCGCATCTTCTGGTTGTCGATGCAGTGCTGCTTCTGGTCGCTGCGTAGTGGTTCGGAAACCTGGGGGTCACCGGTGGTGGTCATCTTCCTCGCCCAGGGCTGACCGCCCTCGGGGGCTGGCTTGGCGTCGTCGGCCCGTTCGGTGATCCAGCTGTAGGCGAAACCGTTGTTGAAGATGCCACCCGGGAAACCAGTGCCGAAGTAGACATCATCGGTGGTCGAAAGCGGCGAGACCGCGGAGAGGTGCGGTGGCCGGGTGCCGGCGGTGAAGAGCTGGGTGATCCCCGAGAAGGAGATGCCACCCATGCTGACCTTGCCGCCCTGGACCCAGTCCTGGGCCGCGACGGTCTCGATCACGTCGTAGCCGTCATAAGTGGTTGGCCAGCCGAACAGGTCGAAGGCGCCGCCCGAGCAGCCGGAGCCGCGCATCTGGACCGAGACCGTGGCGAAGTCGAGCAGCGGACCGATGATCGAGCCGACCGCGGTCGAGGTTGCCGGAGTGAGGTCTGGATCCGGGACCGGCGCACCGGGCAGGCCACCGGTGATCGTGTCGAGCAGGTCACCGATCGGCTCGGGAAGGTTGCCGCCGGGCAGTCCGGCGACCAGGCCGAGCAGCGCGTCATGTGGCGCGGCCGTCTGGTACCCGGAGTACTCGATGTAGGTCGGGAACGGACCCTGGTCGAGCGAGGTCCGGCCAAGCGGGAGGCGAACCGTGACCGCGAGCTCGGTTCCGTCGCGCATCGTTATGTAGTTCAGGCCGGCCTTCAGCTCCGGTTTCGACTCGTACCAGGAACGGGCCGGGTTCTGCCCGGGCTTCAGGACCTTGAACCGGCTCGTGCCCTGGGAGCCGCGTGCGGTCGGAGTCCGGACCGTGAAGACCTTGCCGGGAGCCACGTCATAGAAGACCTTCGAACCGAACCGGTCGGCCTTGCCGGACCGAACGATGCGGTTCTTCGAGTTGACCAGCAGCAGACGCTGGCCTGGCTTCGCGTCCTTCACGTAAGCGTCGCCGACGCTGCCCCGCGCGGTGTAGGTCGCCTTCGAAGTGATCTTCGGCGCCTTCTTCAGTTGCTTTGCACCGGCGCCGCTGGCCACTGCCCCGAGCAGGAAGAGTCCGGCAACCGTGGTGACAAGGGACAAGACAACCTGAATCTTTCGCATCTCTGGGCGAAGCCTCCCGTGGGATAGACGCGGTGCGATCCCCCGCGTGCCTGTTTCGAACGTGGTCCCACTGTTCCCCGAGACACCAATTCATAAACAGGCTGTTCCCCGAGTCGGCGCTGCAAGAAGAAGGGCCGCCCGGAGG
>JAEZIQ010000145.1 GCA_023436605.1 Actinomycetes bacterium | reverse complement strand
ACGAAGAACTCCATCTCCATCTGCTCGAACTCGCGGGTGCGGAAGATGAAGTTGCCCGGGGTGATCTCGTTACGGAAGGACTTGCCGACCTGGGCGATACCGAAAGGCGGCTTCTTGCGGGCGAAGTTGAGGACGTTCTTGAAGTTGATGAAGATGCCCTGGGCGGTCTCGGGCCGGAGGAACACGGAGTTACCGTCATCGGCGACCGGGCCCATGTGGGTCTCGAACATCAGGTTGAAGTTCCGGGGCGGGGAGAGTTCGCCGCCGCATTCGGGGCAGACGATCGGGTCGTCGTAGTTGCCGCCCTTTTCGACGTTCGCCTCGCGCAGGTGGTCCTCACGCCAGCGGCGCTTGCAGTCGCCGAGGCACTGGACCAGCGGGTCGGTGAAGCCGGCCAGGTGCCCGGAGGCTTCCCAGACCTTGGGGTGCTGGAGGATTGCCGAGTCAAGGGCGACGATGTCATCGCGCTCGACCAGCATCGACTTCCACCACTCGTTCTTGACGTTGTTCTTGAGCAGAACGCCGTAATGGCCGTAGTCGTAGGTCGACCCGAGGCCACCGTAGATCTCCGAAGAGGGGAAGACGAAACCGCGGCGCTTGGCCAGCGCAACGATATCTTACATGGTCACTTCGGTGTTCTTGTCGGTGGCGTAATCACTCATGGGTCGAACGGTATCGGGACGGAAACCGATGCGCGCTGCGATAATCATCCGCGCTATGCCGATTTACGAATACCGCTGCGAAAACGGCCACCTCTTCGAAGTGATGCAGTCGATGTCCGAGGACGCGCTGACCGAATGCATCGAATGCGGTGCTCCGGTTCAGAAGGTGCTCCATTCACCGGCAATCCACTTCAAGGGCTCTGGCTTCCACAACACCGACTACGGAACCCGCAAGGCCAACAAGGCCAAGGCCGCGGCCGAATCCGCCAAGAAGGATTCGGGTTCGTCAAGCTCTTCGAACTCGGACTCTTCGTCGGGTTCCGGGTCAACCTCCTCAAGCGACTCGGGTTCGAGTACTTCCAGCTCCAGTTCGGACTAGCGTCAAGGCGGCGGGTCCCGCCGGGGCGGTCAGGGACGCTTCAGTTTCAGCTTGAAGTTGCGAGTCGTCGGCAGGCAGCTGCCGGCGGGACGGAAGGCGACCCTGACAGTCGCCTTGAGGCTGCCCTTCCGCTTCAGCTTGCGGGCAGCAGCCGCCCTGAGGCGCAGGGGCAGGCTGGTCACCGTGTTGCCCTTCGTCTGCGCGATCGACGCCTTGAAGGGTCCGCCGGGCGTGACTCTAAGGTGGCCGGCACCGCCCGCGCGGAGCCGGACCACGTAGCGACCCGACTTGCGGCCGGTGCCTTTGAAATTCACCTTCCGCACCGACGCGCAATCAAGCGTCATCTGCGGGGACACAGAACCGAACACGACTCCGGACGGGTCGACCCAGACGATCTGGGCGTCCAACCCACCTTCATCGGCGGTGACGTCCAGTGACCCGGGCACGATTGGGCCGGCGCTGGCAGTGACGGTCGGCTCGATGGCGCCTGATTCGGTGGTTCGAGTGGCCTCGATTTCTCCGTCCGCGGTCCGCCAGGCGAGAGCGGCATTGCCAAGTTCGTTGGCGTCGATTACTGGAGCAGAGTCGGGATCCCCATTGCCAGAGAGCACGGCGCTTCGCACCTTGATCCCGGATCCCGCCCCGGTCATCACCTTGCCGTCGGGCCGGGTCCAGATCAGCCGGAAGCCGCCGTTGGCGTCGATGCTCAGCCCGGGAGGCTGCTGTGAAGCACCGTTCGGCGGGGTGGCCGGATCGCTGAACCGGTTGCTCACCTTGCTGACCGCGTACCGGACCCGCCCGGTGGAGGTGTCGAGCCAGGCGACGATCACCTGTCCGTCGCTTGCGACCCGGACGA
This sequence comes from Actinomycetes bacterium, assembly GCA_023436605.1. Taxonomy (GTDB): domain Bacteria; phylum Actinomycetota; class Thermoleophilia; order Solirubrobacterales; family 70-9; genus 67-14. The sequence goes on along the minus strand of JAEZIQ010000145.1, from coordinate 11,728 downwards.
CCGGGTGCGCACCTGAAGTCGTCCGCGAAACGGTCACCGGCTCGGAGAATCTCTCGCCTGGTCTCCTCACTGCGGCCCTGATCGCGTTGCCGTCACCGCCGGTCCAGACGATGGCCGAGGTGGCGTTGGTCCGGCCGGAAGCCACGTCGATCTCGTCCACCGTCTCACCCTGGCTGGAGACCACCAGCGGGTTCTGGTCGCCCCCGGAAGCATTGAAGTCAAGGGTCTCGACGACCGGATAGGGAGAGCCCGGGAAGCGGCCCAGTCGTTTGCTCCTCCAGGCCGCGGTAGCGCTTCCCTGCGCTCCGATCGCAACGGCAGGCCCGGGATCGGTCTCGTCGTACTGCGGTTCGGCCAAAGTCACGGGGTTCGACAGCGTGTCTCTGCCACCGAACGCGCCCTGGACCAGCGTTCTGGACCCCTGTCGGTGGACCCAGACCGCGGCCAGCGTCTCCCAGCGGGCCACTCGCGAGTCGACGTCGGGATCGCTTGACGCCGCGCTGAGGCTGGTGCCGTCGCTCACATGGGTTGGGTTGGTCGCGAAGGTCATCTGTTGCTCGACCGACCTGGTTCCGGGTCCATCGAGCTCCCAGAGGGTCGTGGCGACCCCGAAGGTAGATGTTACCTTCGGATTCGACGCGGTTCCGGGACTGCCGGAGAGGGTCGCCATTTCCGTGAAGCCGGTCGGGGTGCGATCGAACCAGGCAATCTCGCTGGACACCGCCCGCCCGGTGGTCCAGAAAGCGGTAGTCCCTCCCTGACCCGAGTCGACCTGAACCGGGTCGGTTCGCACGGTCGTTTCGGCGATGTCGACCGGTTCGGCGAAGACGTCGGCACCGTCCCCGTAGGCGCCCTGGATCAGGTACCTGGTGCTGTCACCAAGGTTCCGGGGGCCACGCCAGATCACCGTCGAAGTTCCGTCGGGCCCGATGGTGACGAGGGGCGTGGTCGCGCCGGCATCTGAGATTTGCTGGGCGGTCGAAAAGGGATCGCCTGGGGCCCTTCTTGCCGCAAATATCCGCTCGCCTTTCGACCAGACCGCAAGGGTGGTTCCGTAGGCCCCGACCGCGACGTCGAATCCGGATTCCATCCCCGTGCCTCCGGCTACCGACTGCGGGGCGCCCCAGGGGCCACCTGGCGGCCGGTCCAGGTATTGGAAACCGTTGTTGAGCCAGTACAGGGACGAACTTCCATCCCCGTTCACCACGACCTCCGGGTACACGCTGAGACTGCCGCCGGGTTCGACGGTTTCGAGGGGACCGAAGTTTCCTCCCGGCGGTCGGGTTCGTGAGTGGATGGTCAAGTCGCCGCCTGAGATTGAGAGGCTGGGCCAGAGGACCGTCGTCGTGCCGTCCGGGCCCGTGTCGGCGATGGCCAGATTGAAGATGTATTCCGAAAGTCCCAGTCTGGTCGTGGTGGAGAAGTCGTCGCCTGGCTCCCGGACCCAGGAGTAGACATCCGCCGTGGTGCCGCTCGGGTCCGGTTCCGTCCAGGTAACGACCAGCGTTCCGTCCGGGTCGAGGCCGACCTGTGAGCTGCCCAGGCGGTCGCTCCTGGCGACGGTGACCGGCTCACCGAACTCGCCGTCGGCGGGCCGGGTGCGGACCTGAAGAATCACGTCGTTCCGACTCCAGGATGACGTCAGGAGCGCGACTGTTCCGGCCTCGTTCGAGGTCAGGTCGACGGCCCCGAAGCGGTCCCCGGGCCGTCCCAGAATCGTGTCGGAGATCTCGAATTCGTCACCCGGGTCACGATCGGCGACGAGCACCGTGCTGTACGGGCGGTTCCAAACCAGGGTCGAACTGCCGTCCGGCAGGAATTCCATCCGGGGGCTGTTCACGATCTGGTCCGTGGAAACGGGAAAAGGATCGGACCAGTCGGCCGCCGCGGCTCGTCCCGGACCGAGGATCATCGCCAGGCAGGCTGTCGTCAGTGCCATCACGATGGCGATGCGAGTCCCTGCGGTCATGCGCGACGAGCGAAGCTCCATCTTTCCTCCCTGACTGGAAATCTCCTGAACGCAGGCTAGTTCATCGAGTGCGCGAGTTCAAACAGCGTTCGACCTGCATCCCGGCCCTGGCGAGATCCGATTTTCTGCCGTATGCCGGCAGAAAATAGGAGCTCGCGAAACTCTGGCCCGGGAGTGGGGAGGGCTGGTCAGCTTTCGAGGGCGGCGGCGGCGCGCTGGCGTTCCGACTCGGGGATCTCGAGGCTGCCGGCCGGGCCGGGGCCCGAGGGAATCAGTACGTCCGGTTTCGAGGAGCCGGCGAACACCGTGGATAGAGCGAGCTGGGGGAGGGTGAAGAAGCCCATGTCGGAGACGAAGGCCTTGGGGGCGGTCCAGCCGATGATCGGTCCCTTGATGAAGTTGTAGGGGAGGCGGAGCGGGTCGGTCAGCCGCTGCTTTATCCCGTTCATCACCAGCTGCTGGGCGGCGGCCCGGTCGAGGTCGTCGTAACCCTCGGTGTAGGCACTGGGGTCGTTGCCCGGGCAGGGGCTCGGCTTGCGGGTCCTGGCGTAGGCCAGGGCGGTTTCGCCGTCTAGGGTGTTCGAGCCCTGTTTGAGGTCGATCGACCAGCCGCCGTTCTTCTTGCCGCCCGAGATGTCGGCGCAAAGACGGGTCGGGACGTCGACCTTGACTCCGCCGATCGCGTCGATGAAGTCCTCGAAACCGGTGAAGTTGAGGATCACGATGTGATCGATGTTGATGCCGAGGAAATCCTCGACCGTCTCGACCTGGAGGGCGGCACCACCGAACGCGTAGGCAGCGTTGATCTTCTGCGAGTCGTGGCCTGGAATCGCCGTGTAGCTGTCACGCGGTATGCCGAGCTTCTTGAACTTGGCGCCGCCGGCCCGCACCACCATCAGGGTGTCAGCCCGGGCTCCGGCGCAGCCGTCATGGGGCGCCTCGCCCTTCGCCTGCTGCTCGTAGCAGCGCTCTTCCTGGGCGGCACCCGGCTCGAGCGTGTCCGGGGGTCGGGAGTCGGTGCCGATGATCAGGATGTTCTGGGGGCTGGTCAGCAGCCACGGGCTGCCGCCGAGCGCGTTCTTGGCCTCTCCGGAAAGCTTCATCGACTGGATCTGGGCGGAGATGCCGAAGGCGAGGAAGCTGATCACCAGCCATCCGAGGACCGCGAAAAGGACCCACTTCAGCCAGCGCCGGCCTCCGCGACGCCCACCGCCACCACCGCGGCGAAAACTCCTGCGAGGGCGGGAAGATCCGTACCGGTCCCCCCGCCGGCCGGAGCCGGAGCGTTGGACTTCGTAGGGTAGGTCTTGCCGGTCGGACCTGACTGCCCTTTGACGATCCGCTGCCTGTCTTTCTTTCCCGCTCAGGGAGCCAAGATCAGGCTTACGGAAGCGAGAAAACAGGCCCCGGCGGGAACGATAGACGTTGTATTCAGGACGGTCCGGGTCGGGCTTGTTACCTGAGGAAGGCATGAAGAGTTAAGAATGGTTGCTGATGGCGCAAGTTGAATCGATCGGGGCTGACCTGGGTGGGACGAAGCTTGCCGTTGGCGTTGTCGACGGAAACGCAGAAACCCTGTGGAGCGAGGAAGTCCCTTCGAAAGGGTATTCGCAGGAGAACGTCGTGAACCTGCTGGCCCAGCAGATCAACAAGGCTCATGAGGCTCGGCCCAACGCCGCTTCGGTCGGGGTCGGGATCCCCGCCACCCTCGATCTCGAGACCGGCCACGCGATCAGCACGGTCAACCTCGACCTCGAGGATCTGCCGATTCGCGAGATGCTCTCCGGGCAGGTCGGGCTGCCTGTCGCGATCGACAACGACGGCAACCTGGCGATGCTGGCCGAAGCTCTCTACGGGGCTGCCCGCGGCACCAGTCATGCACTCCTTCTGACGATCGGCACCGGCATCGGCGGCGGCATCTGGCTGAACGGCGATATCTATCGCGGGGCGACCGGAGCAGGGGCAGAACTGGGGCATCTCGTGGTCGAGATCGACGGTCATCCCTGCCAGGGCAATTGTCCGAACCGGGGTTGCGTCGAGGCGATGGCCTCGGGCACGGCGATCGGCCGCCACGGCCACGAGGCCGCCGAGCGTGAACCCGAATCCCTACTGGGCCGGCGTCTCGCGGCCGGCGAGACGATCGACGCCAGGGCGGTAAACGAGGCCGCCACGCAGGGAGACGAAGCCGCGATCGGCGCAATCGACCTGGCCGGTCACTATCTGGGACAGGCTCTGGTCGGGCTTGCCAACGTCTTTCAGCCGGAAGTGATCGTGCTGGGCGGCGGCGCGATCGCCTTTGGTGAACTGCTGATCGCTCCGGCCCGCCGCGAGATCGAGAAGTACGCCTTGAACCCGATGAACGCGACCAGGGTGGTGGCCGCCGAGCTCGGCCCCGCGGCCGGGATGATCGGGGCCGCCGCCTACGGCCGTATGGAAGCCGAGGCCACCTGATGCCCGGAAAGCTAACTGTTTGCCCGACCCCGATCGGCAACATGGATGACGTAAGCAAGCGGGTCCGCGAAGCCCTGGTGATGGCCGATTACGTGGCCTGCGAAGACACCCGGCGCACCGGTCGTCTGCTCGAAAAGCTGGAGATCCGGCCCAAACCTCGGCTGGTCTCCAATCACGAGGGCAACGAGGCGTCCCGGGCGGTCGAGCTGGTCAAGCGGATGGAGCGGGGCGACAGGATCGCTCTGGTGTCGGACGCCGGAATGCCGGCCATCTCGGATCCCGGCTACCGGCTGGTCCGGGCCTGCATCGACCGCGGGATCGAAGTCGAGGTGCTGCCCGGCCCCTCGGTGATACCGGTTGCGCTGGTCGCATCCGGTCTGCCGACCGACCGTTGGCGCTTCGAGGGCTTCCTGCCGAAGCGAGCGGGGGAGATGGAACGGGTCCTGAATTCGGCCGAGACCGTGATCGCCTTCGAGTCTCCCCGCCGGATCGGCAACTCACTTGCCGCGCTCGCGCAACTCGCACCGGACCGCCAGGCGGCGGTCTGCCGGGAGATGACCAAGCTCCACGAAGAGGTCAGTCGCGGCACCCTGACCGAGCTTGCGCTCCGCTTCAAGGGAGAGGTCAAGGGCGAGATCGTCCTGGTCATCGCTCCGGCAGCGGCGGCCGAGCACGGGCAGGACATCGCGTTCGCGGTCGAAGCGCTGAAGCGGCTGGTCAAGTCGGGCGCGAGGCCCAGGGCCGCTGCCACCGTGGTCGCCTCGCTGACCGGAACCCGGGCCAACGACCTTTACAAGGCGCTGACCGGCCGGGAACCCCGTCGTTGAGCCGGGTCGCCTACGCCACCTGCGAGCCGCGGATGGAAGGCTGGGAGGACGACCAGCTGTCCGCTGACGTCCTGTCCGGCCGCGGAACCGAAGTCGAGTTTCTCGCCTGGGACGAGCAATCGGCCGATTGGGACTCCTTCGACCTGGTCGTGATCCGCTCGACCTGGGACTACGGGGAAAGGCTCGGGGAGTTCCTCGCCTGGACCGAAAAGATCGGTCCGCAGAAACTTCGCAACGTGCCGGCGCTGATCAGCTGGAACACCGACAAGCGCTACCTGGCCGAACTCGACGGAGCCGGCCTGCCGGTGCCGCCCACGGCCCTGGTCGCCCCCGGTGGCCCGGTCCCCGACTTCGGCGGCCGGGTCGTGATCAAGCCGGTTTCCGGGGCCGGTGCCCGCGACACCGGGGTTTTCGACGACGACAGTCGCGAAGCGGGGGTCGCCCTGCTCGAGAAGCTCGGCGACCAGGACGAAATCGGGATGATCCAGCCCTACATTCCCTGGATCGACGAGCGTGGGGAAACGGCGGTGATCTTCTTCGGCGGCCGCTTCGCCTACGCCCTTAGGAAGAAGCCCTTCCTCCCGGAGTCCGGGGTCGCCCCGGTCAAGCCGGGCACGACGGTGGCCGAAAGGATGTTCGACGAGGACCTGATGACGCTCACCGAGGCGACCGAGAACGAGATCGAACTGGGGGCGAAGACCGTCGCCTGGCTGGCCCGAAGATTCGGGAGCATGCCGCTTTACGCCCGGATCGACATGGTTTCCTCGCCGACCGGCGAGGCGGTGCTGATGGAAGTCGAAGCGACCGAGCCCAGTCTCTACCTCGAACTGACCACCGGCCTCGAGGTTCCGGGACCGGAGCTTTTCGCCGACGCGGTCGAGGCGGCACTGGCCTGAGCGCCCATATGCTGGACGGACCTTGAGCTTCTACGTAACCACCCCGATCTACTATGGAAACGGCGAGCCGCATCTCGGCCACGCCTACTCGACCATGGCCGCCGACATCCTCGCGCGGCATCAGCGCCAGCGCGGCGAAGACGTCTTCTTTCTGACCGGAACCGACGAGCACGGTGAACCGATCGCCCAGGCCGCCGAAAAGCAGGGCATCACGCCGCAGGAACTTGTCGACCGCAGCGCTGCGAGCTTCCGCGACATGGTCGCGAAGGTGAACGCGCCCAACGACTTCTTCATCCGCACCACCGACCAGGGCCACATCGAGCGGGTCCAGGCGGTGGTCGAGCAGGTCAAGGACAACGGTTACGTCTACGAGGGGACCTACGAGGGCTGGTACTGCCCGCGCTGCGCCGATTTCAAGGGCGAGAACGAGATCGGCCCCGGCGACACCTGCCTGATCCATGAGATCCCGCTCGACCGCGAGCAGGAGCAGAACTGGTTCTTCAAACTCTCCGCCTTTCAGGACGAGCTCGAACGGCTCTACGAAGAAAACCCGGGCATGATCCAGCCCGATTTCCGCCGGAACGAAGCGCTCTCTTTCATCCGGGGCGGACTCAAAGACGTTTCGCTCTCCCGCTCCCAACTTTCCTGGGGCATCCCGCTGAGCTGGGATCCGGATCAGGTCATGTACGTCTGGTTCGACGCCCTGCTCAATTACTACACCGCCCTCGGCTACGCCCGGGATGGCGAGGACCTGACCGACCGCTACTGGCCGGCCTCCTGGCATGTGATCGCCAAGGACATCCTCAAGTTCCACACGGTCTACTGGCCGGCCTTCCTGATGGCCGCGGGGATCGACGTTCCCCGGCGGATCTTCATTCACGGCTTCCTGCTGATGGGTGACAAGAAGATGTCGAAGTCACTCGGAAACGTGCTCGACCCCTTCGAGGTAATCGACAAGTTCGGGGCCGACGCGCTGCGGTTCTACTGCTTCCGCGAGGTCAGCTTCGGCCAGGACGGTTCGATCTCGACCGAGGGCTTCGAGACCCGGTACGAAACCGAGCTCGCCAACGACTTCGGCAACCTCGCATCGCGGACGCTGGCGATGGTGACCCGCTACCGCGACGGCGTCGTACCCGAGGCCGAACCGGACTCGCTTCTTTCGGCCGACTTCGAGAATCTCACCGACCGGGTTTCGGCCCTGCTCGATGAGGCCCAGCTCAGCCAGGCGCTGGAGGAGATCTGGGTCCTGGTCCGCAGGCTGAACCGTTACGTCGAAGAATCACAGCCCTGGGTGCTGGCCAAGGAAGAGGCCGACGCAAAGCGGCTCGACCAGGTTCTCTACAGCCTGACCGAGGGGCTGAGGGTGGTGACCCTGCTGCTTCACCCGTACCTGCCGACTTCAACCGGAAAGCTGCTGGCCGCGCTCGGGCAGGAGGAATTGGGTCTCGCCGCTTATGGCAGCCGTCCCGGGGGTAACCGGGTGGAGAAGACAGAACCACTTTTCCCCAAGCTCCCGGAATAGAATCGGAACATGAAGAAATTCAGGTCGGCAGTCGCAGGCATTCTCGTCGTCGCGCTGGGGGCGGGCCTGATGGCGGGCCCGTCCGGCTCTTTGGCCGCAGACGAACCCAAGCTGAACGTCGCGATCTTCACGGTCGACGGCAAACAGAGGATCCAGGTCAAGCGGAAGCTGGCCGTCGGGGTCCGCTGCACCAAGAACTGTTCCGTGGTCGTCGATCTCAAGCTCGTGGTGCCGGGAGACGTCCTGAAGGCAAGGCTGAAGGGTGGACTCAAGGCCTTCACGCCCAAGTCGCCTTCGATGATTCTCAACCGTCCCGCGATCAAATACCTGAAGCTGACCTATCCCCGCGCACGTTTTTCGGTCAAGGTCACCGCGACCGATGTCTCGAACGGCAGCAAAGTGGTCAAGCAGAAGGTCTTCCGCTTCCGCCGGTAACGCCTTGATCGATTCGCATTCTCACGTATCGCGCTGTCCCGATCCGCCCGAGAAGGTGATGGCGGCGGCCTTCGAGGCCGGGGTCGAGAAGGTCCTGACCGTCGGTCTCGACGAAACCTCGAACCGCGAGCAGATTGCGCTCGCGAACGTTTTCGATGGTCTGTTTGCGGCGGTGGGTCGCCATCCCAACGACGCCGACGGATTCGATGACGAGGCCGCGAAAGACATCGAGGAACTGGCCGCCGACCCGAAGGTGGTGGCGATCGGCGAGACCGGCCTCGACTTCTACCGGGACACGGCCGACCCCGACCACCAGCGCGTCGCTTTCATCAAGCAGGCCGACATCGCCGCTCGTCTTGACCTGCCGCTGGTGATCCACAGTCGTGACCAGCAGGGCAAGGAGGACGCGATCTCCGAGATCTTCGCGACCCTCGAGGAGTTTCCCGACCTGACCGTGATCCTCCACTGCTTCTCGACTCCGGACTGGGTCGAGCGGGCGGCCGATCGGGACTACTACTGCTCCTTTTCCGGCAACATCACTTACCCCGCCAACGAGGAGTTGCGCGAAGCGGTGCGGAAGGTTCCCGCCGACCGGATCATGGTCGAGACCGACGCGCCGTACCTGACTCCGCAGTCCCGTCGCCGCGAGCGGAACCAGCCGGCCTTCGTGGTCGAGACCGCCGAGAAGGTGGCCGAGCTGCGGGGCATCAGCTACGCCGAGCTGGACGAGCTGGTTACAGCCAACGCGGCCCGCGTCTACGGATGGTGAAGCTCGGCCAGAACTTCCTGGCCGACCCCAACCTGCTCGCAGCGATCGTCCGGGACGCCGCACTTTCGCCCGATGACGTGGTGCTCGAGGTCGGGGCCGGGGAGGGGGTGTTGACCGAGCGGCTGGCCGAGGTGGCAAGCCACGTTCACGTGATCGAGATCGACCGCGGGCTCGAACCCGGTCTGGCCGGGGTCATCGCGCGCCCTGAGGTCAACCTGGTCTGGGCCGACGCGGTGAAGTTCGATTTGGCCACGCTGGACCCGGCGCCGACCGCGATGGTCGCGAACCTGCCTTACGCGGTCGCCACGCCGGTGATTCTCCGAACCGCATTCGAGCTGCCTTCGATCCAGAGCTGGAACGTGATGGTCCAGAAGGAGATCGGTGACCGGCTGCGCTCCGAACCGGGGAACAAGACCTACGGGGCACCTTCGGTCCTGATCCAGCTGACCGGTGAGGTGCGACAGGTCCGCAAGGTCAGTCGAACCGTGTTCAAGCCTCAACCCCGGGTCGATTCGGCGATCATCCAGGTCACCCGGACCGGCCCCGGACCAGACGAAGCCACCCGTCGGCTGGTCCGCGCGGGCTTCGCACATCGGCGCAAGGCGATGGCACGCTCGGTCGACATGACGATTCCCGGCAGCCTCAAGGCTGTCCGGGAGGGTCTCGAAGCAGCAGGAATCGACCCCGGCATCAGGGCGGAGGCCGTTTCTCCCGGCCAGTTCGCAAAGCTTTCGGGGATGATCAACCTCGGTGCTGATGGCTGACCCGGACCCGACAGAACGCAAATTAGACTTCCCGCTCGAGCTGGCCGCCCCGGCCAAGCTCAACCTCTGCCTGTATCTGGGTCCGCGACGCAAGGACGGCCTTCACGAGCTGACCTCGATCTTCGAACCGCTGACCCTGCACGACAGCATCACGGTTTCGGAAGGCGGGCCGGAAGCGCTGGTCGACCAGGTGATCTGTCCCGGCGTTCCGGGCGAGAACCTGGTCACCAAGGCGATCCGGATGATGCGATCCGAAGGGTGGTCGCAGCCCCTGCTCAAGGTTGAGATCGAGAAAAGAATTCCGGTCCAGGCCGGTCTGGGCGGTGGCAGTGCGGACACGGCGGCGATCCTCAGGCTCGCGGTCGGGGAGGTGGAGGACCTGGCCGGGCTGGCCATCCTGCTCGGGGCTGACGTTCCCTCGCAGCTCAACCCGAAGCCGCTGCTGGTCGAAGGGGTCGGCCAGAAGCTGACCACGCTGCCGCAGCCCGCAGAGCACTGGGTCGTGCTGCTGCCCTTCGAGCGAGGGCTATCGACGCGGGCGGTCTTTGACGAGGCCGACCGGATGAAGCTGGGCCGAAGCCAGGAAGAGATCGACGAGATCTCGGCCAGACTCTGGGCGGTCGCCACCAACGCGGTTTCGCCACTCGCCTATCCCGCACTGCTGGTCAACGACCTCGAACCGGCCGCCCTCGCCCTGATGCCGGAGATCGGTATCGCCAAGGAACGGCTGACGTCGGCGGGAGCGGAGTTCACCGGCATGACCGGAACCGGACCGACCGTGTTCGGTCTCTTCCCCGACCAGGCAGCCGCCGAGGCAGCAGCAGCGGAGGTCGGGCCGGAAGCGATCGTCTGCCAGGGCGGCGTCACCTGAGGCCTCCGGCGTGATCAGGGTTCCGGAAACGAAGAAGGGAAAACGACTCGCGATCCTCGCGGTGCTGGTCGTCGTGGTGGTCGGCTTCTTCCTCTACAAGAAGTTCTTCCCCGAGTTCGATCTGCAGCAGCTGCTCGACGATTTCGCCAACTTCCTCGGGGCCTGGACCTACCTCGTGGTCGGCCTCCTTGCCTTCCTGGAGACGGGAGCCTTCGTCGGCCTGATCGTCCCGGGCGAGACCGCGCTCCTAGTCGGCGGTGCGGTCGCCGGGCTGGGCCAGATCAATGTCTTCCTGTTGATCGCAGTCGCCTGGGTGATGGCCTTTCTCGGCGACTCGACCAGCTTCTACCTCGGCCATCGGCTCGGTCGGGAGTTCATCCTCAAACACGGCTCGAAGGTCGGGATCAGCCGCGACCGGTACGCCCAGGTGGAGGAGTACTTCGACAAGCACGGCGGCAAGACGGTGCTGATCGGACGGTTCATCGGGCTGGTCCGGGCCCTCGCTCCCTTCGTGGCCGGCAGCTCCGGCATGAAGTACCGGGCCTTCGTTCCATATTCGATTCTGGGGGCGGGTCTCCAGATCACGCTCCATGTGCTCGCCGGCTACTTCTTCGCCCGCAGCATTGACGCGGCCGCGGAAATAGTCGGCATTGCGGCGCTCGCGATCGGCACTCTGATCGTCGTTTCTCTGGCTTCTTATCTCGCCTGGAAGTACTTCCGCGAGCCCGAGAACCGGGTCAAGTCGGTTGAGTGGATGGACGAACGCTGGTACACGGCCTGGATTGTGCGGCTCGGACGGCGTTACGAGACCGAGTTGCGCTGGCTGCAGGACCGCTTCACCCCGGGCGGCAGCTTCGGACTCGAAGTCACCACCCTGCTGGCGGTCATCGCCGTCTCATCGTTCGTTCTCTTCGCCTACGCAAGCATTCTGCTCGACGACGGCGGACCGACCCCGGGCGACCTGCGTGCCTTCGATTTCACCGAGCTGATCGAGACCGGCTGGCTCACCACGATCGCCAAGGTCATTACCTACCTGGGATCAAGCTGGGTGCTGCTACCCCTGGTCTTCATCACCGCGGCCATCCTCGCGGTCAGGCGGCGCTGGACCGAGGCGATCGTGCTGGTCCTTTCCTGGATCGCGATCGGTTTCGGCATCGACCTGATCAAGGATTGGGTCGCTCGCCCGCGGCCGCCGGGCGGGATGGTCGAAGTCAGGAGCTACGC
>JAEZIQ010000099.1 GCA_023436605.1 Actinomycetes bacterium | reverse complement strand
CTCCCAGATGCCCATCGTCCGGTCGCCCTGGACGTTGCTGTGGCCGCGGATCGGTGAGGCCCCCGCGCCGGGGCGGCCGATGTTGCCCTTGAGAAAGAGCAGGTTCATGATTTCGGTGATCGTCTCGACCGCAGTCGTCTGCTGGGTCAATCCGAGCGCCCAGGTGATGATCGTGCCCTCGGACCTGATGTACCGCTCGGCCAGCTCCTCGATCTCCTCGATCGTCAGTCCGGTCGCCGCGAGCACTTCCTCGTCGTCGAGCGCCAACGCGGCCTCGCGGTACTCGTCGAAGCCCTCGCAGTAGCGCTCGATGAACTCGTGGTCGAGCACCTTGCCCGGGTCGGCCTGTTCAGCCTCGAGCACCCGCTTGGCGATCGCCCGGATCAGGTGCTGATCGCCGCCGACCCGAATGTGGACGAACTGGTCCGAGATCACGGTTCCCTTGCCGACCAGTCCCCTTGGCTTCTGGGGGTTGCGGTACCGGAGCAGAGCGGCCTCCGGCAAGGGATTGATCCCCACGATCTCGGCTCCGGAGCGTTTTGCGCCTTCGAGGGCGTTCAGCATCCGCGGATGATTGGTGCCCGGGTTCTGACCCATCACGATGATCAGGTCGGCTTGTTCGAAATCGGAGTACGCGATCGTGGATTTGCCGACCCCGATCGAGTAACGCATGCCGGTGCCGGTCGCCTCGTGGCACATGTTCGAACAGTCCGGAAGATTGTTGGTGCCGTACTCGCGGGCGAAGAGTCCGTAGAGAAAAGCGGGCTCGTTCATGATCCGGCCGCTGGTGTAGAAGACCGCGTCGTCCGGCGACTCGAGTGACCTGAGGCGATCGCCGATCAGGTCGAACGCCCGGTCCCAACCGATCGCCTCGTAATGGTCCGAGCCCTTGGCGCGGTAAACCGGCTCGGTGATCCGGCCCTGGCGGCCCAGCCAGTACTCCGACTTGTCCAGCATGCTGGTCAGCGAGTTGTTCGCCCAGAATTCACGAGGCACCGTGACCGGCGCGATCTCCGAATTCAGCGACTTCATGCCGTTCTCACAGAAGTCGATCGCCGGCGGTTTGTCCTCGCTGATCCAGGCACAGCTGGGACAGTCGAAGCCGCGCTTGTGATTCATCGTGAACGAGGCGCGGAAGGTCTTGCGCGGACCGGCGTTTCTCAGAATCGGACCCATCGCCGACCCGATCGAAGGCAACCCGGCGGCCGCCTTCTTCGGCGGGCCGACCTTTATCTCGTCGTCGTTGAAGTCTTTTTCGGGCGGCGTGTAGGTCACTGCGCCACCACCTGCCCGGATTGGCCCGGCGCTCCGCCCGGCGCGTCGGCGCCGGCTCGAATCCGGTCCGGCCGGCTGTAGGCGACCAGCGATTCACCCCGGACGAACCCGGCCAGGGTTATGCCCGACTGGACCGCCAGTTCCACCGCCAGTGAAGAGGGTGCCGAAACCGCCGAGAAAATCGGGACGCCGGCCATCTTCGCCTTCTGGATTAGTTCGAAACTCGCGCGTCCCGAGACCTGAAGCACACAACCGGTCAGGGGCAGACGGCCCTCCATCAGGGCCCAGCCGATCACCTTGTCGACCGCGTTGTGCCGGCCAACGTCCTCGCGGGAAACGAGGAGCTCACCCTTGCCTGCGTCAAAGAGCCCCGCCGCGTGAAGACCCCCGGTCTTTTCGAATACGGCCTGACCTTCCCTGACCCGGTCCGGGAGTTCAAGCAGCAAGTCAAGATCGATTCGGGTCTGGACGCTGTCCGGATCGAATGCGGAGTTCGTCGCCACGGCTTCAATGCTCGCCTTCCCGCAGACCCCGCAGGAACTCGACATGTAGAAGTTCCGGGCCAGATCGGGCGAGGGAGATGGGACCCCGGGACCGGTCAAAACGTTGAGGACGTTGTAGCTGTTCTGGCCCTCGGCGCCGGCCCCACGACAGTACTCGGCTCCGCCGAACTGAGGAGTCTCCGAGATCACCCCTTCGGAAACCAGAAACCCGGCAGCCAATTCGTAGTCGTTGCCGGGCGTACGCATAGTGACGGCCAAAGGGGAGCCGTTCAACCGGATCTCAAGTGGTTCCTCGCCGGCCAGGGAGTCCCGCCGGCGACTCGGTTCGAAGCCTGACTTGAACCGGGTGACCATCCGCTCTGAGACAACTCGACCCATGTGCTGATCATAGATGTCGGGTTCTCCGCCACTAGCATCAGAGCGGTGATTAGCGTGGAGGAGCATCTCGATCGGGTTCTGGCCGAGACCCGCCTGCTCGGTTACGAGTCCGTGACCCTGGATCAGGCCCGTGGCCGGTGCCTCGCCGAAACCGTGGTTTCGACCGTGCCGGTGCCGCCGTGGACCAACTCGGCGATGGACGGCTACGCAGTCCGGGCCGCGGACCTCGAGGGTGCCTCGGCGGATTCACCGGTCAGCCTGAAGGTGGTTGCCGACATCCCGGCCGGCTCGGGCGAGGACCCCGAAATCGGACCGGCCGAAGCCGCACGCATCATGACCGGTGCTCCGCTCCCTTCCTCCGCGGACACGGTGATTCCCCAGGAGCTGACCGACGGCGGACTTCAAACCGTTGCGATCAGCGAGGCGCTGCCTCGTGGACGGCACGTCCGTTTGTCCGGCGAGGACCACGAGGCCGGCAGCGTGGTCGCCACGGCCGGGACCGAGCTGACACCGGAGGTCCTGACCTCGATCGCTTCGGCGGGAATCGGAAGGATCATGGTCTCGGTCCGGCCCCGGGTCGCAGTGATCAGCACCGGCGATGAGCTCATGCCGCCGGGTGCCGGGCTTGCGCGTGGCCAGATCCCGGACTCGAACGGCCTGCTGGTCTCGTTTCTCGCCGGCGACGCCGGCGCTGTGGCCGTCACCGACTACGCGGCCGACAGTCCCGACGAACTCCAGGCGGCAATCGACCGTCATCGAAGCGAGGCCGATGTCCTGGTAATCACCGGCGGGGTGAGCGTCGGGGCCTACGATCCGGTCAGGGCCCTCTTCGAGGGCGGATCCCCGGTGCGCTTCGACCGGGTCGCCATGCAGCCCGGCAAACCCCAGGCCTTCGGGCGACTGGGCGAAGGCACTTCCGGGGAGACCGGCCCGCTCGTCTTCGGATTGCCCGGCAATCCGGTCAGTGCCTGGGTTTCCTTCCAGATGTTCGTCCGACCTGCATTGCGGAAGCTTCAGGGCTTTTCCACTCTGGTGCCCTCCCCGGTTCCGGCCCGGGCGGGGGCCGACTGGAAGACCCCGAAGAACCGCATGCAGGTGATCCCGGCGAGGATCTACGACGACGAAAATCGCGAGGTGCTGCCCGCCGCCGAAGGGGGCTCCGGGTCCCACCTGATCGCCAGTCTCGCCGGCGCGGACGGCTACGCCCTTGTCGACTCGGATGTCGAATCGATTCGGGCCGGGGACCGGGTGCTCAGCGTGCGCCTGCGCGATCCGGAACAGTTCAACCACCAGCAGAGGAGCAAGTCTTGACTTTCACCCACCTCGACGATTCCGGCCAGGCCCGCATGGTCGACGTGACCGGCAAGGAACCGACCGTTCGGTCCGCCTCCGCCTCCGGGTTCGTGCGTTGCCCACCGGCCGTGCTTGAGGCACTCCGGGACGAATCGGTGCCCAAGGGCGACGCCCTCGCCGTAGCCCGGATCGCCGGCATCCAGGGCGCGAAGAGGTGCGCCGAGCTGCTGCCGCTGGCACACGTAATCGGAGTTCACGGAGCGGTGGTCGAGTTCGAGGTGACCGATCACGGAGTCGAGATTTCCGCCACCGTCCGGACCGCCGACCGGACCGGAGTCGAGATGGAAGCCTTGACCGCCGTCTCGGTTGCCGCCCTGACCCTGGTCGACATGTTCAAGGGAATCGACAAGGGGGTCGAGATCGAGCGGATCCGGCTCGAGGAGAAGACCGGCGGCAAGTCCGGCACCTGGCTGAGGCAGGCCTGATTCCGGAGCCGACAACCGCAATCGTCCTGGCCGGTGGCCGCGGGTCCCGGCTCGGCGGCATCGAAAAAGGCGAGATCCGACTCGGCGGCAAGCGTCTGATCGAGATCGTCGTCGAGGGCGCACTTTCGGTCGGCTGCGAGTCGGCCTTCGTGGCCGGCGACATCGAGGCGAAAGGTGCGACCTCGGTCCGGGAGGAACCGGCTTTCGGCGGACCGGTCGCGGGCCTGGCCGCCGCCCTGCCGGAAGTCGAGTCCGAATGGATCATGCTGCTGGCCTGCGACCTCCCCCACGCCAGGTTGCTTTGCCACCTACTGGCCGAATCGTTCCATCACCTCTCCCCGGACTTCGACGGCCTGGTCACCCTGACCGACTCCCGGGTCCAGTGGCTCGCCGGGATCTACCGCCGAGCGTCGATCGAAGCTGCCCTTGAGCGGATCGGCGACACTCAGGGTGTCTCCCTCCGAACCCTGTTCGCCGACCTGAAACTGCGCGAGGTGCAGGACCCGGAAGGACTCGCCCGTGACATCGATACCCCGGAAGAACTCCAAGCCGCCACCGGCGGAAAGGAAGTCAAATGAGTGAGCCCCAACCTCGTCACCTTCCACCCGAGGCTCTGGACGGATGGATGGAATTGCTTGCTGACCGGCTCGGCATCGAAGAGGACATCGACATCGGTGCGGTGCTGGATCTGACCCGGGACGTCGCCCACGAGGTCGCCCGGCCCGCGGCCCCGCTGACCACCTTTGCCCTTGGTCTGGCGCTCGGCAGGCTGCCAGCCGATGAGTTCGAGACCCGGTTCCCGGAGCTTCAAGCAGAATTGACCCAGTTGGCGAAGGAACAGCAGGTCCTTTGAACCAGGTCACGGTCAGGCTGTTTGCCGGCGCGGCCGAGGCCTTCGGTCGCACCGAAACCGTGGTCGAAGGAGCATCCGATCTCGCCGGGCTGGTCACCGAACTGGCGGGCGGCGACCCACGACTCCGGGAAGTTCTCGATCAGTGCTCCTTTTTCGTCGATGGCGAACACCATCGCTCGCCCGAGACAGCCCTGCCAGCCGGCTGCCGGGTCGACGTGCTGCCACCGTTTGCCGGCGGCTGATCAGCCCCCGATTGCGTTCATACCGCGGTCGGGCTGAACGAAATCCGGGCGGTCGATCCCGTGGCCGGCGCGTTTGCCGGCGACCCCTGCCTTGAAGATGTCGCCGATCGCCTCGTCGCTCGCCCCGCCTCGCAGCGCCGAGCGGATATCAAGTTCCTCCCGGGCGAAGAGGCAGTTACGGAGCTGACCGTCAGCGGTCAGCCGCAGCCGGTCGCAACTGGCGCAGAATGGGGCCGTGACCGAGGCGATCACGCCGACGGTCGCCGGGCTGCCGTCGGCCAGGTGGCTTCCCCGGATCTCGAAGACCTCCGCCGGGGCACCGCCCCGTCCCGGCAGCGGCGTGAGATCGAAGCGCCGCAACAGTGCCGCCAGGATCTCCTCGCGGGGCACCATCTCTCCCCGGTCCCAGGTGTGGCCGATGTCGAGCGGCATGTGCTCGATGAAGCGCATCTGGGCGTCATGTTCAATCGCGAATTCGACCAGGTCGACTACCTCGTCCTCGTTGACGCCGCGCATCACTACCGCGTTGAGCTTGAGGGGCCGGAGCCTGGAGCGGCGGGCCGCCTCGATTCCGGCGAGCACATCGATCAGCCGGTCGCGCCGGGTCAGCTCGAAGAACCGGTCCGGGTCGAGTGTGTCGATGCTGATGTTGAGCCGCGAAAGCCCGGCCTCCTCGAGTCCGGGTATGAATTCCGGCAGGCGGATGCCGTTGGTGGTCATCGCCACCTCGAGTCGCCCTTCCGGACCCTCGATCGCCGCGATTCGGCGGACGATCTCGATCAGGTTCGGACTGATCAGCGGTTCACCACCGGTCAACCGCACGGTCTCGATCCCCTCCGCCGCCGCGATCCTGGTCACCCTCTCGATCTCATCCACCGAGAGCACCGACTGTTTCGGAATCCACGGCACCCCCTCTTCGGGCATGCAGTAAGTGCAGCGAAGAGAGCACTTGTCGGTCAGCGAGATCCGCAGGTCCCGGTGGACCCGGCCGAAGCTGTCGACCAGGCCGCTCATCTGAGTCCCTGCCAGTTGTGGGTCCCCTCGGTGACGACCTGGCGCTTCCAGATCGGAACCTCGGCCTTGATCCGCTCGATCAATTCCCGACTTGCCTCGTAAGCCTGGTCCCGGTGGGCGGAAGCGACGCATGCGATCAGTGCCGGTTCTCCCACTTCTACGGACCCGGTCCGGTGGCTCACCGCAACCCTGATCCCGTCCGCCTCAACCTCGGCCACGATCCTGGTGAGGATTGCCTCGGCGTCGGGATGGGCCTCGTACTCGAGCCGTTCGACCTGACCCGACGCGTCGGGGTCGTGATCCCGGATCTGGCCGATGAAGGTGACCACGGCGCCGAACCCGGGCCCCGAGACGTTCTCGAGATGTTGACCCAGGTCAAGAGGTTCGGGACTGATCCGGACCAGGCGCAAGGCCTCCAGTTCCGCTTCCTCGGCCATCAGTGATCGCCTCCCCGGAGCTGGTCGATCAGGTGCGGCAGGATCGGAGCCAGGTACTCGACTCCGTCCCGCGCTCCGCCGGTCGAGCCCGGCAGGTTGACGATCACCGAGCGATGGCCGGACCCAGAGGGACGACTGATTCCGGCGAGCCCGCGGGAGAGCACTGCGGTCGGCACCTTCGCCGCCCCGTCAGCCCTCAGTCCTTCCGCGACCCCGGGCAGGTCCTGCTCGATCAACGGCCTGGTTCCTTCCGGGGTTTCGTCCCGCGGCCCGACCCCGGTTCCCCCGAGGGTAAGGATCAGGTCCGCCTCCGCCTCGATGGCGTCAACGAGCGCGCTCTCGACGACCTCCCGGCCATCGGTGATCACTGCCGCGCTGATCGATTCGAATCCGGCTGTGCGGAGTGCCCCAGCGGCCGCCGGCCCGGATCGGTCCTCCCTTTCTCCCAGCGCAGAGCGATCGGAAACCGTGAAAACCACCACGGAAACTTCGGCCGGGGAGACGGAAGAACCCATAGCCGCAGCATAGGGACGCCACCAGGCCGGGCCCTTCTACGCGCTTCTTTACATACGAACGATCGTGTGCTATTTATTCGGTGCGGATGTTGACCGGGATCTCCCGGCATCCACCAACTTCAATCGAATGCCCGGCCAGCCGGGGGACGAAAGGGAACACATGCGGATCAGAAGACTTGGTTGGGCCGGGATCGAGGTCGAATCGCAGGGATCGAGTGTGGTGGTCGACCACATTCTCGGCTGGAAGTCGATCGAGCCGTACATCGGCCCGCCCCGCACTCCCCTTCTCCCGACCGAGAATCCCGGCGGCTCGCTGGCCGCTTTCGTCACCCACCTCCATACCGACCACACCGATGCCTCGGCGATCACCCAGGCCCTGTCCGACGGTGGTTCGCTTCACCGTCCCGCGATCATGGAAGGGGAACCGCTCGAGACCGGTGGCGTCGCGGTGGCCGAAATGGAATTGGCCGAAGCGGACGTGGATCAGGTGCTGATGGAGAACTGGGAAACGGTCGAGACCGGCCCATTCGTGGCGACAGCGGTACCAGCCGTCGATGGCTTCGGCGACCCCCAGATCTCCTGGGTGATCGAGGCCGACGGCAAGCGGATCATCCACGCGGGTGACACCCTCTTCCACGGCTCGTGGTGGCTTATCCAGATGCGCCTCGGACCCTTCGACGCTGCCTTTCTTCCGGTGAACGGTGCCCTCACCTCGTTCCCTCATCGTCAGCCGGCCAGCGGAATCGAAGCGTCGCTCAGCCCCGAACAAGCTGTTGCCGCGGCCCGGATCCTCGGCGCCAAGCGCCTGGTGCCGATCCACTATGACGGCATCCACGAGCCGCCGCTCTACTCACAGACGGAGAACATCATCGGCCGCCTTGAGAACTCGCTCGATGGCGTAGGAGAACCCGAGCTGATGGTGATGGCCGAGGGTGACGTTCTCGATCTCATCTGAGTTTGGATCAGGTTTGCGATCTATAGTCAGCCTGTGAGTCCACGCCGGTCAAGAGCCGAAGCTGCGAACACGCATGACCTGATCGTGCGCGAGGCCGCCGAAGGCGCATCCGAGATCGGTCTGGAAGGGATCTCGATCGGCTCGCTCGCCTCATCTCTCGGGATGAGCAAAGCCGGCGTGGCCGGGCATTTCAAGAGCAAGGAGCAACTCCAGATCGAGGTGGTCGAGTTCGGCGCCAGAGACTTCACCGAGAAGATCTGGGCGCCGAACGCCGAACTGAACCCGGGCCGGGAACGTTTGCTGGGCTGCCTCGACGCCTGGTACGCCTACTCGGCCAGCAGCCCGTTTCGGGGTGGCTGCCTGATGACGTCGGTCTCGACCGAGTTCGACGGACGCCCCGGTCCGGTGCGCGAGGCGATCGCGGAAACCTGGGGGCGCTGGACCACAGTGCTCCGCAACGACCTCGACATCGCGATCGAAGCTGGCGAAATCTCTCCGCCACTTTCCCCCGCCGACACGATCACAGCGGTCGAGTCACTCGCCACCGGGGTCAACCAGCAAACGCAGCTGCTCAAGGGCAAGAATCCCGAGAAGACCGCAAGTGCAGCGGCCCGGGTAATCCTCGGCATCCTCTAGCCCGGTTGCCAGGCGCCAGTTTCAGCCGATACCGAGGATCCGGACGACCCTTCGCTTCTCGCCCCGGATCGCAACATTGATCCGGGAGGTCACGTAGTCGTCGGTGCCGGCCTGGTCCTCACCATTGATGCGAAGAACCCGAATCGAACAACCGCGCTTAGCGGCGATCAGTGTCGCCTTGCCAAGCCGCTTCCCAATCAGCTTCCTCGCATCCCAACCAGACTTCGCCTTGGGGCAGATCTTGGCCCGGGCCTGACCCGAACCCGACTTGCCCTCCGAAGCAGGGACTGGGCCCGAAATCACCAACGCCGCAACCAGAGCGACCAGAAGTACCGAAAAGAGCCTCATACCCAACCTACGCTACAGCCCATCATCTGTCACGGCCACGTTCAGGTGGACGAATGAACGGTTACCTCGAACCCTCAGCGGGTGCCCGAGCTAGGCGTTGGAGACCGAGAGGAGAAAGAGCCCGAAGCAGGTGAAGGCGACCATTACGGCGAGCATCCAGTACTGGGAGCGGGCCGCGGTTCGATAGTCCTTCCAGATGGTGATCGCACGGTCGTGGGCGAGGATGAGACCGGCGACGTGTCCGGCGATCAGGGCGCCGACCTGGACGTACCAGACCAGTTCGTTGCTGATCGCGTTGTAATTGATCCCGTAGCCGGCGGTACCAAAGAGATCGGTGTTGCCGGTGCCGAGGGGGTCGGAAAGCAGGTAGGTGAACTGGGCCTGCTCCTGGAAGAAGAAAAGGCTGAAGTAGTGGGCCAGCAGGTAGGCGAAGGCGATCGGGATCAGGGCGTGGGCGAAGGTCTGCCAGAGCGTCTTGCGGTCGGGTGCCCCGGGGATCGTGCCCATGCCACGCACTCCGGCCAGGTACACGAGCGCGACGATGCCGACGCTGACCAGCATGAAGGTGGTGCTCGACGTCCTGGCCGCCGCGGTAGCACTGAAACCAAGGTCATCGAAACGGTCGATCAGCCAGCTGATGCCGTCCTTGAAGACTCCCTCGGAGGCGCCATCGAAGGTCGTGGTTCCGATCGAAGTGATCACCAGCGCGACCGAGCCGGGGATCGCCGCCGCCCAGGTGGTCGCCCCGGACAGGAAGCGACGCAGTCCGAGTTCCCGGCCCCGGACCTCGAACTTGCCGAGCGAGCCGAACATGCCGAAGTAGACCGAGAAGATCTCACCGTTTCTGAACCACACTTCGCGACCGAAAAGGCCGGTCATGACCAGTGTGTAGACCGAGTAGAAGACCGCGGCCTGGGCGACCGCTTCGGGTGAAACCCCGACCGCGACGCCGCTGCCTTCGCCGTAAACCAGCTCCAGCCAGACGAACAGGAAGAGCCCGACAGCCGCCGGCCAGCGGCCGAGCTTCTCGGGGTACTTCAGATGGGCGGGTTCACCGCCGGTGACCCTGCGCCAGGCCCAGCCGACCGGGGCGGCGATCGCGTTCCAGGGGTTGAAGGCAGGAAAGACGTTGCCGACGAGAACGCCGAGCAAAGGGAAACCGAGCCAGGCGGTCACGAACAGCAGGGTCAGGGAGACGTTGCGGTCCGGCGCTTCGGTGCCTTCGAAGCCGGCGTAGATCGCAACCCCGAGCAGGAAGAGCCCGAGCGCTCCGCAGAGGATGCGGACCGGAAGGCTGGTCAGAACCCGGCCGAAGCCGGGCGTAACCTGACGCCAGGTATCACTCTCGTAACGGGCCCGGCGCCAGCCCGCAGAGAGAGCGAAAAACGAAACAACCAGAACAATCGAGGCCCCCCAAGCAAAAAGCCACGCCGGGATCGGGAGGTCCTGCCCTGCAGAGAGGGCGTGTGCGAGAGGGAAGGTCAGGCGCGCGCCTTCTCAACGCCGTCCAGCAGCAGCCAGTTGGCCTTGAAGGCCTCCTCGGCCGCGGCGACCAGCTCGTCCTCACTGAACTCGTTCATGTGCCGTTCGATCAGCTTGCGACCCTCGGCGGCGTGATGGACATCCATCTCCTGGTGAACCGTGAAGTAAAGGTTGCCGGGAGCGTCGGTGATGCCGTAGTGCTCGCCGAGACCTTCGGTCTTGGTCTTCGAGATCGCCGGCTGGCCGGACTCGATCGCGTACATGCGGGCGAGCTGGGGACCGAAACCGTCAGCCTTGGTCCAGGACTCGACGCACTCCAGGGTCTCCTGGTTCGGCTCGGCGCCGACCGTGCCGCCGACCGCGTCGACGAAGCCGTCCCACATCGCGATGTGATCGTGCTCTTCGACGGCGTGAGCCTCGAGACCGGCGCGCTCGCCTTCCGGTGCGTGAGCGGCGATGTCGGTACTCAACTTGGCGATCGCCTCGGTTGCGTAGCGGTACTGGCCGGAGTAGTGGGCGAGTTCTTCACGACTCAACTCTCCCATTGACCAGCGCTGGTAGAAGGGGTGTTCCAGGACGTTGTACTGGGCCCGGGCCTGCTCGATGCGATCCCACAGATTCGTGTTCACGAGTTTCTCTCCTGTAGAGCTCGTAGAAGGGGGTGACTGAAGCCTGATCATACCCATACGATCCAGCTATCCACCCACTCCGAGATGACATAGCTGCCCCCGAACTCCCCGCCAAGGCGACCTGGGTTGGCAAGGACCCGGGCAAGATGCCAGTCCTCACGGCCAAAGGCCCGGTACTGGTTCATTTCCTGGACTACAGCCAGCTGAACAGCGTGCGCACCCTGCCCTACCTGATCGAGTGGCACCGGCGCTACGAACCGCTCGGTCTGCGAGTGCTCGGGGTCCAGGCACCCCGCTTTCCGTTTGGCGCCGACCCGGACGCCGCAGAACGCGGACTGCGTCGCCTCGGGGTCGATTTCCCGGTCCTGATCGACGATCGCCAGCTGCTCTGGACCGGATACGGCTGCGAGGGCTGGCCCAGCCTTTTCCTCTGGGGTCGCGGCGGAATTCTCCGCTGGTTCCACTTCGGCGAAGGCGACTACGCCGGCACCGAGGAGGCGATCCAGGAGGCGCTGAAGGCTTCCTTCGAGGACTTGCCGGAGATGCCGGAACCGATGGCTCCGATCAGACCGACCGACGAGCCCGGCGCCGAGATGCCACCGCCCGGCCAGGAACTGGTCCCATTCGAAGGGCGCCCCTGGACGGTCGCGGACGGCGCGGCCTTCGATGTGGAATACGAAGGCGGCGGTGCCTACGCCACGGCCGAAGGCTCAGGCCAGCTCAGGATCAGCCTCGATGGCCAGCATCACGCCGAGGTCGAGATCGACGGACCCGGCCTCTACACCCTGGCCGAGCATGAACGTCACGGTCCCCACCGGATCGGGATCGAGCTCGAGGGCGCGCCCGAGATCTGGTCGGTCAGCTTCGCCCCGGCCGTCGCCTGAGATCCGTCAGGAAACCATCGGGAGACCCTTGCGGATCTCCTTGGGCAGCATGAAGCGGACCGACTCGTCGACGGTGCGGAGTTCCGATACATCGCTGACGCCACGGTCCCGGAACAGCTGAACCAGATCCTCGACCAGTTCTTCGGGGGCGCTGGCGCCCGATGTGATGCCTACCGTCGTGACCCCGTCAAGCCACTCTTCCTGGACCTGGGTGTGGTTGTCGATCAACCAGGACTTCGAGCCGTGCTCACGGGCCACCTCGACCAGTCGGTTCGAGTTGGAGGAGTTGGTCGAACCGATCACCAACACCAGGTCGCACTGTCGGGCCAGCTGCTTGACCGCGATCTGGCGGTTCGTGGTCGCGTAACAGATGTCCTCGCCCTTGGCGGTGACTATTCCCGGGAAGCGCTCGCGCAGGCGGGCGATGATCTCGGCGGTCTCGTCGACCGAAAGTGTGGTCTGGGTGATCAGGGCGACGTGATCGGGATCGTCGATCTGGAGATCATCGACCTCGTCGACGGTCTGGACCAGAACGATCGAGTCCGGGGCCTCGCCCATCGTCCCTTCGACTTCTTCGTGACCTTCGTGGCCGACCATGATGATCGTGTAACCCTCGGCCGCAAACTTGCGGGCCTCGACGTGAACCTTGGTGACCAGCGGGCAGGTGGCGTCGATCGTTCGGAGCTGCCGCTGGGCGGACCGCTCGTGGACGGCCGGTGAAACGCCATGGGCGGAAAAGACGACGATCTCGCCTTCCGGAACCTCGGTTTCCTCCTCGACGAAGATCGCACCGCGAGCGGCGAGCTGCTCCACCACATGCTTGTTGTGGACGATTTCCTTGCGGACGTAGATCGGGGCGCCGTGGTTGTCAAGGGCGCGCTCGACTGTCTGCACTGCCCGGTCAACGCCGGCGCAATAGCCGCGCGGAGCGGCGAGAATGACCTTTTCGATCCCGGTGGTGAGTGTTTCCGGCATTGCTGAAGGGTACCCGAGTAGAGTTTCTACCTAGTCCACGATGGGGAGCCATGGAACCGGCCAGTCAAGAACTTGATCGTCTAACCGCGATCGACGCACAGTTTCTCACCAACGAAAACGAGAACTCTCACATGCACATCGGTGCAGTGATGATTTTCGATGGCGATCCGCCGGCCTACGACGAATTCAAGGCGCATATCGGGTCCCGTCTGGATTTCGTGCCCCGCTACAGGCAGAAGCTGGTCTACCCGCCGTACGGAACCGGCCGTCCGCTCTGGGCGGACGACCCCGACTTCAACCTGAACTACCACCTGCGCCACACCGCGCTGCCCAAACCAGGTGGCGAACGGGAACTGAAGATCCTCGCTTCGAGGCTTTTCTCGCAGGCGCTCGACCGTTCGAAGCCGCTCTGGGAGATGTTCCTGGTCGAGGAACTCGAAGGCGACCGCTTCGCGATCATCATCAAGAGCCACCACGCGATGATCGACGGCATCTCCGGGGTCGATATCGGCACCGTGATCTTTGATGTCACCCCGGACGCGGAGCCGATCGTGCCGAAGAAGGAGTGGAAGCCGAAGCCGCTTCCCTCGAACCTGAGCCTGCTGGAACGGGGCGCCAGAGAACTCGCTACCGAGCCGGTGAAACTTGGCGAGAAGGCGATCTCCGCACTGCGCAAACCTTCGAGCCTCGCTGGCAAGGTCGGCGAGAGCGCCGAGGGCCTGGCCGAAGTCGCCCGGGCGCTGGCCGACTCGGCCCCGGACGTTCCCCTGAATCAGCCGATCGGCCCCCACCGCCGGATCACCTGGACCAGCGCCAGTCTCGACGAGTTCAAGCGGATCAAGGACGTGTTCGGGACAACGGTCAACGATGTCGTGCTGGCCATAGCCGCCGGTTCGATCCGGAAGTGGCTGCTGAAGCGGGGGGTCGAAACCGACGGTCTCGAACTCCGGGCAATGGTGCCCGTTTCGGTCCGTTCCGACAACGAGCGCGGCCAGCTCGGAAACAAGCTGGCAACGATGCGGGCGCCGCTGCCGGTCTATGAACCCGACCCGGTCGCCCGGCTGGAGATAGTCAGCGCTTCGATGGACGGTCTCAAACACTCCAAGCAGGCACTGGGAGCGGAGGTGATCGCGCGCCTCAACGACTTCGCACCCCCCACTCTGCTCGCCCAGGCTGCCCGACTCACGTTCTCGACCCGGCTTTTCAACCTGCTGGTCACCAACGTGCCGGGACCGCAGATCCCGCTATACGTGCTCGGACGCAAGCTTTCGAAGCCGTACCCGGTCGCTTTCCTGGCCAAGAATCACGGTCTGGCGGTCGGCGTGATGAGCTACGCCGGCCAGGTCAACATCGGCCTGATCGGTGATTTCGACGCGATGCCCGACATCGGCCAGGTACGCCGGGGTCTGAACGAGTCGCTGGCCGAGCTGAACGAGGCAGCGAACGAGATCGAGAAGACGATCGCCCCGGACAAGGCCAAGAAGACGGCCCGAAAGCCAGCCTCGAAGAACGGCTCCGCCCCTAAGGGCAGCGCCAGAAAATCAGCTTCTAAGAGTTAGAACCCGAGCGCGAACTTCGCGTCGTCGGTCATCATTTCCGGTGACCACGGCGGGTCGAAGATCATCTTCGGGTGAACGTCGCGAACACCCTCGAGGCCTCCGACGAACTCCTTCATCTGCTCGGATACCTGCGGCCCGATCGGGCAGGCGGGCGTGGTCAGGGTGAAGGTCACGTATACGTCGGGGGCTTCGAGCTCGACGTCGTAGACGAGGCCCAGTGAAACGAAGTCGAGCCCCAGTTCAGGGTCGATTACCTCTTCCAGAGCCTCGAACACTTCTTCTTCGGTCGGCATGGTTGCCTGATCGTCAGCCATGGCTGCATGGTAGCTGGGCCTGTAACCCGGCGAGGTGCACCGCGTAACCTTGTCCTACATGTTCGTTCTGATCCTTGCCCTGCTGATCATCTGGCCGATTGCGGAGTTGTTCGTGATGATTCAGGTCGCGAACTGGATTGGCTTTTTTTGGATGCTCTTCCTGCTGTTTGCCTCGGCGGTGGCCGGAATCCTGATCCTTCAGCACCGCGGCCGGGCCCACTGGCGCCGGTTCCGCGGGGCAATCGACGAGCGTCGGCCTCCGGCCAAGGAAGCCTTCGACGGGGTGATGATCACGTCCGGGGCCCTGCTCCTGATCATCCCCGGGTTCATAACCTCGGCGATCGGACTGTTCCTGCTTTTCCCGCCGACCCGCTGGCTGGTCAAGCTGGTCGGCCTGACCCTTTTCGCCTCGAAGTTCAAGGTGGCGGCGACCACCGCGACCTGGGGCAACCGCGGCTACAACTACTACCGCGGGAGTCGCCAGACTTCCTACGACATCGACGGTGAAGCGGTCGACGTCACTGACCGGCCCGACGGGGAGCCTCGCCCCCAGCTACGCTCAGGGTCGGAAACCAGTGAAGACCAAGTCGATCGAAATCCTTGACCCCGAGAGTGGCCTTTTCGTCAGTCTGACCAGTGGCGGCAACGGCGCCATCATGCTGGGCGAGGACGTTGTCGCCGCGGCTCCGATCCCGGCCGGCGGACTCGACCCTCTGGTCGACGGAGCTCCGCTGGAACTCGAAACCGAGCATGGCGAGCTCGCAGTTTCGATCGCTTCGACCGGTGAGCCGATCCGCCTCGACGGCGAGTTGACCGGCCGCCGCGAGGCGAGCCTGATCGAAACAAAGGGCCGGCTCGTCCATCGCGGCGAGGAAGTCGAGCTCGACTGCCGGGGAGTGATCCACCGCCGGGAAGAAGATCTCCCGGGTTCGGCAGGGCTGACCCGCGACGCGACGATCATCCTCTCTGACGGCGGCCTGATCTGTATCGCCTCGGCCGCCCCGGCGGGCGAGGTCGACCACGGCGATGAGGAAACGATCGCCGCGATCACCCATCCCGGCGGGTACATCAACTTTGACGAGGTCCTGCTTTCGACCGAGTACGACTCGGCTGGCCGCCAGCGGCGAGCCACGCTCGAGCTCTGGCCGGCCAGCGATGACATCGCTGCGCTTCACGGCGCGGGTTCGGTGGTCACCGGCTGCACCGCCAAGGTCGGTGGGGCGGTGATCAACACCGCTCTGTTTCGCTGGTCGCTCGACGGGCACCTGGGACTCGGCCGATACGAGATCACCCGGCCGGCACTGGTGGCTGTCTCATGAGCCGGATCGAGATGGTGATCTCCGACTTTGGTGGCGTGCTGACCACGCCACTCTTTGAAGCTTTCGCCTCGGTCCAGGATAAGGTCGGCATCCCTCCTACTTCCTTCGGGGATGCGATGAGGTCGATTGTCGACCGCGGCGAACCCCACCCCCTGTTCGAGCTCGAATGCGGCCGGATTACAGAGGCGGAGTTCGACCGGCAGCTGGCCGACGCCCTTGAACCGATTCTCGGCCACCGGCCCGACATCGAATCGTTCGGCGTCCTGCTCTTCAACGCGCTGGAGCCCAACCCGGGAATGATCGACCTGATCCGGGAGATCCGGCGCGACGGCATCCGGACGGCGCTTCTGACCAACAACGTGAAGGAGTGGGAGTCTGCCTGGCGTTCGATGATGCCGATCGACGAGCTGTTCGAGACGGTGGTCGATTCGGCGTTCGTGGGTTGCCGCAAGCCCGATCCACCGATCTACCGGCTGGCCCTGGAGCGGGTCGGACTCGAACCTGAGCAGTGCATCTTCATCGACGACATGGAGATCAATGTCACGGCTGCCAACGAACTCGGCATCCACGGCGTCCACTTCCGCGAGACCGCCCAGGCCCGCGCCGAGGTGCGAGCTTTGCTTGCCGGCAACTCAGGCTGATTCATTCGCGGCGAAGACCGCGGTGACCACATCGACGATTTCCATCGGCGCCTTTTCCGGGGCACCGGCGTCGTGCGGGGGCTGCGGGTCGTACTCGATGCCGAGCTGAACCGACTGGGCGACCTCGGGTCCGAAGATCTCGGTGACCAGGGTCAGGGCCATGTCGATGCCGGCCGAGACTCCGGCACCGGTCACGTATTTTCCATCGATGACCACCCGCTCGGGGACCGGTTCAGCCCCCAGACCGGCCAGGGTCTCGCGGGCGAGCCAGTGGGTCGTGGCCGGCCTCCCGTCCAGCAGACCGGCTGCCGCGAGGAGCAGGGCCCCGGTACAAACCGAGGTAGTCCAGGTAGTCGTTTCGTCGACCGCGCGAATCCACGAGAGCAGCGGCTCGTGGTCGAGCAGGTCACGGGTACCGAAGCCACCGGGGACGACCAGGATGTCGGGACCTGTCACCTCGTCGAGGGATTTGTCGGCAACCAGCGAGAGGGTGTCTGACTCGTTCCGGTACGGCCCTGAAACTTCACCGACGAAAACCGATTCGGTTCCGGGCACGGAGTTGAAGACTTCATGCGGCCCCGTGACGTCGAGGGCGGTGAAACGGTCGTAGAGCAGGTAGGCAACTTGCATGGTTCTCCTTTGGTTGGCGGTCAGGCCGCCACCGTTTCGCGGCGGAATCGTTGGCGGTACTCGGCGGGAGAAACCCCCAGCCGGCGGGCGAAGGCACGACGCATCGTTTCCGGGGTGCCGAAGCCGCAACTGATTGCGATCCGGTCGATCGGCTCCGGCGGACCTTCCAGCAGCTGCCGGGCCCGTTCGATGCGGAGAGTCTCGACGTAGCTCGCGGGAGTCACCCCGGTTTCCTTACGGAACGCCCGGGCGAAGTTGCGCGGGCTCATCAGGGCCCTTTCAGCCAGAGCCTCCACCCGCAGATCCGAGTCGAGGTGATCGGCGATCCAGAGCTGGAGGCCTCGCAGGCCGGGTCGGGCTGCCGGGTTCGAGATGTGAGAGCTGAACTGGGCCTGGCCGCCTGGTCGCCGTAAAAAGAGGACCAGCCAGCGGGCGATCTCCAGGGCCACGTCCTCACCAAGGTCTTCGCTGACCAGGGCAAGCGAAAGGTCCATCCCGGCGGTTACCCCGGCCGAGGTCCAGATCCGGCCGTCCTGGATAAAGATCGGATCGGGGTCGACCTTGACCTCGGGATAGCGACGGGAAAGCTCCGAGCAGGACGCCCAGTGGCTGGTCGCCCGAAGACCGTCGAGCAGCCCGGCCCGGGCCAGCAAGAGAGCTCCGGAGCAGACCGAGGCGACCCGGCGGGACCGACCGGCTGCCTCCCGAACCCAATCGACTAGGCGCTCGGACTTCTCGGCTTCAAGGACGCCAGTCCCCCCGGCCACGATCAGCGTGTCGATGAACCCCCGGCACTGGTCAATCGAGCGGGCCGGCTCGATCGAGTAGGCACCGTGACGGACTTCCAGGGGCTGAGTCGTGGCGGCCACCACTTCGACCTCGTAGGCCGGGTTGGTCGGCTCCCCGTCAACCCAGGTCGCGACCAGATCGCTGGCGCCGCCAAATACCTCGGCCGGACCGACCACATCGAGCGGCTGCAGACCCGGATAAGTGACGATGACGATCTTGCGGGGCAAATCCATGCCCCCATAGTGACCCCATCACGGCCTGTCCGCAATGTCCAATTCCGGACAAATCCTGCCATCTCAATTATTTCGAGGAACCCGGGGTGGGTGCGGTGAAGCAGGATTGGGACCGAGTTCGTAGGAAAGCTGCTTCACCGTCGGGTCGAAAGCTGCTTCACCGTCGGGTGATTGGTGCCGCAGGTTTGACGTCATCACGCTTACAAACCTGCGTCACCATCCCTGAACCTCAAGCTTCAGCGGGTGGATGCCAGGGGCCTCCAGCCGTCCTGGGCCGCCCGGGGGGCTAGTTGTCGGAGCCGATGCGATCCCAGACGTAGAGCTCGACGGCCTCGTTGGCGAGGTCGAGGAGTCGTTCCGGGGAGAGCCAGCCGACCACGGTCTCGAGGGCGAGTTCCTCGGTCAGGCCATCTTCGAGGACCTCTTCGCCGCGGAACCCGGCGGCGAGCTTGAGGGCTTCGCGCCGGTGCTCCCCGAGTGAGCCGAAGGCTCCCATCAGGAAGTCACGGTTGGGGACCGGCTGGCCGAGGTCCATCGAACCGTGCCAGGCGGCGAGCAGCGAGAGGTCGTCCTGATCGAGGTCGGCGAGCGCGCGGGCGTACTGCGACTCGAGTTCCTCCTCGGGGATCTCGTCCACCCAGGCACGAAGGGCTTCACCAAGAATCTGGCGCCGGGCCTCGCGGCCGACCGACTCGGAAATAACGTGAATCGCATCAGCCGGATCGACGAAACAGAGTGACATGAGGGCCGTCCTCGGGGTTGGGTGCTCGGACAACCACGAAGATAGAGATGCCACAGGACGCAAAAACTGTTGCATAAAGCCGCAGTTTGCGGACATGGGCAGGAAAACGAAGCTTTTCGCATATGGCGGATTCGTCAGAAACCGCCCGCCGCGCCCGACCATAAAGTTGCCCCGTGCCCCTGACCATCATCAAAGGCCCCCCGAATTCGGGTCGAACCGAACTCGTTCGGGAGAAGTACGAATCCCGCATCGGCGACGACCCAGTGCTTGTCGTGCCCTCGACGGACGACATCTTCGGGTGGGAAAGGCGGCTAACCCGCGGACGCGGAGCTTTCCTCGGCGGAAGAGTCGTCCACTTCAAGGACCTGATCGATCTGATCCTCGGCGATGCGAGCTCTTCCAGAAACTACGGTGAGGAAAGTCGCATCGCCTCCCCCCTTCGCCGCCGATCACTCGCGACCGGGGCGATACAGACCGGCTGGCCGGCCATTGCAAACCGGTTGGAGGACCAGCCTGGACTAATCGATGCCGCCCTCCAGGTCATCGACGAGTTCCGGGCCAACCTGATCGGTCCGGAAGCCTTCGATGACCCTGAGATCGCAAATCTTGCCGGTCCGGCCGCCGACGTCTACCGGTTGTACCTCGAAGCCTTACACGAGGCGGACCTGACCGACCTCCCCGAGCGGGCGGCGCTGGCCACGACCCGGTCATTGAGCGGCTGGGAAGGCCGGCCGCTGTTCATCGCCGGTTTTGACGACCTGACTGAACAGCAGCTCGAACTGGTCAGAAGGCTTGCCGAAGTAACCACCGTCACCATCGCGATAACCCACGAGCAGGGCAACCTGGCGATGGCAATCACCGAGAGCCTCTTGGGACGGCTCGAACAGATCGGGGGCACCGTCGAGCGCGACACACAGCGTCCCTCGGAGGATGCCGACCATGCCGCGCTGCTGGTTGAGCTGGAGCGGAGCTTCCTCGACCCGGCGAAGGCGGGAACACTCGAACCCGGCAGCGCCCTTACCCTGGTCGAAGCGTCGGGGCGCCGCGGAGAAGCAGAAGCGATCGGAGCCGAGATTGCGCGTCTCATCGACGGCGGGACCGACCCGGGCGACATCGCAATCGCAATCGATTCTCCGGCGACCAATGGCGCAGCTCTCGTCGAAGTCCTCACCGAATACAAGGTCCCGGTCATGCTCGAGGCCGAGACCACGGCCCCCGAAACCGCGGTCGGTCAGTCGGCGGTCAACTTTCTCCTGGCGACCGGTTCCCGGGGGCCGGCAGATCGGTTGTTCGCCTGGTTGAGAGGCCCCCTCGGTCTGGATCCCGCCACCGTCGACGGGATCGAGTTGGCGGCGGTCCGGGATGGTGTCGAGTCAGCGGGCGCGATCGTCAGTGACCTGCCCGCCCATTGGCAGGATGCCCTGCCGGGGCTGGCCGAGATCAGGGAAGGGAACCTGAGCGAAGCCGTCAAAAGTGTTGTCACTCACGGAGCGAAGATGCTCGTGACCGGCCGCCCGGGGTCGCTGCCGACACCGTCGATCGCGATCGAGACTCAGATGGCCAGCGCGATCAACCGCGCCTGCGACGAACTCGCCGATCTCCACGGCGACCGGCTCACGGCGAGCATCCTGATCGACGCCCTGAACAGCGGCTCGATCAAGACCTGGGCAGTTCCCACCGCCCACACAGTGAGAATCGGGAGTCCATACTCGATGCGGGCGAAACGGGCCGAGTACCTGTTCATGGCCTCGCTTCAGGAGAAGGATCTCGGCGGCGCCCAGGGAAGCCCGCTCATCTCCAGGGAAGCCCGGGCCGTATTGGAAATGCCGGAACTGGCAGACCAGGAACAGCAGGAGACCTACCTCTTCTACTCGTGTCTGGCCGTTCCGACCAAAGGACTCTGGCTGTCGCACCGGGTAGCCGACGTTCACGGAAAAGCCGAGTTTCCCTCCGCGATGATCGGAGAGGTCAAGCGACTCTTCAAGAACGACGGCGCCGGTATCGGACTTATCCGCAGGTCGAGTTCGGACATAGTTTTCCCGGTCGCGGAAGCGCCTAGCGAGCACGAGTGGGCGCTCTCCGTTGCAGCGTCCGGAAACCTCGCCGATCCGCTCGCCTCGGAGGGGGCGAAGCAGATGAACCTGGAAGTGGTGCGGGCCCGGGAAGTAGAGGCGGCAACCGCGGATCTGGGAAACATCGACTCGCCGGCAGCAGCTGCCCTGATTGCCGAACAGAGCATGTTCTCGGCTACCGCCCTGGAGGCATTCATCGACTGTCCCTACCGCTGGTTCTTCGAAAGGGCGATCAGCCCACTGCGGTTCGGGCCCGAACCGGAAGCCCTGGCGAAGGGAAATCTCGTCCACGAAGTGCTGGCCGCCCTGTACGGGTCCCGTCCCGGTTCAATCCCGTCGTCTGACGACATCGACGAGTGGATCGAGGAGATGAGCGGGCTGGTCGACTCGCTGGCCGGTGATTGTGATCTCGGCGATGATTCCGCAAGACACCGGATTCAGCGCCGACAGGTTGCGGTGGAACTGGAACGGTTCCTTCGACGGGAAGCCATCAGGGAGTCGACCGAATTCAGGCCGATCGACCTGGAGCGGAAGTTTGGATTCGAAGGTGAGGAATCGATGCCTCCTTTGGAATTCGACGGCTGGAGCCTGCGGGGAATGATCGACCGCGTAGACGGTGACGAGGCGGGCCGGGGGATCATCTTCGACTACAAGTCCGGCTCGTCCTCTTACAAGACGCTGGCGGAACTCCGGCGGGAAGGGAAGGTCCAGCTTCAGCTCTACCTGAGAGCGCTAGAGGTGCTCTGGGGACTCGAGCCTGTGGCCGGACTCTACGTTCCGATCTTCGCCGCCAAACACCGACCCAGAGGCATGATCGACGAGTCAGCCAAGCCTGACCTCAAGGACCTGAACCTGGTCTCAGGTGACTTCGTGGCCGACCTGCCGGAGGAAATTCAGCAGGGGGTTGAACTGGCCGCGGAGGCGGCCTGGAAGATCCTCCACGGCCAGATCGAGCATGACCCCACGGAGTGCATGAACCACTATTCGCATGCCGGCGTTCCGGACTGGACCCCGGATGTCGAGGAAACCTACGCAGGACCCCGGTTCCGATGGCCATGACCTCGGAACAGGCACAGGCGGTCGACTGCGAAGACCGCGACATTCTCCTGCAGGCCGGAGCGGGTTCGGGCAAGACCAGCACGACGGTCAACCGCTACGAGCGACTGCTGACCGGCAGGTACACGAACGGCTCGGTCACCGAGGAACGCGAACCATCGGAGATCCTCGTTTTTACTTTTACCGACAAGGCGGCCGGTGAACTTCGTGACCGGATCCGTGACCTCCGGGATTCCAGCGACCGTGATTTCTCGATGGGCTCGCTGTGGGTCGGTACCTTCCACTCGATCTGCGCCCGGATCCTCAGGGCTCATCCAGTCGCTGCTACGGTCGACCCGGCTTTCGACGTGATCGATGACGTTGTTGCTTCGAGACTTAAGGAGTCGGCCTACGAGACGGCAATCCAGTCGACCGGCGAAAGCGGCGGAGCGATCGAGTTGCTCTCCCGGTTCAATCAGAACACCCTCAAGTGGGGGATCCAGTCGGCCTACGAACGTCTGAGAGCAGCCGGAGAGTTCACGCCGAAGCTGCCCGACCCTCCTCATCCCCGGCCGTTGGAGACCATTCACCTGGAAATCCTGCGGGCGGCACTCCACGCGGGCGGCGACACGGCTCTCACCGCGGCCCCCAAACGGAAGATTGCGAACCTGGTCGCCTATCTCGAAGAAACTGCGCCCGAGAATCTCACGCACGATGATCTGAACGCGGTCGACTTCTACAAGAACTCCGGCAAGATGCCGGAACTCTGTGAGTTGGTCAGACGGGCCAAGACCGAACTGCTCAGCCGCGAAGTGGGAATGAAGTACTGGCCCCTGCTGTCCGAACTTCTCTTCAACTACGGAACTGCCTACGACAAGTCGAAGGACCGGCGCGGCGGCCTTGACTTCGAGGATCTGCAGCTGAAGACGCTCGACCTTCTGCTCAGGCGACCCGAGATCGCCGACAGCTACCGCCAGCAGTTCACGGAGATCATGGTCGACGAGTTCCAGGACACGAACCGCCTCCAGATGGACCTGATCGACGTGCTCAGGGGCGAGAACACGACT
>JAEZIQ010000093.1 GCA_023436605.1 Actinomycetes bacterium | reverse complement strand
AGTACTCGGAGATCAAGCACCTGGTCGCCCAGCAGCGCAACGAGCGCGAGAGCTTCGTCGAGGAAGCCGGGGCCTACCTCTCCGATGAGCTGAAGAAGGTCGGCATCGAGGCCGAGATCGCCGGGCGGGCCAAGCACTTCTACTCGATCTACACCAAGATGACCAAGAAGGGCCGGGAGTTCAACGAGATCTTCGACCTCACCGCGATGCGGGTGATCGTCGGCTCGGTCAAGGACTGTTACGGAGCGATCGGCGTCGTCCACTCGCTCTGGAAACCGCTGCCCGGCCGTTTCAAGGATTACGTCGCGATGCCGAAGGCCAACATGTACCAGGCCCTTCACACCACCGTGATCGGCCCGGAAGGCAAGCCGCTCGAGATCCAGATCCGGACCGCCGAGATGCACCGTCTGGCCGAGTACGGAATCGCCGCCCACGTCTCCTACAAGGAGGGCGGAAGCAGCCCGGAGACTTCGAAGGAAAAGATGACCTGGCTGCGACAGCTGGTCGAGTCCGAATCGGAACAGGATCCGGCCGAGTTCCTCGAGTCGCTGAAGGAAGATCTGTTCGAGGACGAGGTCTTTGTCTTCACCCCGAAGGGCGAAGTGATGAATCTGTCAGCCGGTTCGACCCCGGTCGACTTCGCCTACTCGATTCACACAGACGTCGGCCACCGCTGTGTCGGCGCCAAGGTGAACGGCAAGATAGTGCCGCTTCACTACCAGCTCAAATCGGGCGACATCGTCGAGGTACTGACCGCGAACAAGGACCGTGGCCCCTCGAGGGACTGGCTGAAGCTGGTCGGGACCAGTCGCGCCCGCAACAAGATTCGCGCCTGGTTCCGCGAAGAGAAACGCGACGACGCCGAACGAAACGGCCGCGAGGCGCTGGCTGAGGCTCTCCGCAAGCGTGATCTGCCCCCGCAGAAGTTCTCCGGCTCGCCGATGTTGGCCGATGTGATGCGGGAGATGGGCTTCCGCAAGGCCGAGGATTTCTACATCGCTCTCGGTCAGGGCAAGGTTTCGGCCAAGACCACTGCCAACAAGCTGATCCAACGCCTGCGGCAGGGCGAGATCATCGAACCGGCCCCGGTGGAAAACATCGAGTCGGGCACCCCGAAGCGCAGTCGCGCGATCCGTGAGGCCTCCGAGTTCGGAATCAAGGTCGAAGGGGTCGACAACGTCGCGCTTCGCCTGGCCAAGTGCTGCCGCCCGGTGCCCGGCGACGACATCGTCGGCTACGTGTCCCTGGGACGCGGGATCACCGTCCACCAGACCAGCTGCCAGAACGTCTCGAACCTCGAGAAGTCGCCGGAGCGCATCGTCGAAGTCGCCTGGGAAGGCGAGAACGAGGCCACCTTCCGGGTCGAGATACAGATTGACGCCTACGACCGCACCCGCCTTCTCGAAGACCTATCCAGGGCCTTCTCTGAAGCTGGGGTCAACATCATTTCGGCCACTCTCACCACCAATCCGCCGATGGTCAAGAACCGTTTCGTGGTCGAGGTGGGTGACACCGGTCAGCTCAAACAGTGCATCAACCGGATCCGCCACGTCGAAAGCGTCTTCGACGCCCACCGGGTGAACCCCGCCGACTGACCCAACCGGCCCGCGGTCGCGCTGCCAAAGTGCCACTAGGTTCAAGCTACTGGCGTCATATCCCTGTGATTTGAACCGAGTGCGGCCCTGATCCGTTCCAGGACCCATTCCGGACGCTCGATCACGTCATTCCAGGTGAACCGGAGCACCGTGTATCCCAGGCTCCTCAGGTAGCGCGTCTTCTCTGAATCCGCCGCCAATGCCTCCGCGTCGCTGTGAAACTTCCGCCCGTCCAGTTCGACGACAACTTTCTCTTCGAGCCAGACAGCGTCAACCTCGTACCTGCCGATCCGGTGATTCACGAAAGGGGAACGAACTTTCCCTTCGGCGCAGAGCAGCTTGAACTCGCCTTCCAGGATCGAACGGATGCGACCGGTGGTCGGATCCCAAAGGGAGATCAGCCGGGTCAGGTTCTTCCGGTTCTTGAACTTCAGGCTCCTGCGTTCCATCCGGTTGAGGCAGGTCGCGGTCAGGAGACCGTGTCGACCGGCTTCGATGAAGTAGCGGCGAAGTCGGCGCTGATCGACCTGGGCACAGAGGTCGATCAGCAGACGAGCCGGGTCCATCAGGGGCAGGGAGTCATTCCATGCGAAGTCATCGGAAACGATTGAGCCTCGGCGGAGCGAGAACTTCAGGTCTTCGTGTGGCGGAAGTCCACGGATGATCTTCCGGCTTCCGAAAGTCCTGACCACATCGATCGAGTGATGCTTCTCGGTCATTCCCCAGGCTTGGGCGGCTGCCTCGCCCGCCAGGATCGAGCCATCTCCGCCATAGAGAATCCCGGCCATCCAATACGCCTCATCGGTATCTCCCGGACGGCCCAGGGAATAGACACCCGGCAGGAAACTGAAGACATATCCGCTTCGCAACCAGTACCTGACCACGTCGTCCGAGACGCCTCGCCCTAAGAGTTGCCGCCTCGCGATGACCCCCTCCTGGGAGACGGCCAACGAGTATGCGATGCGTCTCGCTTCAACACCATTCGACATGTGGCCAATGTTGGCGCCCAAAAGCTCACACGTGGCTCAATGGGTGCAACAAATCAGCACCCGAGGGGACCGAAGGGGAACTCCGTTCAAATCACCGGTGCCATAACCCGGTGATTTGAACGGAGTGGAAAATCGCTAGTGGTCGAGGCGAGTCGGATCTCTAGAGGCGGTCTTCTACCGACTTCACCTTGGATTCGAGGGATTGTTCTTTGTCGGTTCGTTGGTCCACTTTGAGGACCGTGTAGACACGGGGGATTCCCGACTGGAAGGGGAGGGCGTGGATCTCGGCGGCGAGGGCGAAGATGTCGGCCGGGTCGCCTTCGAGGCTGGTTCCCATTGCGTGGAGTTCGAAGTGGACCTTGTCCTGGGCTTCGAGGTGGCGGGCGATCACGGCGAGCAGATCACCGATCGAGGCACCTTCGCGGCCAATCGGCAGGACAGTGATGTCAGCGGTAGCCATGAACCGATGGTAGCCGGAGCCGAGCGTCGGCAAACGCTTTCAGGCGACGATCGTGAGCGCGCCCGGGTCGGCTTCGAGGGTGATCTCCTCGTAGGTGCCGATGTAGTCGCCGTCGACCTGGACGGGGAAGGGGCGGACAGACCCCGACTCGTCGGTGGAACCGGACCGGATCCGGGCCTCGCTGAACAGCTCGAAAGTCTCGACTTGGCTGTGCTTTGCCGCCTTCAGCCGCTGGGCGAGCAGGCGGGGGACGATCGCGCCCATGTCGAGCAGGTTGGCGCGCTTGAGCAGAACCATGCCGAGCGTGCCGTCGTCGATTGCCACGTTCTCGCAGACCCTCACCGGTTGCCGGCTGAAGTAGGTGAAAGGGTCGGAGTTCTGGGCCAGGGCGGTGACTCCGGTGTGCGTCTCGCCGCCGATCTCGAGCTCGAGCCGCACGGGGTTCCGCATGTAGTTGCGGAAGTAACCCTTGGTCGCCACCCAGGAGTAAAACCAGGGGCCGGCACGACGCTTCCACTTCGGGTTGGCGTCGACCTGTTCGACCACGGTCGCATCGATGCCGGCACCGCAGGAGAACACGAAATGGCGGTCGTTGACCTTGCCCAGGTCGATCTTGCGGGGCCGGAAGTCGTCCGCGAGTGAAAGCAGGTGCTCGGTCGCGTCGACCACGTCATTGGGGATGCCGAGCGTGCGGCAGACCACGTTCGTGTTGCCGCCGGGAAGGAAGGTGACCGGGATGTCGGTGCCGGCCAGGCCGTTGGCGACTTCGTTCACCGTGCCGTCGCCGCCGAAGGCGACCACGATGTCGTAGCCACCGTCGACCGCGTCGCGGCCGATCTCGGTCGCGTGATCCTGACTCTGGGTTGCCTCGACTTCAACCTCGTAGCGGCCCTGGAGCGCGTAGACGACCAGGTTCTTCAGCCGGTCCGAGACCGTGGTCGCGTAGGGGTTCACGATGATCAGCATGCGGCGCTTGCCGTTCAGCTTGGGGGCGACCGGCTCCACGTTCATGAGACCACCTCGAAGGTCGAGTACTTCTCGCCCTCGTTTTCGACGACCCGACCGTCGGCGACGAGGATGTCGAGGTGGCCGATCACTTCGGAGAGGGTCAGGTATGCCTGAGTCAGGGCGATGTCACCCCAGATCGCATTGGCGACGCCATGC
Source organism: Actinomycetes bacterium (assembly GCA_023436605.1). GTDB lineage: Bacteria > Actinomycetota > Thermoleophilia > Solirubrobacterales > 70-9 > 67-14. The sequence continues at coordinate 2,362 of JAEZIQ010000093.1, read as the reverse complement.
GGGGTTTCGTGGCCCTCGGCGATCAACCGGTAGATCTTCTCGGTGCGCCGGTCCTGACCGGCCAGACGCTTCTCGATCAACTCGGCGTGATCGGTGATCGCCAGTCCGTGGCCGGAAAGCATGATCTCGATCGGCATTTCCGCGGTCGCCCGAAGGGAGTCTCGGTAGTTGATCAACGACTTGGTTCGGCCCGAGGACTGGTCCAGGGGTTTCGAGATCAGCGGATTCGACGAGATGTGGGACAGCAAGTGGTCGCCCCCGAACATCAGTTTCCGCTCCTCGTCCCAGAAAACGGTGTCAGAGGGACTGTGACCGGGGCGGTGGAAGATCTCGTACTGCCGCGAACCCATGGCCACTTTCTCGCCGACGCTGAACGGCTGAGTCACCTTGACCGGGGCCGCCAGTTCCCGGTAGCTGCGGGTGACTTCCTTGAGGACATTGGCGATCTCCTGAGGCACGCCGTAACGCACCATCAGGTCGACCGCGAGCTGGTCTTCCTGCTCGGAACCGAAAGCGAACTCGGCCAGACGCTCGACCGAGATGTCGAGTGCGGCGACATCGGCACCGGACCTCTCGACGAGGGTGGAGATCAGACCGATGTGGTCGATGTGCTGATGGGTGGCGACAATCAGGTCGAGGTCACCGATCGAGTACCCGGCCGCTTCGATGCCTGCTTCCAGCACCTCGAGGGAACGCTCGGAACGAGGTCCCGCGTCGATCAGGGTCAGGGGTTCGCCCTCGAGCAGGTAGCAGTTGATTCGCCCGACCGCAAACGGCGTGGGAACGGGAATCGTGTGGATGCCCCATTCACGGGCCCGGGCGAGGGCCGCTTCCGATTCCGGGGTAGGTTCGGGCTCAGCCACGGATCACCGCGAGAACCTCGTCCCGCTTCCTCTCCATGTCTTCGCGCGAGATCAGCGACTCGAGGTTGAGTCGAAGCAGAGGCTCGGTGTTCGAAGGCCGGACATTGAAGTGCCAGTCCTCGTAATCGACCGAGACCCCGTCGAGGTGGGTGATCTCGGCATCGGGGTGAAGCGCCTCGAGTTCGTCCATCTTGGCCTGGGGATCCTCGACCTCGGAATTGATCTCGCCGGAGATGAAGTATTTCGAGTGGAACTCCTCCATCAGTTCGGACAGGGAACGGCCGTCCTTTGACAGGAGCTCGAGCAGCCGGAGGGCCGGGATCGATCCGGAATCGGCGCAGTAGAAATCACGGAAGTAGTAGTGCCCGGAAACCTCGCCGCCGAAAACCGCGTTCTCCTCGCGCATGCGGCGCTTGAAGAAAGCGTGGCCGACCCGGGAGAGATCGGTTCGGCCTCCGGCCGCGGCCACCACATCGGGGACGGCGCGGCTCGAGCGCGGGTCGTAGAGGATGGTGCCGCCCGGCTCGGTCTCCAGGGCCGATCGGGCCAGCAGGGCGCAGATGAAGTCGCCGTCACAGAAACGTCCGTCGCCGTCGATGAAGAAGCAGCGGTCCGAGTCGCCGTCCCAGGCGATGCCGAGGTCGGCCCCTTCCTTCTTCACGGTGTCGATGATCAGCTGACGGTTCTCTTCGAGCAGCGGGTTCGGCTCATGATCGGGAAACTCGCCGTTCGGTTCGAAGTAGAGCTCGATCAGGTCCATCCCGAGTTTCTTCAGGATCGGGCCGACCATCGGGCCGGCCATGCCGTTGCCGCCATCGACCACGATCCGCATCGGCTTCACCTGGGAGGGATCGATGAACTTGAGGGCTGCCTCGTGGTACTCGTCCCAGATGTCGATCTCTTCGTGGCTGCCGCCACCCGGAGCTTCGCCCATCCCCGCTTCGACCAGGCCGCGGATGTCGCCGATCCCGGCGTCGCCGGAAAGGGCAAGAGCGCCTTGCTGGACCAGCTTGACGCCGGTGTAGGCCTTGGGGTTATGGGAGGCGGTGCACATCGCGCCGCCGTCCAGGTCCCGGCTGCCCACCAGGTAGTAGAGCATCTCGGTCGCAACCTGACCGGCATCGATCACGTGGGCGCCTTCGGCGACCATGCCGTCGCGGTAGGCGGCCGCCATGGTCGGGGCGGAAAGGCGCATGTCGCGGCCCAGCCCGATCTTCAGGTCATGCGGATCCTTGCGAACCAGGTCGGCGAGCGTCAGGACAAAGGCGCGGCCGATCTGCTCCGCCGTGTTCTCGTCCATCTCGTCGCCGTAGAGCCCGCGGATGTCATATGCCTTGAAGATCGAAATGGTGATGCCCTTTCCTGCGTTGGCTGGTTACTGGTCCGACGGTCCTTCGTCTCCGGGATCGGTCTTTCCTTCGAAGGCTTCCCGCACCACGCGGTAGCTCTCCTCGAGAGACTGCGGCATGACGCGGTGATTGGCGATAACCGGCATGAAG
>JAEZIQ010000062.1 GCA_023436605.1 Actinomycetes bacterium | reverse complement strand
CGATGCTTGGGCGGTTGACAACACCGGTGACCAGGATTCGCTTGCCCTGGAGCAGCTGAGGTTCGGGCTGGCTTCCATTTGACGCCGGTCCGACAGCGGGGGAGTGGTTGGCGGTCGACATGTATCCGCTGGCGTTCATCACAGATACACCGGCTCGGGGGCGGGGGAGGTGCGACGCCAGAGGATCTCGGCGTTGGCCTTGAGGACGGTCTGGTCGTCCTGGTTTTCGACTGTCCAGAGCAGGCGGGCAAGTCCGTTGTCGTCGTCGATCGGCTTGAGCTCCGCCACGCGGCCGCGAAGACGGATCGCATCACCGATGTGGACCGGTCGCTTGAAGACGACCCGCTCGAATCCGCGCAGCGCGACCACGCGCTCGGGGTCGATCGGGGCCAGCCCGACCGAGTAGGAAAGCAGCAGCATGCCGTGGGCGATCCGGGCGCCGAACGGCGAGTTCGCCGCCCAGGCCGGGTCGGTGTGGAGCGGATGGTGATCGCCGGTGAGGTCGGAGAACCGGGCCAGGTCCGTTTCGTAAATGGTCCGGTAAGCCGTCTGGAATCCGTCGCCGACGTCGAGCTGGTCGAAGCCCGAGCCGAAAACGCCATCGGTGTTCATGCGTTGATCCTCCTGTCGTCGGGGGTTATTCCGAAATGGGTGTGAAGGGCTTTGAGGTACTCGCGGGCGGCGCGCCGGTGACCGCGCGCCGAAGGGTGGAGCCCGTCGCGGTCGAGGTTGTCCGGCTCCCGCGCGCCCGGGTGCGAAGTGGCATCGAGGCAGGGGACGCCGTGGACCGCAGAGACGTCGATGATGGTCTGGTTGACCAGCCGGACGCCGTCGTCGACCCGGCGCCTGGTTCTCGGCCCGAGCCCGGGCATCGCCCAGCCATCGGGATAGGTGGAGACGAGGATGTTGACCCCGGGAATCGCTCGCTCGAGCCGGTCGAGCATGTGGTCGAAGCGACGCTCGAACCCGGCAATGTCGGGCCGGGTGGTCAGGAGCACGTCGTTGGCGCCGCAGATCAGCGTGACCAGGTCCGGCTGGAGAGCAATCGTCGGTTCGATCGTCTCCATCACCGTCTGGCTGTCGGCGCCGTCGCGGGCCAGGTTGAGGTAAGAGAAATCGGGATCGCCGGCGGCAAGCTCGGCCGCGAGCAGGTCCGGCCAGCGCCGCATCGAACCGATCCCGTTGCCGGCGGTGAAACTGTCACCGAGCGCGACGTAGGAGGTCACCATGTGCCGTTACCCGCAGCAATCGTGGTCAGCGCCCAGTCGAGTGAGGCCCGGTCTCGGAGGGGTCAATCACCTCGTCGACGAAGCCGCTGGCGGCAGCCGCTTCGGCGGTCAGGTGCTCGGCGGCGTAGCGGTCGGCCAGGCCCTCACGGTCACCGCCGTCGGCGATCTCCTGTCGGTGGACGAACCCGATCGCCTGGCCGGCCGACATGATCCCGATCTCGGCCCCCGGCCAGGCGAACACGACGTCGGCCCCGAGCGCCCGCGAGTTCATGGTTATCGCCGCCCCGCCGTAGGCCTTCCGCAGGACCACGGTCAGCTTGGGCACGGAGGCCGAGGCGAAGGCGCGAAGCAGAGAGGCTCCGTGCCGGATCACACCGGCCTTCTCCTGGCGGAGTCCGGGCATGAAACCGGGGGTGTCGACCAGTACGGTGAGCGGCAGGCGGAAGCGGTCGGCCAGCTCGATGAAGTCGGCGGCCTTCTCGGCCGCCTCAGCGTCGATCACACCGCCGAAACGGCGGGGCTGGTTGGCGACGACGGCGATCGTCCGGCCCTCGAGCCGGGCCAGGCCGGTGAAGATGCCGCCACCCCAGCGGGGATGAATCTCGAGCAAGCTGTCCCGGTCGACGATCGAGCGGACCGTATCCCGCACGTCATAGACCTTTCGTCCGTCGGCCGGAACCGTTTCAGCGGGTTCTGGCCCGGTCGGACCACTGACTTCGCTCCGGGTCGGGCTCGCCCCGACCGTTTGCGGGAGCAGTTCGAGCAGCCTTCTCGCATCGGCGATCGCGTCGGCCTCGGTGTCGGAGACCAGCTGGCAGACCCCGTTCGACTCGTGGATGCGGGGGCCGCCGAGCTCCTCCATCGAGATCACTTCGCCGACCGCGTCGGCGACGACCCTGGGGCCGGTCAGGAAGATCCTGGCGTCGCGGCTCATCAGCACGAAGTCGGTCAGGGCGGGGGAGTAGGCACCGCCACCGGCCGAGATCCCGGTGACGATGCTGAGCTGGGGGACCCGTCCCGAAAGTCGAACGCTCTCGCGGAAGATCCGGCCGTACCCTTCGAGCGCCGCGTGCCCTTCCTGAAGCCGGGCCCCGCCCGACTCGACGAAGCCGACCACCGGCGCCCCGGACTCGCCGGCCATCTGGAGCGTCCTGACGATGGTGTCGGCATGCGTCTGGCCCAGTGATCCTCCGAGGAAGCCGGGGTCCTGGGAGTAGCAGAACACCGGGCGGCCTCCGACCAGCCCGGCGCCGGCGATAACCCCATCGCCCGGCGTCGCGCGCGCTCCCAGCCCCTGGGAGAGAGTGGCTGAGCGCAGTGGTCGGAAGCTGCCCGGATCGCAGAGCCACTCGAGCCGCTGCCTGGGAGAAGACGGCGGCCGGGTGGTCGCGGTTGCCTCGGCGGTAACCGTCATGCCGAGGCAAGGCAGAGAACGGCGTTGTGACCGCCGAACCCGAAGGAGTTGGAGATTGCGTAGAGGCGATCCTCGCCCAGCTCACGGGCCTCGCCGGGCACGTAGTCGAGGTCGAGGCCCTCCTCGAACTGCTCGAGCCCGACCGTCGGCGGGGCGATACGCCGGCCGAGCGCCGCCGTGGTCGCCACCGCCTCGACCGCGCCGGCCGCACCCATCAGGTGGCCGATCACCGACTTGGTCGAACTGACCGGAATGGTTCCGGCCACTTCACCAAGGGCGAGCTTGAGGGCATCGGTCTCCGAGCGGTCGTTGAGCGGGGTGGAGGTGCCGTGGGCATTCACGTAATCGAGGCGGTCCGCTTCGATCCCGGCGTCGGCCAGCGCCATGCCGATCGCCCGGGCCGACTCGGTCCCGGCCGGATCCGGCGCGGTCAGATGGTGGGCGTCGGAGCTCGCTCCGTAGCCGACGATTTCTCCGAGTACCGTGGCACCGCGCTGGCGGGCCGACTCCTCGCTTTCGAGGACCAGCACTCCGGCCCCTTCACCCATCACAAAACCGTCGCGGCGGGCGTCGAAGGGACGGGAGATGCCGCTCGGCGAGGTCGCTCCCATCGAGGCGAAGGCGGCGATCGCGATGTCGGTCATCGCCGACTCGGAACCCCCGGTAATTACCGCGTCGACCTGACCCGAACGGATCATCCGGGTGGCGGTCCCGATCGCGTGCGCACCCGCGGCGCAGGCCGAGACCACGCCGAAGCTCTCACCGTGGATGCCGTGCCGCATCGCGACCGCGGCCGATCCGGCGTTGGCCATCATCAACGGAACCGCCAGCGGGGAGACCGCCTTGGCGCCCTTCTCACGCAGGACGCCGGCCTGCTCCTGGAGTGAGCCGATCCCGCCGATCCCGGTGCCGATCACGCAACCGATCCGCTGCGGATCATGGGGGAGGTCCCCGTCCCAGCCGGCCTGCTGAAGGGCCTCATCGGAGGCAGCCAGTGCGAGCTGGGTGAAGCGGTCGGCCCGCCGGGCCTCCTTGCGGCTGAGGAAGTCGAGCGGGTCGAAGTCGCGGCAGTCCGCGACCCCGTCGACGATGCCGCTCTGGCCGGCGCTCCAGCGGTCGATCAGGGTGCCGGCGCCGACCCCGAGCGGGGTCACCGCCCCGGTTCCCGTGATGACCGCGCGCACCGTCATCCCGCCTTCGCCACCACGAGGTCGATCGCGTCACCGACCGTCTTCAGGTCCTTGACATCGTCCCCGCCGAGCTCGACCCCGAACTCGTCCTCGACGATCTGTGCGATCTCGACCAGGTCGAGCGAGTCCACGTCGAGCGATTCGAACGTGGCGTCCCGCGTGATCTGGTCCGGGTCCGCACCGACTTCCTCGAGGCCCTTGATGATCACCTTCTCGGCCGAAGCCGTGTCTGCTTTGACTGTCATGTCACTCCTGTGGGGTTGGGTTGTTCATGCGCTCATCCCGCCGTCGACGGTGAGCACGCTTCCGGTCACGTATGAGGCCTCTTCCGAGGCGAGAAATCCGACGCAGGCGGCGATCTCCTCGGCCGTCCCGGGGCGCCGGGCCGGGATCGCGTCGTCGAAGGCACCGCTGGGCAGGTCGGCGGTCAGTCCCGTTTCGACCAGGCCGGGGGCGACCGCGTTGACGGTGACGCCTCGGCGGGCGACCTCGACCGCGATCGTTCTGGTCATGCCGATCAGTCCGGCCTTCGAAGCGGCGTAGTTGGCCTGGCCGGGGTTGGCTCTGGGGCCGATCACCGAGGCGATGTTGACTACGCGTCCGAACCTGGCCCGGATCATCGGCTTGAGTGATCGGCGAATCAGGCGGAAGGCCGAATTCAGGTTGGTCTCGATCACGCTGTCCCATTCCTCGTCCTTGATCTGGGGCGAGAGTCCATCGGCCCGTCGGCCGGCGTTGTTGACCAGGGCCAGCACCGGCCCCATGGCGTCTTCGACCCGGTTCAGCTGATCGTCGGCGGCGCCGGCCGAAGCGATGTCGGCGCCGAACGCTTCCGCCGTCCCGCCC